>NZ_JAJNRE010000002.1:0-235774 GCF_022228025.1 Halorhodospira sp. 9622 | reverse complement strand
CTGTACTACAGCGTCTGAGTAGCGCATGAAGGCCGGTGCGGCAGCCCGCTGCCGCACCGGGCTCCATCCGCGGCGTCAATCCCGGCCTCTAAGCACCCTCGAAGAGGGTACCACAATCGATCAGCCGACCCCGGCTCCGCGACTACACTCTTAGGTGGATTGTGGAGCGGGAGCGCCCTTCAGGGAGGAGGAGTCGGGGTGGCGGTTTCGATTAGTGTTGTCATTCCATACTTCCAGGAAGATGGCCAATGCCTGGTGCGAGCCCTGGAGTCGGTGGCCGCGCAGCGCGGCCCTTTCCTCAAGCAGGTGATCGTCGTCGATGACGGTTCGCCTTGGGCGGCTGAAGACGTGCTGGCCCAAGGGGGCGTCCCGGTCGGCCTGAATGTCAGGCTGCTAAGGACAACGAATGCCGGGGTGGCTGCCGCACGCAATCGGGGCTTGGATGAGGTGCTGACGGATTGTGACTACGTCGCTTTCCTCGACTCGGATGATGTCTGGACGGAAGATCATCTCGCCCGCGCCGTCGCTTGCCTCGGCCGCGGCTACGATGTGTACTGCGCTAATCTGATTCGGGCCGGGTGGCGAAGGGATTTCTTCGCCCTGTACCGACAGTTCCGTCCTGAGGAGCACCGGCCCGTGCCCGGATGTTCGGATGTTTACGAGGTCAGTGGCGCGGTCTTCGACCGAATCCTGCGCAACAACTTCGTGGGTACCTCGACGGTGGTGTTCCGATGGTCGAAATACTCGGAGTTGCGTTTCGAAGCCGATTTGCGTGTCCACGAGGATTGGGTCTTCTGGCTAAATCTGGCCCGTAGCAGCGATGCCTTCGTTGTTTCTGCACACGTCGAGGCTCGCTACGGGCAGGGGGTGAACCTCTATGCGAGTGCCGTCGGCTGGGACGCACCGCGTGCCATGGAGGTCGCGTTCTGCGGTGTCCTGCTCGAGAAGCGGATCGTCAGCCTGTTTGGATTGTCTGCGGCGCAGCGGGCATGGGTGCGTCGGCGGCTTGCTCGGCGCAGGCTTTATTGCGGGATGTTACTGCTGCGCCGGCTGCGCCAGAGGCAACGGCTCGAGGCGGCACGGCGATGGCTGCGCCGTGACCCCTGGCTGCTGGTCCACCTGCCGATCTCACTGCTGTGGCTGGTGAGGGGGCGACTGGCGGGGCGCGGGGCGTTGTAGTCTCGCCGCGCCAGGGTCAGCGCATCATTGCCAGGCTGCGTCGTAGCCGCTCCAGGCCGCGCATCCACCATCGGACCGCGACAGAGCTCAACTGCAGGGATCCTTCCGGCCAGTGCGTCCAGGCAAGGCTGGGGAAGCGCCACTTGAGGATAGAGCCGTCGATGGAGCGCAAGGCGACCTCAGCCAGGGTGTAGCGGCGTGCTAATGGTTGCGTGGCCGCGTTACCGGCGCGGCCATCTTCAAAGGGCAGCTGTCCCCAATACTTGGCCTCGCAGCGGGTTGGTGTTCGCATCAGCAGGGTGACGGCTCCTAGCACTGCCTTGCGGGCCGAGCCTCGCGGGTCGAAGTGGGGGCCCTGCGCGGGGAGGGTGGCCACGAATTCCAGAAGGCGGTTCTGGAAACCCGCAACGTCCCACTGATGCGCGATCGGTGAGGGCGGATCAAGGTGAACCTGAACGCCGTTTTCCGTGGGGGTATACCCAGAGACCGATCCGTGCGTCGCGGTACAGAAGAGCTGCAGCGCCGTGTTGAGTCCCCGCGGGGGTGGTGGGGTTGCTCCACGCTGGCGATCGTAGAGGAAACACTCCACGCGCTCCAGCCATTCGTGGTCGGGATCGCTGGACGCTTCCAGGCCGGCGACGAAGAAACGGGGCCGGCTCGGGCTGTGTTGCTTGCACAGTGTATCCAGGGCACGCAGCTGGCTGCCGACCCCGCCTAGGTCGACAAAGGCGATGCGGTGGCCATCGAGCACCCCTTGCTCGCGCAGGTAGGCGAGCAGGGCGGCCCGTCGTCGGGTCGCTTGTTCAAGGATCCGCTCGGACCAGGCGGGGTCCTCGGCAAGCTGCCGTACGGTCGCCAGCGTGCGCTCGTCGATCCGCGAGCGCGCGGTGATATTCGGATCGGCGAGGGTTTCGGCGACGGTCCTTGTTTCAGTATCAGGAAGGTTGAGAAGTTCAAGGATATCCCCCAGCGGGCGTCCGATCGCATCCCGAAAGATCCACGCCAGCTCCGCTTCGCCGGTCTGCTCGACGGCAGCGAGATTGGTCGACCGGCGGCTGACTAAGAGGTAGCGAGCTTCCAGGGGTGTGTCCAGGCGCGGATAAAGGGCCTGGGCCATGCGCGCGAGGATCTCTCCGTCCCGAGCCAGGAAGTAGACTCGTTCCAGGCCCAGAGCCTCTGAACGGCGCAGAATCCAGACCAGGTAAGCCGTCAGCAGCGGTGCCGCTACCCCGGTGACCGCGTCGATGGCACCTGGTTGTACGTCCGGCGAATGGTTGCAGCGGATACGCCGGCTCGTGGCCGCAAGAACGGAAGTGAGTCCGTTCGAATCCCAGTGGTGCGCTGCGAGCAAGGATTCGTAGCGGTTGAATCGGCCCCCTCGAAAGTGGAGGGTGCGTAGGCCCTTGCGCCTGGCAACCCGTACGTCGCTGTATGGGTTGTCCCCGACGTGCAGGACTGCGTGGGCGGGCAGCCCTAGCTCCATCAGGACCATGTCGAAGAGCCGCCCGCTGTGCTTGGTCGCACCGTAATGCGAGGAGAGGAAACAGCGTGCCCCTTGCGGGAGCAGACCGTGACCGGCGAGTACGGCGCGAATGAAACTTTCCGGGAGGTAGGTGTCGGAGGTGTAAACCAGTTGCACCCCGCGAAGATGCGCTAGCCGGATCCAAGCGTGGGAGCTGCGCAAGGGGTGCAGAGCAATGCGCTCCAGCGCGAGTTCTTGATCGATTAGCGGGGGGATTTGTTCCTCGGTCAGGCCGAGTTCTCGGCCTAAGGCTGCGTAGATGGTCTCCAAGGTAAAAGTGCGCTCACGGTCCTCGCGCTGCCAGCAGTCTCGTTCGACACTTTGACGCAGGCGAGCGAACACCTCCGGCGTACAGGGGATGAGCCCCTCCTCGGACACTCTTGTCCCCAGAGCCAGATAACCGGACCCCGGAGGACCGTAGGCACGAAACAGCAAGGTGTCGAACAGATCCAGCGACAGTGCCGAGATGCCGCGGGCAGCCTGCTCCATGTCAGCGGGCAGGGCCTCCGCCCGGAAGGGGAAGGTGCCGACGTTGTGGTTTTCCATGGGGAGGGGCACGCTGATCTTCCATCTCCAGTGGTGCTGGGACAGGCGACTCCTGAAAGGAGTCTAGCCGGTATCGCGGCGTGCGCTCCCTGACTTGCCGCGGTACTCATGGTGAATTGACGCCCGGCGGCTCGGTGCATAAAATGCGCGTCACCAGTTGCGGGGTGGAGCAGTCAGGTAGCTCGTCGGGCTCATAACCCGAAGGTCGCAGGTTCAAATCCTGCCCCCGCTACCAGTCAGTCATCATCGAGATGAGCCCCCGCTCAGCGCACACGTGCAGTGTCCGCCGATCGGGGGTTTTTTTCGTTTCAGGGAGTGCATGACCAATGGCGGAAACTGCTGCGAGACGGGGGGCGGTGCCGACTTGGCTGATGGTGGTTGCCTATCTGAGCGCCGTGTTCCTGCCCACGCTGGGGCTATTGCTCGGTATGTATCTGGGCTACCGCCGAGTGCTGCTTCACGCCTTTGTGGTCGTCGGCATCAGCACGATCGTCGGATTCTTCTGGTATCCGATGGTGTTCGGATGATCATTCGGCGGCGGTCAGCCCCCTGTTGCTGACCGCCGCAGGAACAATCCTGGGACCTAGTAGAGCACCAGGTCCTGCCCCCAGCCGCCGAAGACCTCCAGCACATCTTCAAGCTCTTCGTCGATCCGTTCTTCCAGGCCACTGCGGCTACCGAAGGCCTCCAGGACCGAGTCCGGGCAGCTGATGATCTTGTAGGGAAAGCTCCCTTCCCCCGGTCGGCCGAAATAGAGGGAGACCCCCTCCAGCTCCCCGTCGAGGAACTCGATGTAGTCCAGGGTATCCAGCTCGTCGAGGAAGAACCGGTAGCTGTGTTCCGACCAGACCACGTAGCCCCGCTCCCAGTCGTCCTGGGGGGTGGACGGTGGTGCAGCGGCGCCGGCCAGATTGGGGTTCTTCAGCTGGCGCAGATACTGGCGTAAGGCGCGCAGATCGCCGAGCCGGACCTCGCGGTCGCAGGTCTCGCGCAGGGCGCGGAAGTAGCCTGTGGCCGCCTGGTTGATGAGCGCCGCCACGATCAACAGCCGGCGATAATCGGGTACATCGGGGTCGATCACCTCCAGGTCGCCGCGCGCCCCCAGGACATCACCGAAGATCGGGTCCATGAGCTGGTGCAGGGTGTATCCCCAGAGGACGATGGCGCCGATCGTCAGCCCCAGCAGCGCCACTCCCACTGCCTCTTCGCTGGCGTTCATGAAACCTGCGATCTGGGGCTCGTGGCGAGTCGCCAGCACTAGGACGGCGGCAACCCCCAGCGCACCCAGGAACAGCAGGGTGCGCTCCCGGGCCCGCACCCGCATGCGCTCCTGGAACGCCCCCAGCTCTTGCTGCTCGGGGGGATCGCTATCGGCCACGCGGTCGGCGTTGAAGGGGCCTTCCGGGTGCGGGGGGCGATCGTAGCGCTGACGCATGTAGGGCTGCTCCTCCTGCCTGGTCATGTCGGTCGGGGATGGGGCGGCGGCCCCGCCTTATACTATTGCGGCGATCGGGGCGTGGCCATGCGTGAGCCGCGAATCAGGCCGGGATGCGACCAACTGCCGGGTGGGCAGAGCCGGACGGCAAGTCCGCCGGGGGCGGCTATGCTTGTCAGGGTGCGGATCGGACGGGCCGGAGGGAGCAGTCACCCGCTCATGAAGGCGCAGGCAATCTACCGGATCCAATCCGATCCGGCCATCTACCTCTCCATCGGTACCGCCAACTGGCGCTATCTCGATCACAGGGGCACCGATACCGGCTATCTCCTCGCCCATCCGATGTGGTATCTCGGCCTCGGCGGTGTATGGCGTTACTTGCGCGAGGCGCGAGCACTGCGCCGGCGAAACATGGTCCTCATCCTGCTCAATAACTCGTTGCGGGAGCATCGCATCGCACGCCTCTGCGGTCTGCGCTCGCGATTCATCAGCCAGAACATGAACGTCTGCGAGCACGCCTTCCGGATTCGGGATGAGCCCAAGCGGTGGGATGCCGTCTACATTGCTGCGGCGAAACCCTACAAACGCCTGCATTTGGCGGGCCTGGTCGAATCGCTGCAGGTGATTACCTACTTCTGGCCGGATGTTCGCAATGCCGCCGGGAAGTGGGACCTGCACGCCTTCGAGCCTGCCATCCGTCAGGCGGCGTTCAACGAGGACTGGATCAGTGATCCGGAGGAGATCGGTCGAAGAGTCAGCGCGAGCCGCTGCGGGCTGGCCCTGTCCCGCAAGGAGGGTGCGATGCTCGGCATGATGCAGTATCTCTACGCCGGTTTGCCGGTGGTTTCCACCCCTTCGCTGGGCGGGCGGGATGTCTTTCTGGATCCGCGCTACTCGGTAATCGTCAAGCCCACTGCCAAGGCCGTTCGCGACGGCGTGCGCGAGATTCTCAGCCGACGGATACCGCCTGAACAAGTCCGCGCCGCCGCGTTGGCCCGCGTGGATACGGAGCGGCGCAAGCTCTATGCCCTCTGCCGGGAACTGAGCGGCGATCCAGGGGGGCGCTATCCGGACTACGCCAGCTTCCACGGCCACGTCTGGGGCGGTCCGGAGGGGCTGGCCCGGATTCGAATCCATTAACCGGAGGCTGCCAGGATTATGGCCTACCTTGCCATCCAGCCGGGCGGCTCGCGCTGCGGTGCGGATCGTCACCGGCAGAGTGTCGACCAGGATTCCGGCAGGAGGGGGGCGCTCGAAGCGGGGTGGTCCTGGTGCGAGGGGCGTCTGCAGGTGTGGGGGGATCGTCTCGGCATGATCCCGGTGTTTTACGGTTTTCAGGAGGGCGGGGTGATCGTGGCCGACAACCTCGCCGAGCTCTGTCGCCACCGTGCCACCCCCAATCGCCCCAATGACTCGGGCATCGCGGTGTTCCTGCGCCTGGGTTATTTCTGCGCTAACCAGACAGTGGTCGAGGGTGTCTATGTCCTCGGTCCCGGCGAGCGGTGGTCGTGGTCACCGGGTCAACCCCCGGCGGCGGATGGCGCGGTGAGGTACCCGCGCTTCTGCGTTGTCCGCGATGCGGGCGATCGTCTCGAGCGGTTGGCGCAGGCGGCATTTGCCGAGGCCATCACTGCCCGGGCCCCCGATCGAGTCGCGACGTTGCCCCTTTCCGGGGGGCGCGACTCGCGGCATATCCTGCTGGAGCTTCACCGTCAGCGAGTCCCGGTCGAGCGTGTCGTATGCGGCCATCGCCTGTTCAAGAATGAGCTCGGTGTGGCTGCCGGTCTGGCCGCGCGCCTCGGCCTTGCCCTGGAGGAGGCTGGCTGCCTGGATGAACACGAATTGGACGGGGCACTCGAGGCCGAAAAGAATCGACGGACGCACTTTGCGTCGGACGAGCATACTTGGTACTTGGCGGTCGCTGCGCGGCTACGGGGGGCGTATCTCGACGGTCTGGGGGGCGATATGCTTCTCAACGGGCTGCAGTTCAGCGCGAGCCTTGCCGAAGCCCTGCGCCGTGGGGATGTCGATGCGGCTGCGCATCGGTTATTGGCGGCTGGTGGGGACTGGGGGCAGGTGCTGCAGGGGCCCTGGGCGGAGCGCTGGTCCGCGGCGCAGGCTCGGGCAGCAATCCGCGAAGAGCTGGCCCGGCACGTGGACGCTGTCTGCCCGGCACGCTCGTTTCGTTTCTGGAACCGCACCCGCCGGGAGATTGCGCTCATCCCGGTTGCCCTGCGGCCGGTTGGCTCCAGGGTCGGGTTGCCGTTTCTGGATCCGGCGATCCTTGAGCTGGGCCTTGGGAGACCGGAGGGCAGGGCCGAGGACGAAGTTGGGTTGCACGATCGGGTTATCGCCCGGGCCTATCCGGCGCACCGCGGCGTCCCCTATGGGGCATACGGCGTCACAGCCCGGGATCTCAATCGGCGCAGCCGGCGTCGGCTCTACGGCGCGCGGCTGGCTGAGGGTGCCATGCTGGCTCGGGGGGCCCCGCAGTTGAGCCGCGGGGGATATCTCAGAGCCCTGTGGGGTCGGTGGACGGTGCAACCTAGATATCTCTGGTGGCAGCCGGCGATGCAGTGCATCGTGCAGGCGTTCCGCGAGCTGGAGCTGGCAGGTCCAGAGATCGGTGCCAGGCGTGTTCCATCCGCAGGATCGGGTGGGGGCTGTCCGGCTTTGGGCGATGGTCGGGCAGGATGATCGACGCTGTTATTACCTGGGTGGATGGGGACGATCCGGGTCACGCTCATAAACGGGCCGCTTACGCCAAGTTGGCTGAGCCTGGCCGGATGCCCGCCGGTCTGGACGAATCCCGGTTTCGCACCTCCTTCGAGCTTTACTATTGCGTGCACCTGATCCGCAGGCATATGGACTGGATTGATCGTATCCACTTGGTCACGGACGGGCAGCGTCCGGAATGGCTCAGTGACAAGGTGGCCCAGGGGCTCGGCCTAGCCGTCGTGGATCACAGTACGATCTTCCGCGGGTTCGAGGACGTGCTGCCGGTCTTCAATTCGAAGTCTATCGAGGCGGTCCTGCACCGGATACCCGGCCTCGCCCCGGCCTTCCTCTACTTCAACGACGATATCTTTGTCCTGCGTCCCACGCCGCGAGAGGCCTTCTTCACGGCGGCCGGAGCACGCTGGCGCGGGCGGTTCCACTACGGGTTTCGCCTCGAGAACTGGGTGAGTGCGCTGCTGGGCGCGGGCGGGGTGGAGCGTGAGGCGTCTTACCTCAAGCCGGGGCGCGAACGGGAGTTTCTCGGGCGCAAGATCACGTTCCAGTGTGCCCACTCTCCGTATCCGTTCTTCCGGGATGTTCTCGCCGATTGTTTTGCGCAGGAGTCGTCTCTGAGACACCAGATCGCGTATCGGTTCCGCAGTCACGAGCAGATGACCATACCCAATCTGGTAGCTAATGCCGCGTTCATGCGGGGAGCAGCCGTCTGGGGGCGGGACGACTGGGGCTATGTCCACGGTCGGTTCGATGGCGACGACGCTGTCCTGGGCGTTTTGGAGCGGGTACGTTGCAATGCGGGAATCCGTTGCCTCTGTGTCCAGGAGGCGGATCAGATGACGCGCTTATCCCGGCTGCGGGTGGAGCGACTGCTCGCCGATGCCCTGAGCCGGAGTCGCCTGGACGCGGTTCAGTGATTCGAGGAATCGCTCGACAATGTGTTTCGGTTGGATCTCGGCGCGCTCGGCATAAGCGAGCGATCGCGCGGCGATCTGCGCGTAGGCGGTTGGGTCTGACCAGAGTTGATCGAGGGCGGTCAGCCAGTGCTCGATCGGCGCATCCGGGGGCAGGAGCAGCCCACCCGGGCCCACGGATTCGGGCAGACCGCCCGAAAGACTGGCCAGGACCGGGATGCCGCTGAGATGGGCTTCTGTCGCCATTCGTCCCCAAGTCTCGATCCACTGGCTCGGGGCGCAAATGAGTCGGGATCTGCGGTAAAGCGGTCGGGGATCGCGGGTGGTGGCGAAGGTTCGCACGTTGCTGAGCCGCCGGGTGCGGGCGCGGAAGTCGGCACGTTGTCGCCTGTCTAGCCCCCAGGTGTCGACGATCCAGAACGGGACTTTCGGGCGTTGTTGTGCCAGTTTGAGGGTGATGTCGATTCCCTTCCTGGGGGAAGGGTTCAGGTGCAAGACGACCTCACGGGTGGAATGGACACGGTAGCGCTCCGGGTGAACCAGGGGCCGAATCACTTCGCTGAGAAGGTTGTTGCGTTCCCGGAAAAACGACTGGGTAAAAAGAGAGTTGGAGATGTATAGCAGGCGAGGGTGGATGAACGGATCAATGGCGAATGTGTCCTGCGTGGTGTCGTGCAGATAGGCAACGCAGGGGAGACCAGCCTCGATCAGGGCCCTTGCTGTCCGGCTCGTCTGACCAACCTCGGCGACGGCGACTTCGGGCTGGAAGCGCTCGATGGCTTCCGGGATACCGTTTATGGGATCGTAACCGCGATAGGTGGCATAGCCGAGACGGTGGTCTTCGATAAACGGTTTTTCCCCCGCCAGAGCAGCTTGAATGCGCGTGCGCCAGAACAGCGGTCCCCGGGGCTTAAGGGCGCATAGCACCGCCGTCTCATGACCGCGTTCCTGTAGGGCGTGTGCCATTTCATCGATACAGCTATTCGCCCCGCTTGCGCGTTGGGGGATGTGGCTGAGGGTCGAAACAAAGAGGATTCTCATGATCAAGCAGACATCTGCGGAGCTGCCAGGACGCAGACTGGTGAAGGCCGGCCCGCGCGGGTGACATGGAGGCCCGGGCTTGGGCCACCGATCAGCACTTCCATGCTCGGTAAGGATAGGATCGCCATGCTGCCGATCGGCCGTGCGCCCAGCCGTTCGTGGGCCCTTAACGAGACGAGGTTGGTGGCGGCAACACGGCCGACTGTCCAGGTGACACCCTGTTGCCTCAAGCGCTCGTGGGCTGCGCTCCAGACCGCGGCGAAGGCCCGCGATCCCCGGAAGCGCGGCGGGATCACGATATCGAGATCGAGTGCCGTACAACCGCTGGGGGAAGGGGTCAGCGTGCAGCGATGGACGTTTTCCGCATAGGGACCGAGGGAGTACCAGATAAAGCCGCACGGCAGACCGTCACGGAAGGCGCCCAGACAGATTGCGCCGGCCCGGGCCCGGGCGAGAATCTCGGCCTCCGGGCGCCCACTGTACTCGAAGGCCGGATCACCGGGCTGGAGGGGGCGGACTGTGTACCCGTGGAGGTGGGCTGCCGGGAGCAGCGGTTCTGGTGCCACCGGTTGTGCGAACAAGATATAGCGCGTTGCCGATACCGGCAGCCGGAGACGACGCGCCATCCCATCGAGCAGCACGGCCGCGGTCGTGGCCAGACCGAGCTGCCGCAGGTCATGGGCGAGGCGCCGGAGTCTCGGGGGGAGGCGGGAAACCACGCTGATGGATGCTCCGCGCTGAGGGATGGGCGGCCTGCAGGGGCCGAATGGTTTCTTGAACTCTAGCGCAAACGTTTTCGTTCGCCCGGGGCATGAGTTTCAAGGCTGCGGACGGTGAACCACCGGCAATCATCGTCACCGCTGCTACTATCCATTGAGACGGCGCAGCGAACCGACGGGTTTGCCGGCAAACCTGGGAGAGGGGCGATGATGTCGAGCCTTGAGACGGTCAACCGCATCCTGGATAGCAGCCTGAGCTTGGGAGGGCGCGGACTTGAGTTCGATCGCCAGACGCCCCTGCTCGGTGCCCTGGCCGAACTCGATTCCATGGCGGTCGTTACGGTACTGACAGCGATGGAAGACCGATTCGGCGTGGTGATTGAGGATGACGAGATCAGCGCCGAGACTTTCACTACGGTGGGCAGTCTTGTCGACTTCATCGATAGCAAGCTTGCGGCCGCCTAAGCCCTGGCTGGAGGCGGGGCTTCGGGCCGGCTGCGCGGGTCCCGTCTTCGAGTTGTTGTTTCGTCCGGCTTCCGGATGTCCGCGCGGAGCGGTGCTCTACTGCCACCCCTTCGCCGAGGAGCTCAACAAGGCCCGCCGCATGGCGGCGATGCAGGCACGTGCGTTGGCAGCCGACGGCTGGGCGGTTCTGCTCCTCGATCACTACGGCTGCGGTGATAGCGGCGGTGACTTCGCCGATGCCCGCTGGGAGATCTGGCTGGCCGATCTGGCCGAAAGTTGGCGTGCGCTGAAGCAGCGCTTTCCGGGAGAGTCAGTCGGCTGGGGATTGCGAAGCGGCTGTTTGCTACTCACGGAGATGTTCCACCGGCAGGGCGTTGATGCCCCTGCGGTGCTCTGGCAACCGGTGCTCCGCGGCGATGTCTTTTTGACCCAGTTCCTGCGCATGCGGGTTGCGGTCGAACGCCTCGACGGTGGCGCTGAGACGACAAGCGGGCTTCGCGACCGGATGGCCTCTGGTGAATCGATCGAGGTCGCCGGCTATACCCTGGCGCCGGCCCTCGCCGTCGCCCTGGATCGGGCTAGGCTGCTGCGTACCCACGGATCGGTTTTGTGGCTGGAAGTGGGGGATGCGGCCTGCGGGGTCGCCCCGGCCACTCGGCGCCTGGCAGAGGAGTGGCAGGGTCAGGGCACGATTGTCGAGACCTTGGTGATCGACGGAGAGCCGTTCTGGAGCACCCAGGAGATCGCCGAAGTGCCGGCACTTGTGCATGCGACTCGCCAGTGGCTGGCACAACGGTGAGGGTTTAAACGTGGATGAGCGTGCCGTTGTCTTTCAGGTCCACGGACAGTCCCTGCTCGGTATCTGCCATCGAGCCGAGGGGCGCCGAGGTGTGTTGATGGTGGTCGGAGGGCCGCAGTACCGGGTGGGTAGTCACCGGCAATTCGTCTTGCTGGCACGTGGGTTGGCTGCCCAGGGGGTCCCCGTATTCCGGTTCGATTACCGTGGCATGGGGGATGCCGAGGGCGAGTCGCCGGGGTTCGAGGCGGTTGAGGCTGACATTCGCATAGCAGTTGACCGCTTTCAGCATCAGGTGCCGCAACTTGAGGAGGTGGTGCTGTGGGGGTTGTGCGATGCGGCTTCCGCAGGTCTGCTCTATGCTTGGCAAGATCCCAGGGTTGTCGGGTTGGTGCTGCTGAACCCATGGGTGCGCACGGAGGCCGGGTTGGCACGGGCGTATCTGCGACACTACTACCTGCGCCGTCTGGCCAGTCCCGGTTTCTGGAAGGACCTAGGGCAGCGTCGCGTGAAGCCACTCCGCGCGTTCTCCGGTTTGCTGCGCACGTTGGTAGCGGGATCCCGAACCGGTCGCCATGAGCCGGCCGAAGGCTTGGACGCAGCCAAGTTGCCCCTGCCCGTGCGCATGGCGGATGGCTGGCGGCGCTTCCGCGGTCCGGTGCTGCTCATCCTCAGTGGCAATGACTTGACCGCTGCCGAATTCCGGGATGTTGTTGCCACCACCCGTGCCTGGCGGGGGCTGCTGCGGCAGGACCGCGTCGAGGTACGCGAGCTTCGTGAGGCCAACCACACGTTCTCTCGTGGCGTCTGGCGGGATCAAGTTGCACGCTGGACCGGGGATTGGGTGGCTGCTCTGCCTGCGCGCGAGCGGGCAGCGTGAGCGCTGGTCCGGCAGCACTGGTCCTGGGTGGGTTTCCGCGTATTACGGTGCCGGTCGCCCGCAGCCTCGCAGCTCGGGGTATCCCGGTATACGCAGGCGGGTTCTTCAGCGCGCCACGGGTGCCTCGCAGCCGTTCCCTCCGGGGGTACATCGAGCTGCCCGGCCCGGGGCAATCGTCCTTGGAAGCGTTCCCGGCGGCCCTTTTGGCGGTCATTGAGCAGCGGGGCATCGATACCGTGATCCCGGTGGGCGATGGGGAGCTGACGGCCCTGAGCGGTTGCGAGGATCGGTTGGCATCCCGGGTCCACCGCATGTATCCCTCGGCCGCTCTTGCGGCCCGGGTGCTTGATAAGGGCGCCACCCTGACGGTCGCTCGGTCGCTCGGGGTGCCGATCCCCGAGAGTATCTGCGTGGGCAGTGCGGAAGACTTCCGGCGGCAAGGTGGGGCGATGCGCTTCCCCGTCTTCGTGAAGCCGCGCGACCGGGGGCGGCCGAACCCAGCAAGGATGCGCTACTTTGACGGTCCTGAGCCGTTGTTCGCCTTCCTGGATGCACATCGGGGGGCGGGGTGCGAGTGGCTGGTGCAGCGTTTTGTGCCCGGGGAGGGGGTGGGGGTCGAAGTGTTGATGGACGCGGATCGGCCGTTGGCGATTTTCCAGCACCGCCGTCTCAAGGAACTGCCGCCGGGGGGTGGTGTCGCCGTTCGTAGTGTGAGCGAGGCACCGGATCCGGTTCTGGTGGAACGCGCTGTGGCACTGCTCCGGGCACTGTCTTGGGAGGGGTTGGCGATGGTGGAGTTCCGTCGTGATCCGGCGACTGGCCATAGCGTCCTGATGGAGATCAATGGCCGCTGCTGGGGGTCGATGGCCCTGCCCATCGCTTGCGGCGTGGATTTTCCCTATTACGCCTGGCAACGGCTTCATGGGCAGGAACCGGATCCGCCGGCGACATACCCAATCGGGCGGCGGATGCGCTGGCTTGGCGGTGAGCTACAGCGTTTGCCGGCTGTGCTTCGGGAAAGCCTGGACGGCGAGCGGGGGGGTGGGGGGCTTGCCCGTGACCTGGGTGTTGCCGTGCTGGATTCGGTCAATGGCACCCGCGACGCGCTTTGGGCCTGGGGCGATCCGTGGCCGGCACTGCAGGACACCGGCCAAGCCGTCGGTCTTCTGGTCCATCAGTTATGCGGCCGCCTGGTCCGTTCGCCTCGCTCGTAAACCATGTCTCAGGCGACGCCCGAGTTGCCAGGCGTGGCGAAGTGCGGCGTGACGATAGAAGTTCAGGTGTTGGATGGCGCGGCTGTCGGTGCCCCACTCCATCTGGTCGGCATTCGCGTTGGTGTAGAACTCGATCCGCTGCAGTCCGTCCTGTCGGAACAGATCCTCCAGTGTCTCTGCCAGCATCAGTCGGCCGATGGCCAGACGCGCCAGGGATTCGTCGTACGCCGTCTTGAGCAGCATGGCCTGGTGCCCTCGGAAAGCCACCAGCCAGGTGGCTACGGTCTGGCCCCGGGTTTGTAGCCGGTAGGCGCAAGCGCGGCCGCGGGCGGCTTCTGCGCAGAGGTAGTCGCGGTAGAAGCGACCCTGGTCGTTATCGGGGTGGAGTGCAGTTCCTTGCCGGCCCTTCCAGCCAGCGCTCTCCAGCAGGCCGTGGATGTTGACAGCGTCGGCCACGGCAGCAGGGGTATCGTCACGCCGCAGGTGCAGCACCAGCCCAGCCTCGGCAACGCGACGCTGATACCGACGGAGGTTGGAGCGGAGTTTGCGTGGGCGCTGCTCAAGATACTCCTCGTAGCGTCTCCCGCGGACGGTGATCCCGACCGTGTTCACGTAGGGGACCACTTCGGCCTGTGGGCTGTCCATGCCGAGCGGAAAATACCACGGGTCAAGCTGGGTGAGATCCAGCTGTGCCCCCGCGCCGGGGAGGCTTCGGAGCAGGCTGTTCAAGGCCTCGGCTGGCGATTCCAGACCCGGGTCGAGTAGGATCGGGCCGAGGGGTAGCTGGCTCGGGTGGAACAATCCCCAGCGTAGACGGCTCAGCGGGGTCACCAGCGCGTGTCCCCGACAGTCTCCGCGGTCGTTTTCCAGCGTAGCCAGGTGAACGGTCTTGCGACCGAAGTGGCGCAAGGCAGCCTCCAGCAGAGGGCTGGCCAGCAGGGGGTGGTCCCGGCATGCGGCGCGGTTGAGCGTATCCCAGCTGGCAGGTAAAGGGGCGTCAGCGGGTTGGCGCTGTACGCGCCAGCTTGTCTTTTCGGGCATGGTCGTGGGCCTCGTGGCCGGGGGCTTTATCGGGGCGGGGGCGGGCTGCCGCCCCCAAGGCGGACCGGACGGTCTGCATAAGCCGTTCGAGTTCGGGGCTCTGCAGGGACTGGTGGCAGGGGAGCTGCAGAACGCTGGCCGAGAGCCGCTCGGCGTGGCGGCAGGTGCGTGGCGGGGTGCCGGACCAGCGCTCTCCGCCGAAGCGGATGACCGGGATGCCGGCGGCGGCCAGGGCCCCGGCCAGTTCGGCAGGTTTCTCCGTCACGAGGGGAAAGACCTGCGGGATGGTGTTCGCCGGAAGGTCCGGGTACAGGGCGTGCGCCCCCGGTAGATCGGACCAGGCCCGGGCCAGACGCAGGTAATGGGCACGTCGTTGCGCCCCGACCCGGAAGCGATTGGTATGCCGAATGATCCAAGTGGCTGCATAGCTCAGGCGCAGCGGCGCGGTCTCCCCGCCGGAGAGCTCTTCCGGTCCAGTCGGGGGGCGTCCAGGCCCGGCCATGGAGGCCCGGTATAACCGACGCCGGCTGCGGTAGTGCAGGGGCGCCAGTAGGGGGCGCAACTTGGCCAGACGGTCGTGTTCGGTGCTTCGCTCCAGCGTGTTGAGGAGGTCTCGGAGTTCGCCGCGTATTCCGCCCCATGGTGGCTTAGGGATCGCCGGGAGCGCGGTGTTGTTCCGGGCTACACATCCGCCGAGGCGTACGGGCAGAAACTTCCATGGGCTTGCTATGGCGTAGTCCCCGAAACTGCCCAGCGCACCCGTTTCGATGCTTCCGAACAGCGCGTGAGCGCAATCTTCGACCAGCACTGTGCCCGCCTGCTTGGTAAGCGGGACAATCTGATCCATTGGTTGCGGAAAGCCGAAGTAGTGCGAGACTAGGACAGCGCGTGGCCGGGCTTGGAGGCGCCGGTACATGTCATCTAGATCCGCGGTACCGTCTGCCAGGACGCGGAAGAAGCTTACCCGAGCGCCTGCCTGCAGCACCGGCGTTACCATGGACGTACAGTGGTAAGCAGGCAGGAGGATGTGCTCACCGGCGCGCAGGTTCAGTGCGCGGAGGATCAGGGTGATCCCCTGCCGGGCCCGTTCGGTGAAAACGAGTTCGGGACGGTCGAGCACCGAGGCCGGCATTGGGCCCGGCCACCGGGCCAGGCTGTTGCTGTCGAGGACAGCGTACCGAGGGATGCGATCCGTCACGACGGCCTCTTCACGGGCCCGGCAAGCGGGCCAGTACCCCGTCGACGGCACCGACTACTGCCTGCAGGGCGGCATCGCGCTCGGTCCCGGAGGTGCAGTGATAGGGGTCGTGGATACGTGGCCAGCGGCTTCCCGGTGACAGACCCTGGGTAAAGGCGCCGAGCAGATAGAGTCGCTCCCTGGCCTGTGGATAGAGCCCGAGCAGGCGCGCGCGGTTGTAGTCGTCCATCGCCAGGATCCATGCGGCGTCGTCGATCATTTCGGGGCGCAGTTGACGTGCCCCATGCTGCTCCAGAGAGAGCCCCATTGCCTTGGCGAACGAACGGGCGCGCGGATCGGCGGGCTTGCCGTCACGGGCACGCAGACCCGCTGAAAGAACCCGCCGCTGCCACGGTTCCGCAAGTTGACGGCGCATGAGCGCCTCGGCCAAGGCGCTGCGGAAAATGTTGCCGTCGCAGAGCAGCAGGATCGTCCCGTGTTGCGGCGGGGAGTGGGGCAGGTCCCTGACCCGCTCGCGGGCGAAGCGGCAGCGGGCATAACGCAGGGGGCCGCCCGGGCCCAGGTCGGCGATCTCCAGCAGAGGCCGGGCGAGACGCCAGGGGAGCAAATGCCGGATGCCCTGGCGAATCACGCGAATCAGGCGCGAGCGTGGCCGGGTGATGGTTCTTGACAGGCTCATGAGTGGGATCGTCCGGTCACTGAGGGGGGGCGCCGTGCGGACCGCCACGGTGCGAGCAGCCGGCGTCCCAAGCGC
Source organism: Halorhodospira sp. 9622 (assembly GCF_022228025.1). NCBI lineage: Bacteria > Pseudomonadati > Pseudomonadota > Gammaproteobacteria > Chromatiales > Ectothiorhodospiraceae > Halorhodospira > Halorhodospira sp. 9622. The sequence continues at coordinate 219,337 of NZ_JAJNRE010000002.1, read as the reverse complement.
TCAGCGGCGAAGCGCAGCCGAGGACGCTGGACCAGCAGCCAGACCATCTCCCCGCAATCGCTGGCCAGGCTGCGCTTGTACTGGCTGTCGCCCATCAATAGGTCGTAGCGGCGCGTGCCGGCGGCGATTCCGTGCTCGATAGCCAGGGCATGGCAGATCAGGCCAGGCCTGTAGCGATTCCCGGTCCGGTAGGCAAAACCGTTCTGGTAGTTGTACACGACGCTGCCACTGCGCAGGTTATAGAGATAACCGACCGTTGCCTCAGCGGTTTGGATGCGCATGAACTCCACTAGGCCAGTTCCTGCGGCGCGCTCCAAAAGGACGCGGTGGAAGTTGGTTACCCGCGCAGCCGAGAAAGCCCCGGGGTGGCCGCGTCGATGCCACTGGGCCTTGTGCAGACGGCACAAGTCCCGGAACCAGGTCCGATGCTGCTCGGGGGAGCTTGCTATGGAGGTCTCGAGTGCGCCGCGGCCGCCGTAGGCACGCATTGACCGCCGGAGCTGCTGCCGGGTGTTGCGGCTCCGGCTAGCCAGGTAATCGTCCAGGTCCGTGTAAGCCGACAAATCCACATAGTAGTAGGGAGTGCGGCCGGCCTCGTGCATTCGAACCGGGAGATCATTCAAGTGCCTAGGAAGCCGTTCGGCCAGATGGGCGTCCATCCAGCCGAGCGAGAACTCATCCCAGTCGCGCCGGTCTTCCAGCAAGTGGACAATCAGTCGTCGCAGGGCCTGAAGCTCACCGCCCGCTGGGCATAGCGGAGCGTTGTGCTCAGGCAGCAGTTGGCACAATTGCGGATCGCCGCTTTCGTTCAACCATAGCGTTCGGGCCCGGAATAGGCTGCGCCGCCGCCCGGGCCCCTTGCCGAGCATGGCCATCGTCGGCTGACCGCCTTCCAGGGTGAGCCAGGTCGGCAGGGTCTCTACCGGGCTTGTCTCGGCCAGGGCCTGTTGCCAAACAGGGTCGAGAAAGGGTGAGCAGCCCGAACGGTTGGCCAGCGCGGCCCAGTCGTCCGCCACGGCCGCCCAGCCTCCTTCGGTGGACGTCGGGCTAGTGTCCACAGATTTCGCTGCCAGTGCCTTCAAGCCCTTCCCCCGACCTGTTCACCCCGGCCGCCCGGGTGATGAACGGCCCTACCTGAATATAGATCGGTGCTACGCTTTTGCTTAGGAACCCTCCGAGGTCTGTCTGATGACACCCTCCGTCCCGCGAGTTTCTGTGGTCATGCCGGCCCGTAATTGCTCCCCTTTTATCGCCGAGGCCATCGACAGTGTCCTGAGCCAGGAGGAGGACAGTCTGGAGGTTCTGGTCGTTGACGACGGCTCAACGGATGAGACCGCAGCGATCGCGGCCTCGTACGGCGAACCGGTGCGGGTGCTGCATACGTCGAAGCCGGGTTCCGGGGCCGCCGCAGCCCGCAACGTTGGCTTACGGGCTGCCGCCGGGGAGTGCATTGCCTTCCTGGACGGGGACGACGTCTGGTTGCCGGGTAAGCTGGCGTGGCAGCAGCGGGTGCTGGCCGACCACCTTTCAGTCGAGCTCGTGTGCGCCCGCGGTGCGCGCTGGGAGGTTGAAGATGCCGCCGCCGGTTGGCGGCCGTGTATCCCGCCAATGCAGGAGCTGCGTTATTACCCGTCCGGGTGGCTCTACACCTGGTTACTCCTGCGCCCGGCTTGGGTTTGGACCTCGACCGTGATGCTGCGCCGTTCCCTGTTCGAGCGGGTCGGGTACTTTGACGAGACCCTGCGCCTCGGTCAGGACTACGACTACTGGTTGCGCTGTTCCCGGGAAACGCCGATCCGCCGGATTGCCCATGTCATGGCCCTGTATCGCCAGCACCCGGGCAACGCCACCCGCACTCCGCGCGCGCGGAATTTCGAACTGGAGATCCTGGAGCGCGCCCTGGACCGGTGGGGGCCTACAGACGCGGAGGGAGGGGCGGTGGGGGCGGGTGCGCTGCGTCGCCGCCGCGCCGCCCTCCATTTCCGTTTTGCTTACCAGCACTTCTGGGCTGGTAATGCGCGCCTGGCAGCTCCATCTTTCTATCGAGCCCTGATAGGCAATCCCATGGCTTGGCGGGTATGGTGCTATGCGCTGCTTGCCACGGTATCGCGGCTGGTAGGGTGGTGCCCCTCACGCTCCGGCGTGACTTGACCTATATGAGGATCTCTCGCGCGTGCGGGTGGCCGAGGAACCCGGTCGGGCTGGCGGACAGCCCGTAAGCCCCCGACTGGAAGACGGCGACTAGGTCGCCGACCTGAGCTACGGGGAGCTCGACCCGGTCGGCGAGGATGTCCAGCGGCGTGCATAGCGGGCCTACCACTGATGCGATTTCGGCTTCCGGCTCCCTCATGCGGGTGGCAATGGCCACGGGATAGTTCTTGCGCAGGACTTGGCCGAGATTGCCGGAAGCCGCCAGGTGGTGGTGCATGCCCCCGTCGGTGACCAGGAAAACCTGTCCGCGGGAACTCTTGCGGTCAATGATCCGGGTCAGGTATACCCCGGCTTCCCCAACCAGGTACCGACCCAGTTCGAGGATGATCCGGGCCTGCGGCAGACGTTCCCGGCAAACGGCCATGCGTCTGTGAAGATTTTCGGAAATGGCCGCCAGATCGACCGGTTGCTCACCGGGGAAGTAGGGGATGCCCAGTCCTCCGCCGATGTTGAGCAGGCGCAGAGGGCCCGGGGCCTGGTCGGCCAGGCGGTAAGCCAAGTCAAAGATAGCGTCCTGGGTGGCGATCAGCGCCTCGGCGCGCAGGCTCTGGGATCCGGCGAAGATCTGCAGGCCCTGGAAGTGGGCGCCCGAGCCGGCGACTTCGCGCAGCAGATCCGGCATCTGTTCGGCATCGATGCCGAAGGGCCTCGCCCCGCCGCCCATACGCATACCGGACGACTTAAGTTCGAAATCCGGGTTCACCCGCAGGGCGATCTGCGGTGTGATCCCCAAAGTGTCGGCCTGAGTCAGGATACGACTGAATTCATTTTCGGATTCGACGCTCAGGATCACCCCGGCGCTAATCGCCGCGGCAAGCTCCGCGTCGCGTTTCCCCGGCCCTGCGAAGCTGATATCCCGTGCGGGGATTCCGGTAGACAGGGCGAGTTTCAGTTCGCTCAGTGATGCAACATCCAGCCCATCGACACGCCGACCGAGGTGCTCGACCAGTCCGGGTAACGGGTTGGCTTTGATCGCATAATGGAGATGCACGTCCTCGGGGAGATGGGCTCGCAGCGCGTCCACGCGCTGGTCCACCATGGCCCGGCCGTAGATGAAAGCCGGTGTCCCGCCCGCCTGCGTGACCAGGGTCTCCACGTCGGTACCGCCGACGCACAGGTGGTCATTGACGACGGTGAAGATCTCCATGCAGGCGAGGTCGCTGACATGGGGGGTCATGACCGTTCTCCGGCAGCCGGTGGGTTAGCGTTCAGTGTTTGACGTAGACCGGCACGGTCGATCTTGCCGTTGGCGTTGCGTGGCAGGGGGGCGGTCTGTAGGCGTATCTGGGTCGGCACCATATAGGCAGGCAGACGTTCGCGGCAACGCGTGAGGATCTGCTCCGGCGTGGCTCCCGCCGTCTGGCCGACCAGCGCGATGGCTTCGCCGAGCCGATCGTCCGGGATCCCCAAGGCTGCATGTTCCCCCAGCCCCGGGAGGCCGTCCAGGACCTCTTCAATTTCCAGCGGGCTGACGCGGAAACCGGAGGTCTTGATCATCTCGTCGCGGCGGCCGACGAAGTAAAGAAAACCGTCGGCGTCGGCGTATACGGTGTCCCCGGACCAAACGGCTAGCTCCGCCAGAGGCGCCTGAGCGGGCCGTCCGGGTGCCGGGCGAAAACGTGCGGCGGTCGCCTCCGGGGCGTTCCAGTAGCCCTGGCTGACCAGTGGGCCGCGGTGAACCAGTTCCCCGGGCTCGAGGGGCATGCACGGGGAGCCGTCCGGGCGGACGACCCCGATTTCTGCGTTGGGGATGGCTCGACCCATGGAGCCGGGACGTTGATCGATCTCCTCCGGGGGCAGGTAGGTGGAGCGAAAGGCCTCGGTCAGCCCGTACATCAGGAAGGGGCGGGCGCCGGGAAGGCGGGCACGCAGTTTGGCTAGGGCTGAGGTCGGCAGCGCCCCGCCGGAGTTCGTGAAATAGCGCAGGTTCGATGCCGCTTCGGCGGGCCAGTCCAGCTGCGCCAGCTCGACCCATAACGGAGGCACAGCGGCTAGACCGGTAATGCCGTGGCGTGCCACTGCGCAGACGACATCCCGGGCCAGCAGGTGATTGAGCAGCACCGCTTCGGCACCGACGGCCAGGGCGGTAGTCAACTGGCTCAAGCCGTAGTCGAAGCTCAGCGGCAGTACACAGAGGATGCGGTCCTCGGCGGTGTTCTCCAGGTATTCGCTGACACTCTCGGCACCGGTCACTAGGTTGCGATGGTTGAGCACCACGCCCTTGGGGCGGCCGGTGCTGCCAGAGGTATAAAGCAGCGCAGCCAGGTCCGTTTCGATCCTTTGCGGGCAGCAGCCACCGGTGGGCCAGTCTCCCCAGGGGCGGATCGCGGGCAGTGATGGTTCGGTTTGATCGCTGCGCGGCTCGGTAAGAAGCGCATGGCGAAGGTGCGTGCAGGCTTGCAGCGCGTCCTTGAACTCCTGGTAGCGAACGCCTGAGGTGACCAGCACGCTCGCCCCGGAGTCCTTGACGACATGTCGAACCTGGGCTGGACGGAGCTGGGGGTTGATCGGGACCGCGATGCCTCCGGCTGCGCTCGCTGCGAACAGCGCGACTACCGACTCGGGCCGCTTTTCGAGGAAAATTGCCACCCGCTCGTCCCGTCCCAGACCCAGCGCGTTGAGCCCGCGTGCAGCGTACTCCACCGCTGTGGCCAGCTCGGCGTAGGTCCAGCGCTGCGCGCCCTGGCGCAGCGCCACGGCCTGTGGATTCAGAGTCGCGGTGTGCAGGAGCAGATCGTGGAGCAGGCGGGGCATGGGTCAGGCTCCGAGTCGCTCGGTGGTAGGTAGGGATGACGGCGCTGCAGCGGGCACCGGCATGGTTGCGGAGCTGCGGTCGTCACGCAGCTCGCGGCGCAGAATGATGGCCGCGGCGACGAAGGCGAAGTAGAGGTCGAAATAAGCCAGGCTCAGGAATGCCCCGGCCACGGCGTAAGCAACAATGCCGAGTCCGATGGCCCAGGCCCACTCGGCAATCCAAAGCGTATGCGTTGCCCTGCGCGCCTCAAGGAAGATCCGGGTCAGGCTCCAGAGGGTGAACCCGAGAATACCCAGGAACAAAGCCAAACCGACGAATCCCAAGTTGCCGAGGGTCTGGAAATAGATGCTGTGTACGGCCCGGCGTTGGACATCGGGGTTGTCACCGCTGTAGTAACTGAGCCAGAGGGCATCGGGCAGGCGCTGGGTGCCGAATCCGGAGCCGGTCAGTGGCGCCTCCTTGGCGATGTTCCAAGCAACGTTCCAGGCTTCGATGCGCCCCTGTGCCGAGGCGTCTTCTTCGTAGTGGACAAGCCGCTCCCATTGAGCAGCCATTCGATCGGGTACCGTGACGCCGACGACGCCTACACCGAAGACCGCCAAGGCGACCATGGTCAGCTTGAAGCGCATGCCAAGAAAGAGCAGAGGGGCGACCACCGCCAGAGCCACCCAGGCGCCCCGCGAGTGGGTGCCCACGACCGCCGCAGCAGTTAGCCAAAAGCCGGCGTAGAGCGCCAGCCCGATGGGGCGCCGAAGTCGCTCCCAGCCGGGGACCCGGATGGGCAGGGCAAACCGGCCCTGGTAGACCTGGCGGGCGAGGATAAGCAGCAAGGGCAGGATCATGGCCAGGGCTAGGCCGATGTCGGTATTGCCGCCGATGAAGGTCCCGGCTGGCCCGAGCACCATGTCCGAGAAACCGGTGCGCAGGGCGAACAGCCCGCCCTTGATTCCGTAGTAGCCGACCGACAAAGCCAGAACGGCCATGAGCGCTGTGGTCCGCTCGCGGCCGGTGACCAAGATGATGGCCACCAGGGTCATGAGCATGATCTTGATGCGGATGTCCCACAGCATGTAGGCGTCGTCCGGCAACCAGGAGAAGAGGAAGGTCACGATCGTGAAGTGCCCGATGAACAGCAGCAGGAGCACCATCTCCGGCGTAGCCGGGGGGAGGCGTCGCTCTCGGGCGTAGAGCATGGCCACGAGGGTCACGCTGCCGACCAGCATGGCCAGGGGCGCATCGGCCAGCGGCCCCCAGCTGATGCGGTGCGGGTTCATGAGACCCACCCAGTACCAACCCAGTACACCGGTCCAGGGCCTGACCAGAATCACTGGGATCAGGCCGGCGAGAATGGCGCCGAAAATCAGATCGCGTAGCGGAATGACGGTCGCTCCTCGATGCCGGCCGGCACTCGGGCGCGGCTGCCCTGCCCCGGGCCGGGTCGGCACGGATGCGCCTTGAGTAAAGATAGGACAGGAATCCCGCTGCGGTGGTCTATCTCTCGACTAAGCTTCCCAGTCATGGGAGCGCTGCGCAGGCTCATCGCCGCTGTGCCCCCTCGTGAGGCCGCAGGCTGAAGAGGAAAGCCTTTGTATGCACTCGATCCAGCGGTGTCTGCTCTCTCTGACCACACGCCGTGAACGCTGGCTGGCCGCGGCGCTATTCGGTGCGGTGGTGGTCAACTCCTTGGTTCAGGCAGTCAGTGTGGCGTCGGTGATGCCGTTCCTGTCGGTGCTCGGGGATCCATCGGTCATTGATCGCAACGAGTGGCTCGGGCGGGCTTATGACGGGTTGGGGTTTGCAGACCCCCAAGTGTTCCTGGTTTTCCTTGGTGGCGTTTCGTTCCTGCTGATCATGGTCGGCAACGCGCTGCAGGCGGCGACCGTGTGGGGGACGACGCACTTCTCGCACAGCCTCCAGTACGCGCTTTCGCAGCGTTTGCTGGGCGATTTCCTGTGTCGTCCCTACGCGTTTTTTCTCGGGCGTAATTCGACCGAGCTCTCGAAGTCCGTGCTCGAAGAGACCCGGCAGGTGGTGGAAGGGGCGGTTCTGCCGGCGCTGCGGGTTGCCAGCCAGTTGGTGCTCGTGGTGGCCATGGTGCTGCTATTGCTGGTTATCGATCCGTGGCTGGCCATGATCGTAGCCGCCGCGTTCGCCGGTATCTACAGTGGCATTTACATGGGTGTCCGGGCCTGGCTAAGGCGTATCGGAGACGCCCGTCTGGAGGCCAACCGGCTTCGCTTCCTGGCTGTGGGGGAGGCGTTCGCTGGTGCCAAGGAAATTCGTCTGCTCGCGCGCGAGCCTGTCTACCTCGAGCGCTATCGCGATGCCGCCCGGGACTATGCCCGGCACCAGGCCAACGCCAGCGTGGCTGCCGATCTTCCACTTTACGCCATCGAGGCCATTGCTTTCGGTGGCGTGATCCTGCTGGTGCTCTACCTGCTGGGCGGTGAGGGGCTTGCGTATGCGCTACCGGTTATCGGTGTTTATGCTCTGGCTGCCAAGCGCCTGGTGCCGGCGTTCCAGACGATCTTCCACGGGGTCAGTCGGATCCGCTTTACCATGCCGGCCGTTGAACGTTTGCTTGCCGAGCTGGGTGAGCGCCCCGACACGGTGCCGCTCCTTCGATCCGGGGACGAGTTGCACCCCCTCGTCCCGGGCAGTGCAGTCAGGCTGGTGGGGGTGACGTACCGTTATCCCGGCGCAAACCGGCCGGCGGTCGAGGACCTGAACCTAGAGGTTCCGGCTAACGCGACCGTCGGTCTGGTTGGGCCGTCCGGGGCGGGCAAGAGCACAGTGATCGATCTTTTGCTCGGTCTGCTCGAGCCGCAGACCGGTCAGCTCACCGTCGACGGGGTGCCCGTGACCCCCGGGAATCACCGCTGCTGGCAAGCTGCCGTGGGCTATGTCCCGCAGCACATCTTTCTGGCCGACGACACTGTGGCGGGGAACATCGCCCTGGGCGTGGCCCCGGAGGCCATTGATCCGGAGGCGGTCGAGCGGGCATCGCGCCTGGCGAATCTGCACGAATTCGTCATGACTGAACTGGCTGACGGCTATGCCACCCGGGTCGGTGAGCGTGGCATGCGTCTGTCCGGGGGGCAGCGACAGCGGATCGGTATTGCCCGTGCCCTCTATCGGGACCCGCCGGTGCTGGTTTTCGATGAGGCCACCAGCGCTCTGGATAACGCCACTGAACGGGCCGTTATGGAAGCCGTCCATAACCTCGCCCATCGCAAGACGATCATCTTGGTAGCTCACCGACTCTCAACGGTTAAGTCGTGCGAGTGCATTTTCGTACTTGAGCGTGGCCGCGTGGTGGAAGCGGGTACCTGGGAGGCCCTAAGTCGGGAAGGGGAACGGTTCCGGAGACTCGCCGGTGTGGGGTAGTGCACCGGCACGTCCGCCCGCCCGCCCGCCGGTTCGAATGCCGGGATTGATCGGGGCCCTGCGCCCGATGGCGAGTCTGCTTGCCCCAGGCGGATGGCGCGGTCGCTTGTCGATCCTCGTCTATCATCGCGTGCTTCCCTCAGCGGACCCGTTGCGCCCGTACGACCCGGAGGTGGCTGCTTTCCGGAGTCAGATGGAGCTGGTCTCGACTCTGTTCCAGGTGCTGCCCCTGGCCGAGGCGGTGCGTCGGCTGCGTGCGGATCGGTTGCCGCCACGAGCGCTGTGTATCACCTTCGACGACGGCTATGCGGATAACTGCGAAGTGGCGTTGCCAATCCTGCGCGAACTGGAGCTGCCTGCCACTTTCTTCATTGCCGTGGGGTATCTGGACGGCGGCGTGATGTTCAACGACCGGCTCATCGAAGCCTTCAGGGGGGTTCCGGTAGGGCCTTTGGATCTCTCGGCCGCGGATCTTGGGCAACGGGTTCTCCTTGAGGGGGATGCAGATCGTCTTCGGTTAATCGGGGAAGTGATCCAGGCCGTCAAGCACCTCGACGACGATGAGCGCAATGAGCGGGTCGAGGCCCTCGTAAAAGGGCTGAGCGGAGTGTCGGTGGCCAGTCCCATGATGGGACGGGATCAGCTGCGGGCGCTGGTGGGCGCAGGGATGGAGGTTGGTGGACATACCCGTAACCATCCGATCCTGAGCCGGGTGAGTCGTACCCGGGCTAGGGCGGAGATCGGTCAGGGGCGGGAGGAACTGGAATCGATCCTGGGCTGCCCCGTACGCCTGTTCGCCTATCCCAACGGTCATCCAGGCCGGGACTATGGGCCCCACCATGTGGCTATGGTCCGGGCCTGTGGCTTCGAGGCGGCGGTCTCGATGGTCGCGGGGGTCTCGGGTCGGCGCACGGACCCCTATCAGCTGGCCCGTTTCACCCCTTGGTCGCGGCACCCGGCAGCATTCGCCGGCCGTTTGGTGCACAATCTCACGCGACTGTACGTTCCCTGACCGCAAGGCGCGTTCTCCGGGCGTTGTAGGGCGCCGGGCGGGGAGCCGGCGTGGTGTTAGGGTGTGCTGCGAGGAGGTGCTGAGCCGCGTTCATGGGAAAGCTTCTCCCGTCCCCGAGGGTGCTCGCCTGGTGCGCCTGGCTGTCCCTGGCCGGGATCCTCTATCTAACGCTGTTGCCGTTCCAGTTCGGTGAGGTCTCGCTGGCCAGGGCCTGGGAGATCTACCTGAGTATCTCGGTGCCCGAGCCCGCCAGTATCAACTACCCGCAGTGGTTCGCCAACGTCGTCATGTTTTTGCCATTGGGCTTCTTCTGGGCGGCCTGGCTCGGCTGGCGGGTACGCCGGCGCGTAGGCCGCCTGGTGGTGGTGGCAGGGGTCGCCCTGTTGGCACTGGCCGTGACGTGCGTGGTCGAGTTTCTGCAGATCTGGTTGCCGTACCGGTATCCGGCAATCGCCGACATCTCTGCCAACTTCCTTGGTGGGGTGCTGGGCGGTGTGCTCTGGCTGCTGCTGTGGCCCCGTTTCGAGGCTGCGGTCGCCGCAGGCCGGACCGCTCAGGAGGGTCGCCTCCGCCGTCAGCTATGCCACGCGGCTGAGGGCGTCGAGCGCGCTCGCGAACCGCTGCGCAGGGCGCTGGTCTGGATCTGCCCTGGCTACATACTGCTCCTGGTGGCTTTTCATCACGGGTTCGGGCCCTACCATCTTGAGGGAGAGTGGGCCTGGGAGCGCCGCTCCGTGATCCGCTGGATACCGTTCTACGCCCACTACCACGTGTCGGAGTGGGCCGCTCTGCGCAGCGTCCTTGCACACTTGGCCCTCTACATCCCCTTGGGGGGAGCCGTATGGCTGCTCAGCCGTCGCCCCGCTCAGCGATTCGGACAACTCGGCCTGATGGCAGCGCTCTGTGCGGGGTTGGTAGCCACCGGTATGGAGGCGGGCAAACTCTTCCTCGTCACCGGGCGTCCGGACACCTCGGGGGTGGTGATTGCGGTGGTGGCAGCGGTCACCACGGCTTGGTTGCTTGGTGCGCTGTCGCGGCAGAACCCAGCGCTCAGGGGTGGATCGCCTCCGGGGGGGCGGTCAGACCGGTGAAGAGCACCCCATGACGGCGTTGTAATTCCGCTTCCAGGCTGCAGGGTACATCGGTCTTGTACTCTAGGGCACCGATATCCGCCGGTGCCCGACGTGGTCGGCCGCAGAAGTCGTGGTCCGTGATCAACGTTGATGAACCGCGGGCGACGATCGGTGATTCGTCGAGCAGGGCGAGATTGCCGAAAGCCGGCGCCACCATCCAGTTCTCGAATCGGGCGAGGCCCTTGGCCGGGCGCCGCTCACCCATCCAGTCCAGGCCGGTAAGGGTGCGCTCCACGAGCCACTCGGCCCCGTGGCCCTGCGTTTCAGGCAGGCGATTGCGAATGCTCGGGAGATAGTTGGCTACGCCGAGCTGCCCGCTGTATAGGTTGTGGCTCTCCTCTAGCTGGGCCCCATCCCGCGACCAGACCGTGCCGGTGAGCAGGTTGTGTGTGATGTGGGCTCGGGTTTGGGGAAAGCGGGCCTGGATCCCGTAGGCGTCATAGATCGTGTTGTGGGCAATCAGCACGTTTTCCGAACGGGTCACATAGACGCCGGGTCCATTGGGGCAATTGAGGATGATGTTGTTGGTCATCCGGCTGTCCCGCACCTCGGGGCAGTCATTGTCGGCGCAGAACTCCAAGCCGCGACGATCGAAGAAAGCCTGTTCGGTGCCGCCGCTGCCGAAGGCCAGGCCCAGCCGCTGTCCGCCCTGGTGGCGCCATTCACAGATCACCACGTTCCGGTCGAAGACCGCCTGCCGGGCGCCGCCCTTGACGAAGGCCGCCGTGGAGTTGCGCCCGCGCCGTTCCGCCACATGGCCAATGTCAGTTATGAAGTTCTCGGTGATCTGCCACCCCTTGCCCCCGACGACGTCGATGGGGACGAGCGGGTAGCGTGTATTCCGCGGACCGTCATTGACGAAGATGTTGCGGTGGATCCGGACGTGGTCCGGGAAACGGCGTGGATCCCCCTCGCCGTTGCCCTTGATGGCAGCGTGGAAGTTCTGGAAACGGTTGCCCTCGACGACCGTGTGATCGGCACCGGCAACGATGTGCAGCGCATGATTGGCCTGTGCGCCGCCTTGGAAATCTAGATCGCGAAAGTGCCAGTGGGCCCCGTAGACCTTGAACTGGGTGACGCCGTCGGCGCGAATCTGTGCCCCCCCGGGAAGCAGGGCCTGGACCGTGATCGGGGCCTGCTCGCTGCCGCTCTGTCGCAGTGTCTGGCGGCTTAGGGTGTACTCGCCGTCGCGAAGCACGATGGTGTCGCCGGCAGCGGCACTGCGCAGCGCGTCGGCGAGCTCTTCTCCGCTGGTAACCGTGCGCAGTTCGGCCTGGCAGAGGCCGGCGGCCAGCATCAGGGGGGCAATCAATGCCCAATGTAACCAATCCCGCAGGCCCCTGGCCATGGTGCTTCCCCCGAGGTTGTCGCCCTGCAGGAACTGCGTGCCGGGCAAGGTGTTGGCGAGCTGCTTCAATGAGGAGGTTAGGTGCCGATCGGGGGGGCCGCAAGGCGATGGGTGCGGAAAGGGATGAGTTCTCGCTGCGGTGGTATCGCCGCTTCACGGCCCGCGGGGCGGCTCTGGATGATGATGCCGGCATTGCCGGTTGGACCCCCACCGGCCTGGCAGCGCGCAGTCGCCAGTTCCGCGCCCACTGGTCGCTCGTCCAGCCGCCGGGCGAGCGTTGGCTGGATATCGGCTGCGGTGCCGGGACGTACTGCCGGCACCTGCACAACGAGGGGCGGGAGGTCGTCGGCGTCGATTATGCCGAGCCCTCGCTGCGCAAGGCGCGGGATCGTGCGCCAGCCGGGGTGGGGTGGCTGGTTGCCGATGCCCGCGCCTTACCGTTTCCGGCGGCGACCTTCGACGGCGTGCTCTGCTTCGGAGTTATGCAGGCCCTCTCGGTGGCGGGCCGTCGATGCGCCCTGTCGGAGATGGCAAGAGTCGTTCGTCCCGGTGGTGAGGTCTGGGTCGATGCCCTGAATGGAGCCTGCTTTCCGCACGTGTGGGCGGAATGGCGTCGGCGGCTTCAGCGGCGTGCGCCGCATTTGCGCTACGACCGCCGTGCCGGGCTGCGCGAGGCAATGGTCGCGGCGGGGCTCGAACCCCTGGAATGTCATTGGTTGCCTTTGCTGCCGCCATCCTGGGCACGTGGGCAGGAGTGGGTCGAGGGGGCATGGTTGCGCAGGCTCTTGGATGCTTCGCCGCGTCTGGCGAGTCGCCTCAGCCACTCCTACATCCTCCGTGCCTGGGTGCCGCGGTAAGGGTGCCGCTGTCGAGAGGGTTTACAGCGGGATATCGCCGCCCCGGGGTATGTTTGAAAGAGCTCGAAAAATCATGGGCCTATCCAGGGCTATTAACCTGGCATAAGGATTGCTTAAAGGTGTCCTAGGAGTCTCCCGGCGGGTGCGCCTTGCGGTGGGTCGGTGTCCCCCAGCCGGGACGTACTATAGTTCGGCAAAGGCCGTGATCGAATCCGGCTGAGAGCCGTTCGGCGGTGGTTTTCCGCTCAACCCTGAGGAGCTTTCCAGATGGTCGATCGTGTCCCTCGTGACTCTGTGCAGTCCCCTGAAGACCAGGGGCTTGGCGGTGCAGGGCGGAGCCGAAGGCGGTTCAACAAGGCGGCGCTCGCCAGTGCCCCGCTGCTGTTGACACTGCACAGCCAGCCCCTGCGCGCAGCGGCTAATTGCACGATCTCCGGCTGGGTCTCCGCCAATGTCTCCCGCCATCCGGACGGTCCTGAGCCCTGCGGCGGCTACACCCCGGGCTACTGGCAGGGACCGGCCTCGGCTCGGCAATACCCGGAGTGGGGCGAGCAACGGGAGGAGCTGATCAATTCCTCGTTCGGTTTCCCCGGGTTGCCGTCCTATACCCTGATCGCCGGTGGCGGACCGGGGAGAGGTGGCGGTTTCGAATACCTGACCCTGCACGACGCCGTGCGGGGTCCGGGGCAGAGCCGAGTTGCCGAGTTCAATGGTATGACTGAAAGGCAGCTGCTGCGCTTTGGTACGGCGACGCTGCTCAATGCCCGCTACCTTATGGATTTCCCCCTGACCGAGGCGCAGGTCATCGACATCGTAACGACCACGCTGTTGACCGGCTCCTATACCACCGCTGCCGGGGATACGCTCACCGCCCCGCAGGTCCACTACTTCCTGGAGAACACCATGGATGGCCAGCAAAGCTGGGGCAGTTACGCGTGACGGGGGAGCGCCAGGCTGGGTGCTGGCCGGCGTTGAGTTGGAGATGCGGGATCTGGGCGGTGAGGTGGTCATCTTCCACGCTGGGTCCGGACAGACCCATTGCCTGGCCGGGTTGGTGGCTCGTCTGTTCCGGATTCTGGCCAGAGAGGAGCGACCTCGGGGCACCGAAGCGCTGATGGCCACACTCCGTGGCGTCGATGATCCGCCCTTTGCAGATGCCGATGCGCTTGAAGCCCTGGAGTGGCTGCGCGCGCGGGGCGTGATCAGGGGGGAGCGGGGATGGAAGTAGCGCGGATGCCGGCCGCTGAGGTCCGACAACGCCTGTCCGGGCCGGGGCTCGACCTGCGGACCGGCTCTCTGACCCTGCGGATCCGCTCATCCATCTCCAGAGTCGCGGAGGGAATCCGGCAGCTCTACGCCGATTTCCCGGTGGCGGACGGGGGTGGTTTCGTCGACTTCCAGTGCCAGCTCCGCGCACCGCACGGGGTTCGACGCTTCTACCGTCGCCAGGTGTGCTTTCTGTTCGAGCACCGTGAGGTCTTCCGCCCGCTGCCCTACGCCCAGGCCTTCCCGATGCTGGAGTGGGGCATGAATTGGTGCATGGCGACCCAGATCCGGCACCAGCTGGTTCTGCACGCCGCAGCGTTGGAGCGCGATGGTCGTGCGCTGGTGCTCACGGGTCCTCCGGGATCGGGTAAAAGTACTCTTTGCGCAGCCCTCAGCCAGCGCGGCTGGCGGCTGCTCAGCGATGAAACCACGCTGCTCGATCCGGAGACGGGTTGCGTTACCGGACCAGTGCGTCCGATCAGCCTCAAGAACGCCTCGGTGGAAGCAATCCGCGCCTTTGCGCCGCATGCCTGGTTGAGTGCGCCGTGCCACGACACCCTCAAGGGGACGGTGGTTCACATGCGTCCGCCGCCCGAGAGCGTCACCCGCATGACCGAGTCCGCCCTGCCGGGTTGGGTGATTTTCCCTCGCTACCGTGCCGGCGCAGCCACGCGCTGGCGGATTCGCAGCCCCGGGCGGGTGCTGCTGGGACTCGCGGCCAATGCGTTCAACTACCCCGTCCTGGGAAGGCGCGCTTTCCATGCCCTGGTGGACGTCGCCGAACAGGTCGATGCCTGGGATCTGACCTACAGCGACTTGGAGCAGGTCGTGGGGGACATCGATGCCCAGACGGCCTGAACCGAGTGAATGGCTCTGTCGCGGTCTCGGCAACCCCCGATGCCTGCCGGAGTGGTCGGAAGCCCGATGGTCTGGCGTCATTGCGGCCGGCCGCGAGACCGCGCTACTCGGTGCGCTCTGGGAACAGGCCCGGCGAGCGGGGGTGGCGGAGCGGTTACCCCCTTCGGTGGTGCGTCACCTGCGTGGTGCCGGGTGGGCTGCCGAGACACAGGCCGAGGCCCTGCGCTGGGAGTTGCGTCAACTCGAAGAGGGGGTTCTGCAGGGGCTGTCACCGCCCGTGGCGCTTAAGGGGGCGGCCTATCTCATCGCCGGCCTGCCTCATGCCGCGGGCCGGGTCTGTCACGACATCGATCTGCTCTTTCCCCGCGACAGCGTCGAGCGTGCCGAGCAATTGCTCTTCTTCGAGGGCTGGCAGAGTGGTCACCACAGTGAATACGACGATCGCTACTACCGGGAGTGGATGCACGAGTTGCCACCCCTGGTTCACGGCCGTCGCGGAACCACGCTCGACCTGCACTACAATATTCTCCCCGAGACCTTTGCAGTGCGGGTCGATCCCCGGCGGCTGTTCGACCGCACCGAGCCAGTGTCCGGCTGGCGAACGCGTATCCTGGCGCCGCCACACCTGGTCCTGCATGCGGTCGCCCACCTCCTCGCCGAGACCGAGTGGGAGGGTGCCTTGCGAAACCTTTACGACATCCACGCCCTGCTGGTGCATTTCGAAGCCGAGGTCGGTGCGCCCTTCTGGGCAGATCTGCTGGAGGAGTCCCGGGAGCTGGGCCTAGCGCGCTTGCTGGAGGCGGCCCTCGTTGCGGTGCAGGACTGGTTCGCCACCCCGGTGCCGCCATCGGTGAATGCCGCGATGGCTGCCCACAGGCCGGCCTGGCCTTATCGCAGTGCATGGCGCAGGCTGCTCCGCACTGGTCTGCGCACACGCGCTGACTCCGTTCCGGGCAGGCGCGCCGTGGCGGGCTGGTTGTTATTCCTGAGGGGGCACTGGCTGAAGATGCCGCCGCTGCTGCTGCTGCGCCACCTGCTGTATAAGGCGCGGCAGGCGCGGGCGGAAACCCACCTACCCCCACCGGTCCCAGATGCCGAAAACCACGGGTGATACTGCCATGTCCGCTAGCGCCGGAAGCATCTCTGCTTCAACCATCTTCGACCGACGTCGGGCCGTGATCCTGGCCGGCGGGTCGGGGACGCGCCTGTGGCCATTATCCCGTAGCACCATGCCCAAGCAACTGCTCGCCCTGACCAGTGAACGCACGCTGCTCCAGGAGACCGCTGCCCGCCTTTTGCCCGCGGTGTTGGCTCGGCACATCACCACGGTCACCCACATGGATCATCGTTTCGAGGTCATGGGTCAGCTGCATGAACTTGACCCCGTCCTCGCTGACGGTGTGCTCACCGAGCCGGTGGCGCGCAATACACTGCCAGCCGTGGCCTGGGCCGTGGCGCGCATCGCCGTCGATGAGCCGGATGCGGTGGTCGGGGTGTTTCCTTCCGATCATCGAATCGCCGACCTCGAGGCGTTCCGGCACGCCTGGTCGGCTGCCGAGCAGGCAGCCGATGCCGGCGGGCTTACGCTGCTCGGGGTAACCCCAACCGGTCCGGCCACCGGCTTCGGCTACATCCAGACCGGCGCGCCGGTCCTGCCTGGGGTCCGGGCCGTTGCACGGTTCGTCGAAAAACCGGATGCAGAGACCGCGGCTGGTTTCCTGCAGGAGGGGGGGTATCTCTGGAACGTCGGCGTGTTCGTCTTCCGTGCCGATCGCTTCCTCGATCTGCTCGCGGTCTATCAGCCGGAGCTGACAGCGGCCGTTTTGGATTGGGCGCAGCGCGGAGCCGCTCCCGAGCCCCGCTGCTACGCTGCCCTGCCGGATCTTTCGGTGGATTGCGGCGTGCTCGAGCCTGCCGCGGGCACCGCGCTTGTCGTCCCCGTGGATCTCGGTTGGAGTGATCTCGGCAGCTGGGAGGCGCTCTATCAGGAGCGACCCAAGGATGAGGCCGGCAATGTGGCCCACGGCGCGGTCCTGCCCGTCGAGACCCGGGACAGTCTGCTCTGGAGCAATGACGGCACCCTAGTGGCCTCCTACGGGGTAACGGGACTGGCCGTGGTGCAGACACGCGACGCCACCCTAGTCTGTCCACGCCAGCGCCTTTCGGAGCTCAAGGCGCTGGTAGGCCGGGTGCGTGAGACCCGCCGCGAGCTCACCGAGGCCCACGTCACCGTAGCGCGGCCCTGGGGCAGTTATACGACCCTGGAGTCTGGACACCGCTACAAGCTCAAGCGGATTGTTGTGAATCCGGGCTGTAAGCTCTCGTTGCAGATGCACCACCACCGCTCGGAGCATTGGGTCGTCATCGCCGGTACGGCCCGGGTCATCAACGGCGACGAAGAGATGTTCCTTGAGGAGAATCAGTCCACCTATGTCCCGGCGACGCGCATCCACCGCCTCGAGAATCCGGGTCGGATCCCGTTGCAGATCATCGAGATCCAGACCGGTCCGTATCTGGAGGAGGACGATATCCTGCGCTTTGAGGATATCTACGGGCGCCTGCCGCCGCTTCCTGCCGCGGCCGGTTGAGCCCCGGCCGCGCCTCCTGGGCGGTGGGTCAGCCGCGGGTGATGGCCGCGGGAGTCGCTGCGCTGCCGCTCTGCCAGCGCCAAGTGTCGCGCATCATGGCGGACAGATCGCGCCTTGCCCGCCACCCGAGTTCCCGCTCGGCCCGGGTCGGATCGGCCCAGCAAGCGGCGATGTCACCAGGTCGTCTGTTGACGATCCGGCACGGGACTTGGCGGCCCGAGGCTTGCTCGAAAGCCGATACGATCTCCAGGACCGAGTAACCTTCACCCCGGCCCAGATTCCAGATGCCCACACCGGGGCGTCGCGCAGTGGCCTCCAGTGCCCGGAGGTGGCCCTCGGCCAGATCCATGACGTGGATGTAATCGCGGACTCCGGTTCCGTCCGCGGTGGGGTAGTCGGCGCCAAAGATCGATAGGGCAGGGCGCAGACCGGCTGCCACCTGGGAGACGTAGGGGAGAAGATTGGCCGGCTCGCCGCCCGGATCTTCACCAATCTGCCCGCTCTCGTGGGCCCCGGCCGGGTTGAAGTAGCGCAGGATGCCGATGGCCCAGCGCGGATCGCTTTGCGCAAGGTCGAAAAGCATCTGTTCGACCATGTGCTTGCTACGCCCGTAGGGGTTGGTGACGGCGCCGGTGGGGGCATCCTCGCGGACTGGGACCTCGGCCGGATCGCCGTAGACCGTTGCCGAAGAGCTGAATATGAGCCGAAATACTCCGGCGGCCTGCATGGCCTGGCACAGCTGCAGGGTACCGAGAACGTTGTTGTTGTAGTAGGCGAGGGGCGCGCGGGTGCTCTCGGCAACGGCCTTGAGCCCGGCGAAGTGCAGGACGGCGTCGAAGCGGCGGGCTTGGAGGCAGCGGGCGAGCGCCGTTCGGTCGCGCAAGTCCGCGCGGACGACCTCCACGCGCTCGCCGGTGATAGCAGTGATGCGGGCGATCGTAGTCGGGTCGCTGTTCGTGAAGTTATCGAGGATCGTGACCCGGTGACCCGCCTGCAGGATTGCCACGACGGTGTGGCTGCCGATGTATCCTGCTCCACCCGTGACCAGGAAATGCATGACTCCATCCCTCCGGGACGTCCACTTTTGGCAGAAGCTTAGCAGCGCCGGTGGAAAATGCCCGGGCGAAATAAAATTGCCGGATCGCGTGGCAAGGAGGGGATCCTTGTGCTCAACTTAATTCAGCGTCGCGTATGAACGCGGCTGACAGCATGAGGATCTCTCCATGGGTTCACGGTTTCGGGCCCGTCCCACGCTCTGGCTGGCCGTATTGCTTCTCGGTGCCTCGCTGACCGCCTGTGGTGGTCCGGGCAAGGCACCGCCGGTGGTGGCCGATCGGACACTGGATCAGTACATCATTGGCCCCGGGGACACTCTGACGATCTCGGTCTGGCGCAACCCCGAGCTCTCCATGAGTGTGCCGGTCCGTCCGGATGGGCAGATCTCCACGCCGCTGGTGGAGGATCTGCAGGCCAGCGGGGTGACTCCTACCCAGTTGGCCCGGGCTATGGAGGATGAGCTGGCCAATTACCTTCGCGATCCCGTAGTAACCGTCATCGTTACCGGTTTTGCCGGGCCGTACGAGCGGCAGATCCGGGTCATCGGCCAGGCGGCTCAGCCGCAGGCCCTGCAGTACCGAGAGAATATGACGGTCATGGACGTCCTGATTGCCGTGGGAGGCATGACCGATTTCGCGGCTGGTAATCGAGCAGTGATTGTTCGGCAGGAAAACGGACGCCGGACGGAGTACCGGGTGCGGCTCGATGACCTCCTCAATGCTGGGGATATCCGCGCCAATGTCGATATGGTTCCCGGAGATATCCTGATTATCCCAGAGCGCTTCTTTTAGTTTCTGGAAAGTGCCCGATTGATGCCGGGCTTTCTTCGTTCAGCGTAAGGGCGGCGGTTTGCCCGGGGGATTGCGGTGAATGTATTTGGTCATACCGTACCGCGCCACGTCCTGACCCTGGCCGGCCTCGAGGCGGTGGTACTTCTGCTATGCCTCTATCTGGCTTTCCTGCTTCAGCCCGAGCTCTGGAGCGTGGAGGGCGTGGCGCGTTTTCAGGTGGAGATGGCCGTGGTGGCCGCCGCCGGTGTCTTCCTTATGCTCCTCTTCGGGCTCTACGACCCCGAGCAGATCGGCATGAATCAGGGCCTGCTCATGGTTGCCCTGCGACTGGCGGTGGCGCTGCTGATACTTGGCGGGGTTATGTGGGTCGCACTACGCGCCTTCCCGCAACTGGCGGTCGCCAGCCATGCGGTGGCGCTCGGGCTGGGGCTCGCTTTCGTGGGGCTCTTGGCCAAGCGCAGCATCTATCGGGAAATCGTCCGGGTTACCGCGCGGAACCGACGGGTGCTGGTGCTCGGGGCAGGCAGCCGAGCCGCGACGGTGCTGGAGCCGCTGGCCGATGGTGGCACCGGTGCGTTGCCTTACCGTGTGGTTGGCTTCGTGGCCGGGTCTGCGGTCGGCTCCGTCGCCGTCGACGAGGGGCGGCTCCTTCGTCTGGCTCCCGGGCAGCGACTCCTCGACCTGGCGATCGCCCATGGCGCCAACGAGGTCGTCGTTGCCGTGCGCGATCGGCGCGGTGGACAGCTACCTATCAAGGAGCTGCTCGACTGTAAGCTTTACGGGCTGGGTGTGACCGACCTGTCCACATTCCTCGAGCGTGAGCGCCGTCGCCTCTATCTGGACTCGCTCAACACCAGCTGGTTGGTATTCGGGCGAGGTTTCCGCCAGGGATGGGGGCGCGCGACCATCAAGCGGGGGTTCGATCTCGTCGCAAGCAGCCTGCTACTGCTTGTCACCCTGCCTGTGATGTTGGTGACGGCGGTGGCGATCAGGCTCGACAGCAGAGGCCCAGTCTTCTACCGCCAGGAGCGGGTCGGGCATCGCGGGCAGGTCTTTCAGGTCTACAAGTTCCGCAGCATGCGTCCGGACGCCGAAGGGGACGGGGTGGCCCGCTGGGCCCGCGCCGACGACGATCGCGTGACCCGTGTGGGCCGGCTGATCCGTACATTGCGCATCGATGAGTTGCCGCAGATCTATAATGTCCTTCGCGGGGATATGTCCTTTGTCGGCCCACGCCCCGAGCGCCCGAGTTTTGTCGAACAGCTCAGCGAACAGATCCCGTATTTCCCGGCTCGGCAGAGCATACGCCCAGGTATTACCGGCTGGGCGCAGGTCTGCTACCCCTACGGTGCGTCGGTGGAAGACGCCCGGGAAAAGCTACAGTACGATCTGTACTATCTGAAGAATCACTCGTTGTTTCTCGATCTGGTGATCCTGATCGAGACGGTACGTGTCGTACTCTTCGGCCGCGGCGCGCGGTAGGCGGTCATCGAGCCAATGCCTGTCTTCAGCCCCCTGTCAGCAGCGATCGCCTTTCTGGCGCTGGCGGCTATCGTGGCATGGCGCTGGCGCTTGCGCCCCGGTGCTCCTTGGCTGGTCCTTGCCTCTCTGGTGACCGCACTCTGGGCCGCGGAGATCGCCTACAACGCCGCTCAGGGCGGGGGCGAAGGGATCCCGATGGGCGGGGTGCTGGAGCTTGGCCGGGGCCTGAGCTGGGTGGTGGTGCTCTTTGTGTTGCTGCTGGGATTGCGCGCCCAACGCCAACAGGTCTCCCTTCGGATCCGCGGTCTACTCTTCGCCGGGGTGTTGGCTATCCTCTTTCCCGCGGTCTGGCCCGGGGCGGATTACGGCGGGAGCTGGCACGCCGTGGCGGTGGTGCTGCTCGCCGTCAGCGGGCTGGTGTTGGTCGAGCAGCTCTACCGCAATACGCCCCTGCAGCGGCGCTGGGAGATCAAGGGGGTATGCCTGGCGCTGGGCGCGATCTTCGCTTTTGACCTGTTTCTGTTCGCTGACCTGGTGCTGTTCCAGGGGGCCGACCCGGTGATCTGGCACGCACGCGGTGCGGTCAATGCCCTGGTGGTGCCGCTGCTCGCCCTCTCTGCAGGCCGTATCACACCGGGTGAAGCCACTCCCGCGGTGTCGCGGCGACTGGTTTTTCACACGGTCGCCTTGCTCGGGGTTGGTGTCTACCTGCTCGGTGTGGGCGTGGCCGCCTATTTCCTGCGCCATATCGGTGGCGACTGGGGGGGGCTGCTGCAGGTGGTGCTGCTCTTCGGCGCTGGACTGCTCTTGGCGCTGATCTTTCTTTCCGGCAGTTTCCGTGCTTGGTTGCGGGTGATTTTGGCCAAGTACCTGTTCCGCTACCGGTACGATTATCGCCATGAGTGGCTGCGCCTGACCCGGGCGCTCAGCGAGGGGGATGCCCGAGAGCCCTTTGCCCTTCGGGCGGTGCAGGCCATTGCAGAGACGGTCGACAGTCCGGGAGGCCTGCTCTGGGTCGAAGACCGCGAAGGACACTATGCGTTGGAGGGGGCGTTCAACGCCGGGAACCCGCATTATCCGCCGGAACCCCCGGATGGCCCTCTGGTGCGTTTCATGGCCGAGACAGGATGGGTCATTGATCTGCCGGAGTACCGTGCCGACCCTTCGATTTACGGCGACCTAACGCTGCCGGATTGGCTGGATAAGGGGCAACGGCACTGGGCCGTGATCCCGCTGCTGCTCAATGAGGCACTGATCGGTTTCGTGGTGCTGGACAGGCCCCGGGCTCCGCGGCCGATCGACTGGGAGGATCGCGATCTGCTCAAGACCGCCGGTCGGCAGCTGGCGGTTTACGTGGCGTTGATCCGCAGCGACGAGGCGCTGCTGGAAGCGCGTCAATTCGAAGCCTTCCACCGCCTGTCGGCGTTTCTCGTTCACGACTTGAAGAACGTCTCCGCTCAACTGGCGCTGATTCAGTCCAACGCGGCCCGGCATCAGGACAATCCGGCGTTCGTGTCGAGCGCCTTCGCCACCGTGGGTCATGCCCGCGAGCGTCTTGAACGAACCCTGTCGCAGCTGCGCAACGGGCGGACGGAGCCGATCGGGCGCCTGCAACCGGTGGAGCTGGGAACGCTCTTGGTCGAGGTGGTATGCCGCCGTGCCGAGCGGCAGCCGGTGCCGGAGCTGACCGTGGCGGAGCCTGTGACGGTTATGGCCGAGCGCGAACGGCTGCTGGAGGTGCTGGAACACCTGGTCCGCAACGCCCAGGAGGCGACCCCTGTGCAGGGTTGGGTCCGGGTTGAAGTGGGTGGTCTGACGGATTGGGCCTATATTGCTATTCAGGACAGTGGGGTCGGGATGGATGATGCGTTCCTGCGCGAACGGCTGTTTCGGCCATTCCAGACCACGAAGGGTAACGCCGGGATGGGCATCGGCGTGTACGAGGCGCGCGAGTACGTCCGGCGGATCGGTGGACGCATCGAGGTTGAGAGCGCCCCCGGGCGCGGGAGTTGCTTCACCATCCGTCTGCCGGCCCGCAGGGTGGGGGCGGCGGTGCAGATGGCTGGCTAAAGGTTCAGGGGGGAGAAGGGAGATGAGAGGCAGGGAGCAGTGCAAGCTTCTGATTGTAGAGGACGACGCCGGGCTCCAGGATCAGCTCCGCTGGTGTCTAGATGGCTACGAGGTCCTGCAGGCGCAGGATCGGGCGTCGGCCATGGAGCTGGTGCGCCGCTGCCGGCCGGCCCTGGTCTCGCTGGATCTGGGGTTGCCACCCGACCCGGCCAATGCCTCCGAGGGGCTGGCGTTGCTCGACGAGATCCTCGTCGAGGCACCGCAGACCAAGGTGGTCGTGGTGACTGGCAATGGCGAGCGTGAGAATGCCCTGCGGGCGGTGGCCCGGGGTGCCTACGACTTCTATGTCAAGCCAGTGGACGCCGATCTGTTGCGTCACATCCTCGATCGCGCGGCCCGCCTGTACGCACTGGAAGAGGAGAACCGCCGCCTGTCGGCCCGTATCGGTGCCGGGCTCGACGGCGTGATCACCGGAGATCCGGGCATGCTGCGCGTCTGCCGGACCATCGAGCGGATTGCGCCGGCCGAGGCGACCGTGCTGCTCCTCGGCGAGAGCGGGACTGGCAAGGAGGTGCTGGCCCGTGCCCTGCATCAGCACAGCACCCGCCATGCGGCGCGGATGGTGGCCATCAACTGCGCCGCTATCCCGGAGAATCTTCTGGAGAGCGAACTCTTCGGCTACGAGCGCGGCGCCTTTACGGGCGCAACCCGGCAGACCCCGGGGCGGATCGAGTGCGCCGACGGCGGCACCCTCTTTCTCGACGAGATCGGCGACTTGCCCTTGAGCTTGCAGGCGAAAATGCTGCGGTTCCTGCAGGGACGCACCGTTGAGCGCCTCGGTGGTCGTACAGAGATCCCCGTGGACGTCCGTGTGATCTGTGCCACCCACCAGGACTTGGTCGGCATGATCCGTGCCGGGACGTTCCGGGAGGACCTGTACTACAGGATTGCCGAACTGGACGTGACGATTCCCCCGCTGCGCGAGCGGATTGGGGATGCGGCGTTACTGGCACATACCCTGCTCGAACGTTTCGCCCGCGAACACCGCAAGCGCATCCGGGGCTTCACCGCGGAGGCGCTTACCGCGCTGGAGGCCCATCCGTGGCCCGGGAATGTTCGAGAGCTCGAGAACGTCATTCGCCGGGCGGTGATCCTCAGCGATGGTGCGCGCATCGACAGCGAGGCGCTCGGCCTCGACGAGGGGATGGCCGCAGACGATCACGGTCTGCGCCTGCGCGCCGTTCGTGATGAGGCTGAGCAACAGGCGTTGGCCCGGGCGCTGGGCCGCTGCAACGGCAATATCGCACAGGCTGCGGGGGTACTGGGCATAACCCGACCGACCCTTTATAGCCTCCTGGACAAGTACGGGCTGAGGTAGATGAGCATGGCGTGGCGAAAGGATGGGTGGCGGACGATGGCGGCGGCGGGCGTGCTGACTCTGGGGCTGGCGGGCTGTGAGGGCATCGGTACTGTGAGCGAAGCCGAGTACCTGGAGCGGGCTGAACGCCACCTGGAGGGAGGGCGATACGAGTCGGCAGTGATCGAATACCGCAATGCCCTCCAGCAAAATCCTGCCCCGGAAACGCGGGCTCTGCTGGGGGTGGCGTACCTCGGTCAGGGGCGACTGGACGCGGCCGCGGGGCACCTGATGCGGAGCCTGGAAGATGGAGTCGACCCGGACCGCTATAGCATCGATACCGGTCGCCTGCTCCTGGAGCTGGGGCGGCCGGCGGAGATCGCCAGGCTTCCCCGTCCGACGCCGGAGGCCGACGATGAAGCCCGTTGGCAGGCGCTTCTGGCTCTAGGGGCCTTCGCCCAGGGCGACACTCTGGCTGGTCGGGATCTTCTGCAACGGGCCGAGGACGCCGCGTCGTCCGACGAGCCGGCCGAACTCGCTCTAGCGTACGCCTATGCGGCGCTCTATGCCGGTGACCCGGTATCGGCGCAGGCGGCCGTGGACCGAGTCCTCGCCGGCGATAGCCGTTTCGCCACGGCCTGGGCCCTCCAGGGCGATCTGGCCCACTGGCGGGGCGAGCGCGAGGCAGCGGCGGAGGCTTACCAGCGCGCAATTGACCTGCGGCCGGCGCGGGTGATCGAGCGTTACAAACGGGTCATGGTGCTGATCGAGGATGGTCAACTGGATGAAGCGGAGGCGGCGGCGCGCGATCTGACTGAGCGGGCTAGCGCTTATCCGGGCGGGCATTTTGCTCTTGGGCTCGTCCACTTCGAGCGCGGCCAGGCGCTCGAGGCGCGGCCGCATCTGGAGCAGGCCTTGGCCCGGCACCGCAATTTCCGCCCCGCGATGCCGTACCTGGCTGCGCTGCACATCCAGTCCGGCAATTTTTCGCAGGCTGAGCACCATCTTGAGCGGTTCGCCGCCGCCGGCGGACACACGGCCATGTCCTATGGGCTGCTGGCCGAGTTGCGGGTGGCGCAGGGTCGCCCGGAAGAGGCGCGCGAGATCTTGCGCCGCGCCGTGGCCGAGCGGCCGGGTCTGATGGATGCCTTTGCCCCCGTGCTGGCTGCCCTCTACCTGGATACCGGAGAGACGGAGCGCGGGATCGATACGCTGACCCGGGCGATGGAAAACCGGCCGGAGGCGCCGGCTCTCCAGCAGCTGCTCGGTGTGGCGTTGCTGCGCTACGGCGAGCCGGGCCAGGTCCGCGGGCTGCTGGGGCCCGCGGCCGGCGAGGACGCGGAGGGTATCGAGGCTGCCCTGGCTCGGCAGCGGCTGGAGGACGGCCGTTTCGCCGATGCCCTGGCCCTTGGCCAGGCCGTGCGCGATCAGGCCCCGGATCGCTCTCAGGGCTATACGCTGGTCGGTGCCGCCCATCTGGGTATGGGACAGGAAGAGGAGGCTCTGGCAGCGTTCGCCGACGGGCTGCGCCGGATCCCCGGCAATCCGGCGCTGGGAATGAATCTAGCCATGTTGCAGTTGCAGCGGGGTGAAGTGGAGGCGGCGCGCAGCGCGTTACTTGAGGTCCAGGAGCACCACCCGGGGCATCCGGAGTCAGCTCTCCAGCTAGCGCGCATGGAATCCGAGGTCGGTGGTGACGAGGCTGCGGGTCGGGACTGGCTCGAGCGGGCCGTAGCGGGGCACCCGGAGGCCCTTGAGCCGCACTTGGTGTTGGCTCGCCACCATCTGCGGGCGGGGGCCCCGGAAAAGGCGGGCGCCGTCCTGGATGCTGCCCGGGATCACCATCCAGCCCGGCCGGAGTTGCTCTTTGCGCGCGCTGATGTCTTCGAGCGGGCTGGCGACTACCGAGCCGCCGTGGCAGCTTTTGAAAGGCTTATCGACGCGGTGCCGGACCACAGTGCGGCTCATTTCCGGGTGGCGCGCAACCTCAATCGCCTGGGGGAGTTGGATGCCGCGGAGGCGCATATGCGTGCCTGGCTCGACCGTGCCCCGGAAGATGGACGGGCGCGGCATGTGTTGGGCTCCATGCTCATCGCAGCCGAGCGCTTCGCCGCTGCCGAAGCGATCTACCGCGAGCAGGTCGCTCGCGAGGGGCGTGACACCGTGGCCCTACACAATCTCGCCTGGCTACTGCGTGAGGCCGATCCGGAGGAGGCCGTGGGCTATGCCGAGCAAGCCGCCGCATTGGCACCCGGCGCTGCGAACGTCATGGAGACCTACGGTACGCTGCTCTACCGGCTTGCCGACCACGAGCGGGCAGCGGAGGTCCTCGGGCGGGCCCGTGAGCTTGCTCCGGACGCGCCGCGGATCGGCGTTCAGCTGGCACGGACCTACCAGGCCCTCGGTGATCTTGATCGGGCTGAGGGGCTTCTGCGCGGCGTGCTCGAAGAGCATGCCGAGTTCCCTGCGCGTGCCGAGGCCGAGGCGCTGCTTGAATCCCTCGGCTCCGCTGGTTGATTGCCCCCGTCTAACCTGGAGCGCAATGCGCTCCCGCGAACGCCCCCGTCTCTAGGGGGCGTTTTCGTTGGGGTTGTCGGACGCCTTTACAGGCGGCCATTCCGATTCCCGCGAAGAGTCGGGATGGCCGCGGCCTTTCGATAAAAACACTTCAGGAACAATCGGCTAACGGGTCCGTGTGGCCGGGTGCCCAGATGGCACGCCTTCTGCATTCAGGATGTGGGCGACCCCGTTCGCCCCCTTGAACAGGAGATTAAGCCGTGAAACTGCAAAGAGCGTTTCTAACTTCAGTACTGGGTCTAGCGCTGGCGGCGCCGGCCTGGGCCGGGGATCCTTTCATCATCGATGTCGGTCAGGATTTCTCCGGCAATGAGCGGACCACCACGGGCCAGATCCGGACCCTGGCGGTCAGCGATAGCCTGGCGACGTCGTTCTACTTCGTTGAAACCGCCGATGAGCCTGTCTTCGGACAGATGGCAGCTTCAATCGAACCCGGCACCCGGGTCGCTGATACGAATATCCAGAGCCTCATGGACAGCTACGGCTTCCAGGCCGGCACCTTCACCGCTATCGACGGTACGACAGAGGTAGAGTTCCGCAATCCCGATCCGTCTCAGGACCGGAACGTGGTGAACCTTAACTTCCTCACTGGTGAGGGTGGAATTCAGGGTCGCAACGGCTTTTCCTCGGAGGACTGGTTCATCGATGGAGAAGGCTGGGGTCTGACCTATGACTATCAGATCTTCGGGCAGGTGACCAATGGTGGAGTCTTCTACGACGACGGCTTCGTGAACGTCTACTACGAGGACGGCGACAGTGGGGACCGAACCCAGGTGCTGCGCATGCTGGTCGAGCGTTCGGACCTGCAGCTGGGCAACCTCGATATCTTCGGCCGGGTCGTGTACGAAGACTTCGACTTCAGTGAAGAGTTCGTGCAGAACTTCTTCCGGGATGTTGGCACCGGCAAGACCTTCTACGAGCTGGCGTCCGAGGAAGAAGGCCTGATGATCCCGGTCAGCTGGCGCTTCGACGGCAACATCGATCCGCCGCTGCCGACCGACGATCAGCTGGTGGCTTTCGAGTCGGAGGATGGCACCTCGGTGCTGGTCCGCCAGTCCGAACAGGACGGGACCTTCCGCTACGAGGTTCCGGAGCCGAGTGTCCTGCTGATGATGGGCTCGGGACTGGTGCTGCTCGGCCTGGCGCTGCGGGTCGGGCGGCGCGAGGACGAGGAGGTGGCGTACTGATCCTCGCAGGTCCTCCATCTTCAACAAGGCGATAAACGGCCGCCCCCAGGGGCGGCCGTCTCTTCAATCAGCCCCGCGGTCTTGCCCGGCGGTGCGACAGGGCGATCAACAATGCTGGAAGCACCACCAAATCCACCAGCCAAGCAATAAGCAGACCGAAGGCGGTCAACAGTCCAAAGGCCTGGGTCGGTTGGAAATCGGAAAGGCCCACCAGCAGGAACTGACCCACCAGCACCACGGTGGTCGCTGTGACTGCGCGGCCGGCTTGCCGGCTACTGCGTGCAACCGCCCATACCGCGGAAGCCCCGGCCCGTCGGCGTCGCAGATAGCCGTGCAGTAAATGGATGGTATCGTCCACCGCGATGCCGACCGCAACGCTGGCGATCATGGCCGTGGCCATGTCCAGCCAGATACCCAGCAGGCCCATCAACGCAAAGATCAGGGCCAGGGGCGCCAGATTGGGCAGCATGCTCAGGGTGGCCAGGCGCACCGAGCGCCACATCAACCACATGAGCCCGAAGATCAGCACGACGACAGCCAGCAGGCTGTGCAGCTGGCCCTGGATCAGAAGACGCTCCTGGTCGGCGAAGAGTCTTCCCATACCGGCCAGGTCCCACTCGAGGTCGGCCGGAGGGTTCGTCGCTAGATGGGCCTCAAAGTCGTCGATCAGGGTGTTCAAGGCGCGGGCGCCGTGGGCATTGAGGTTGAGCAACAGACGCGCTTGGCGCAGTTCGGGGTCGACGACATCGAACAGATCCCGGCCGTCATGGATGAACAGGTACTGCGCAATGAGCCGGTGGTCGTCGGGTAGGCCGCGGTAATCGGGGTCGCCGTCGTGGAAGGCCCAGTGCATCTCCGCCACGAGATCGGGCAGAGACAGGCTGTAATCCACCTCCGGGCGGTCGTCCAGCCAGGCCTGGACATCTTGAATAGCCCGTAGACGCTCGGGTTTGGTGAGAGCGTCCGGTGCTTCGGCGCGGAAGACCACCTCGAGCGGCATGACTCCGGAGAGCCGGGTCTCGATGCGGGCCGTGGCGCGGCTGATCGGGTGGTCATCGGCGAAGAAAGCGTAAAGGTCGGTCTCGACGGTCACGTGGCGGATCTGGGGCAGGGCCAGGGCGAACAGCAGCACGGCGCCCGCCAGGACCCAGCCCGTGCGGCGGACAGCTAGCCGGGTGGTGGCCGCCGTCCATCGGTCAAGCCGGGGCAGGGCGCCGCGCTGGTGCCAGGTGCCCCGATCGAAGCGGAGGATGAGCGGCGGAAGCAGTCCGAGCACGCAGAGCGCGGCAACGATGATCCCGGCGGCGGCGATCAGACCGAAGCTGCCGACGGGCTGAATGGGGCTGACCCCCAGCGATGCCAATCCGGCCGCGGTGGTCAGGGCCATGAAGCCGATCGGGCGCCGGACGCTGGCCAGGGCTGCCTCCAGGCGCGCCGCGCCGGTGAGCCCACGGCGGGCGTAGTGGGCCACGGCATTGAACAGGTGCATCAGCATCGCCACGGTCAGGGCGGTGAGTAGCGGCGGGACGATGGCCGTGATCAGCGTGAACGGCTTGCCGAGAACGGCGAGGAGGCCGACGGCCAGGCCGGTTACGGCACTGATGGTGACGGTGGCGAGGATCAGCATGAGGTGGCGACGGAAAAGCCACCAGAGCAGCATCAGGCCAATACCCAGTGTCCCGGGTATGAGCAGGGCCAGGTCGCCAGTCATGGCTCTTAGCTGGGCTACGTCGAGGGCGATGTGGCCGCCTACTGCGGTTAACTCGTCAGATAGTTGGTGGTGATCGATCGCCTCGCGGACGGCACGTTCTAGGTTCAGGCGCTGCAGGCTGTTATCCAGGGCATGGGGTCGGACCACCAACGCTAGGGCCCGGCCGTCTCGCGAGATGAGCAGATCCGGTGCAAAAGGGTCGTCCAGCGCGCGTGTCTGCCAGGCCTCGGGCGGCCCATCAGCAAGCTGGTTGACCGGGATCAGCCGTTCGACGGCGAAGCCCCCCTCAATGGGCCGGATGTGGTCAGTGCTCGTCACCCCAAGGACGCGCTCCACGGCATTTATGCGTTCCAGGGTTTGACTCAGCCTATGGAAGCCTTCGAGGAAACGGGGCGTGAACAGGGCCTCACCCTCGAACAAGGCCACCAGAACCTGTTCCTGCGGGAAGGCTTCGCGCACCTCTCGATCGAAGACCACTGCAGGTGCATCGGCTGGAAAGTAGGCCTCCGGTGCGTTGTCCAGCTCCAGGTGCCATAGCAACGGTGCGGGCAGGAGCATGAGCAGACCCAGCAGGGCCAGGGCGGCCCGGGGGTGGTGAAGCATGCTGAAGTTCATAGGCGTGTTCTCCAGCCGAATACCACCATCCGGCGGTCACGGTAGAAACCGCCCAGACTGTCTTCGTCGCCATCGAACCAGTGCACGCCCAGGTAGGGTTCGTGGGGCTCAGCTGCGATCCAGGCCAGTTCGGGGTTGAGATAGAGGTCGTGGCGATCGAGGCCGACAACGCCACGCAGTCGGGCACGCAGGCGGTTGTACAGGTAAAGGTCCTCGATCTCGCCGGTGAGGTAGTAAGCCGCCTTGCGGTCCAGCACGCCGTCGGCCTCCAGTAGGTGCTCGCCGCCGAGTTGTGCGGTGACCCGCAGATCCCGGCCGCCGGGGAAGACCTCGGTTCCTGCAACCCAATCGAACCCGGGGACCGTGTCGTAGCGCAGGGCGCCGGGGCTCGGGTGTCGGGTGACCGGGACCTCGCTCAGCCACGCCCCCTCCAGTCGCCACGTCCAGCCGCCGCGAACCCAGGCGAGATCACCGCCGGCCACCCAGGTGCGTGGGTAGGCAGCCTCGAGGGTGCCGCTGCCCGGGTCATCGTCGCGCCAGCGGTAGTAAGGCTGCGAGTGGCGCACGCGTTGCACAGTGGCCGCGTAGTCTGCTCCGCGGCCTTCGCGGCTGATGCGTACACCCGTGCCTGCGCCGCTAGTGCTCGCCTCTCCGAGCCGCGCATTATGGACTTGCTCCGGCGGCAGATCATTCGGCGAGGTGCCGAGGATGCGCCCCCGGGTCCGGTCCACGGGATGCCATATGCTGTCTCGTGCCGGGAGTTCCGCCGGTCGGAACGCAGGAAGGAGGGCGACGTCGAGCTTCCATGGCCCCTGGAAGCCTTCCCAGCGCACTGCGAGGTTGGCTCGGCGGCGCTCGGTCTGCTCATCCAGAGCGAAACGGGTCAGATCCTTGGTGCTGAGCCGATCGGTGGGCGGGATCTCGTCGACGCGGCCCCATAGGACGGTCTGGGTGCCGACCGTCAGGCGCCAGTCGTCGGTACGATAGCGCAGCCAGGTCTCGTCGTAATCTGCATCCGCGCGCGCAAAACGGGTGTCGTCGCCGCCGCCGCCTTGTGCTGCGGCGTCGATTCGGGCCCCCAGCCGCAACTCCCAGCGCGCCCCGAGGGGTCGTTCGGCGCTGGCTACGGCACGTCCCGTTAGGATGGCGTCCGCCCCCCGGTGGCTGCTGCCCAGCACACCAGCCTCGGCCCAGGCGGGGTCGAGGCGCAGGCGCCAGGGTGAAGGGGCAGGCGGCGGGAGGTCGGCTTTCTCCTCGGTGGGAGCCGTTCCATCAAAGCGCAATGTTTCCGCCGGGGTCGGCGAAGGCGCCGAGATCAGCATGATCGCCAGCGCCAACGGAGCTAGGGGGCGGTGTGACCGGTTAGGGGCGGTAGCGTCTCTCCCGGGCCGGGTCAGCCAGAGCCCGGGTCCGGAATAGCTCGCGGGGCAAACCCTGGTCATAGATCACTTCCTCCACGCTGAGGGTCGTGGTCGTGCCCCGCTCCAGGTGTTGCATGGTGCTCTCGGTGACGGTCCAGTAGCCCTGGATGCGCTCGATGGCCTGGACCTCGAAACGTTTCATGGGCGTATCGCTGCCATCGCCGAAGAGGTCGATGCGCAGCGGGATCAGGATCTCCGGGTGCACCCAGCTGAGACGGCGGGTGTAGACCGAGTTGTCCGGGGAAACCGGGATGCTCTCGAGGAGCTTGACTGGCGTCCCCTGGTATAGATCGTCACCGAGGAGCCGGTGTGTGTCCTTTTCCGGTGGGCGGTCTTCCAGATCCTCGAAGAACAGATCGGACTGGACGAAACTGCCGCCTCGGTTCTCGCTGCTGATGCGCCGGACCCGGTCCGCAGCGGGGAGGTAGAGCCACTGATCGGTGCTGCCGTCAGCGTGGTTGTGAACCAGCAGTGCTGTGCCGTCGATATTCGCCGGGCGGGTGAAGCGGATCAGCTCCAGGCGCTCACCGTCGCCAGGGGTTAGCCGATACTCGTAACTCTCGCGGACCCGTTCGCGTCGCCCGCCGCTGAGGGTCATCGTCCCGCGCGTGACGGCGTCGGCGCCTTCGGGCCTCTCATGGACCGCCGTGGCCAGCTCGTGGCCGGCGTCCTCGTCCGTCCAGGCCGGTGCGGCGGTGAACAACCCGAGGGTCGTGAACAGGACAAGGCAGGCGATGCGGGGCCATAGCGTGCATTCAAGGGCGCTGGGCATGGTCGTCTCCGATGCTAGAAAAAGAGGAGGCCCGCGAGCGCGCCAGATAGCGCCGTGCCAGGTGCAGCTTCAGGCGCTGCCAGGGGTGGCGATTGCCGCCGGGACGCCAGGTACGCGCAAGGCGCTGACGGTACGCGTCATATTGCGTGCCGCGGGGTGCCCAGCGCAGCGGGCCGCGTCCGAGCAGGACCTTGAGTACCTCCGTGCCCATGACGCCGGCGCACAGCTGGCACGCCATCGCGGTCGACGGGCCGCGTCCGGCCCCCAGATTCACCGCGCCGGCGTCGGCCAGATAGCCCATGTGCAGCCCTGCAGGGGCCAGCCCCACCATGAATCGAAGCGCCTGCTCTTCGAAGTCCAGATGGTCTCCCAAGTCGAAATAGGCATCGAAGGGCATGCTTGCCGGATGAAAGTTGAGCAGGGCTACGCCCATGCCCAGCGGGGCGGCGGTCAGCGCGGGCACGCCGAGCGCCGCTGCCCGGGAGAACGTTTGGCGCCGTATGTCGAAAGCGAAGAAGTCCAGCCCGTCGACATATACATCGGCGTCGGTGAGGAAGGCGTCCAGGTTGTCGGCATTCACTCCCGCGGGGAACAGATCGATCTCTAGTTCCGGATTGATCTCCCGGGCCAGCTCCGCGAGCACTTCGACCTTGGTCCTGCCGAGTGCCGGCAGGGTGGCACCGACCTGGCGGTTGAGGTTGTTTTGCTCGAACCGGTCCGGATCGGCGATCCGGAAACGGGTGATCCCGAGACGGGTCAGCGTGAGCAAGTGAGCACCGCCCACCCCGCCGAGGCCGGCGATCGCCACCCGCGCCCGGCGCAGCTGCTGCTGTTCCTCCGCAGTCACCCAGCCAAGCGTGCGCTGGAAGGCCGTCGAGTAGTCGAAGACGGAGGGTTCGTCAGCCGGCTGCATCGCAGGATCCTGCCGAGTGATTGGCGCACCGCTTCGGCGAAAGTCCGTGCTCGGCCATGCGGTAAAGAGGAGCCAGAATTCGTGATGCCTCGATAGTGGCAAGGACCTCGGGGCGATGGATGTAATAGGCGGCACGTCGCCCGCGGTGCTCGAAATCGTCGCTGATGCGGCGGAAGTGGAGTCCGTAGCGGGCCACGAAGTGAGCCAGGCGCGGCTCCATGATGGCGAAGACGTGATCACGCCCGAGCTGTCCGGAGAGGACCGCCGCTGCTGTGAACAGGCTGGCCGAGATCAGCGGGAAGGTCCGTCGTTGAACCATCGGAAACTGCAGGGCATCGATGTCCCCAAGCGGTGTGCGTGGCTCTCCGGTGCGCCTACGAAAGTGGCGGTGAACGGCCAGTCTCGATACCTCGCAGACGCGCTCAGGTGGCAGTCGACCGGGGTGCAGTGGCGTGTCGTGCAGCGCTGCGGTACAGGACGGCTCCATCGGTAGATTGGGTCGCCGGGGATCCGGCTCGCCGGGGATGACCCGCACGCAGCCGGCTACCCTGCCGCTTGGCCTGTGCCACAGCAGGGCGTGGCAGGCGCGGGCGTCATAGGCATCACGCTCCTCGCGCTCGGGGAACCGCTCTGCGGCCTCAAAACCGAACTCCTCGCAGTAAACCTGGTAGCGCAGGCGTGCGATCGCTCGTCGGCGGTTTTCGGTATCGGCTGTATGGATATCGAAGTAGCGCGCAAAGGCCCGGCATAACAAGGACCGGTTCATGGGGCTCCCTCGGTCAAGGCGTCGCTGCGGCGCCGGGCGTTCGGCGCGCGTGCGCCACCGGGCCTCGGTCAGGGGCAATCTGCACCGCTCCCCGTTAACAGGATGTTAGGGCACGGCGGAATTCGTTGCCACTTCTATACTGCTTTCTAAGGCGATCCGGAGGCGGGGGCTTGGTGGTGCCCCCGCCGCGTTCACGGGAGGGGAGGGGGGGCATGGAACAGTTCTACCAGGAGACCCTGCAACAGCTGCGCGCGGTCTGGCGACGCCGCTGGTGGATTCTGCCGGTGGCTTGGCTGATCTGTCTTCTGGGCTGGGCGTACATCTACACCCTGCCTGACAGCTACCAGGCATCGAGCCGGGTCTTCGTGAACTCGCAGACGGTCCTTGATCCATTGCTGCGCGGCATGACGGTTCGGCCAGATACCGAGCAGCGCATGCGGATCATGAGCACCACGCTTCTCAGCGACGACAATCTGGCGCAGATCGCCCGCCAGGCGGATCTGGATATCCTGCTCGGCGGCGAGAACAGTGCCGAGCTGACCCGGTTGCTGCGCAGCGGGATCGAGTTCCGCAGCGGTAATCGGGACAATATCTACAGCATCTCTTACAGCCACAACAATCCTGAGGTGGCCTACCGGGTCGTGCGCGAGACCGCCAACCTCTTCATGGAGCGCGGCCTCGGGGATTCGCGGATCGATCTGCTCAGTTCCCGGGAGTTCATCGAGCGTCAGCTGGAACGTTACGAGGCCCAGCTGCGCGACAAGGAACGGGAGATCGAGCAGTTCAAGCGCGACAACGCGGCTCACCTGAGTAGTGGCGGTGATTACTATGTCCGACTGGAGCGTGCGCGGGAACAGCTCAATCAGGCGCAGCTTGAGCGCGACGAGGCGGTTCAGCGGGTCGAGACGCTGCTCGGTCGCCTCCGGGGCGGTGGCGCAGAGTTCGCTAATCCCCAGCTTGATGAGCGCATCAACCGGTTGGAAGGGCAGCTCGATGAGCTGCGTCGCGCCTACACGGAACGCCATCCGGACGTCGTGCAGACCCGGCGCATTCTGGCGGAACTGCTGGAGCAGCGGTCGCAGGAGGCCAGTGAGTTCGCGGTGGGTGGGGTGCCGATGGCAGGGACTGATTCGCCGTTTCAGCTGGCCCTGGCCGAGGCGGAGAGTCGGGCCGCTTCGCTGGAGACCCGAGTCCGTGAGCATCGGCGCCGGGTGGACGCGCTGGAGTCGGCGGTGGACCGGGTGCCGGCCGTGGAATCGGAGTATACCGCGCTGACCCGGAATTACGACGTTCTGCGTCAGAACCACCGGGAGTTGCTGGCGACCCGCGAACGGGCGGTGATTACCGGGTCGGTGGAGACCGAAACCGACGCCGTGGATTTTCGCGTTCTGGAGCCGCCGCGGCTGCCGACCAGCCCGGCTGCCCCGGATCGCCCCGTTCTGGCCAGCGCCATCCTGCTCTTGGGGTTGGCCGCAGGTAGCGGCTTCGCCTTCCTCCTCGCCCAGTTACGCGGGACGGTCAGCAGTACCGCGCAGCTTGCCGAGCTGGCCGGGCGCCCGGTACTCGGGACGGTCAGCCGCGTCTCGACCCCGGAGCGTCTGCAACGCCGGCGCGCCGAGTTGCTGGTCTTTTTCGCCGCAATGGCCGCGCTCTTGGGTGTTTACGGGGTGGTTCTCGCCGTCTTTCTGACCGTCTAAGGGGGGCACACACGGATGAGTATTATCGAGCGGGCGCTGGAGAAGCGGCGCCGATCCCATGGCGGCGCAGGTGTCGAGCCGCCGGCCCTGGCGTCCCTCCACGCGGGGGTGGGCACCGAAGAGCCCGTCGCCCAATCAGGCGTCGCCGACCGCCCGAGTCCGGCGCCAGCAAATCCTGACGTTACGCTGGATTTCGCCTGGCTGCGACGCCAAGGCGTCATGGTGCCTGGGGAGCAGCGCAGCGGGCTGGCGGAGGAGTTCCGTATCCTGAAACGCCCCCTACTGGACAATGCCTTCGGGCGGGCCGGCGAGCCCATGGTCGACAAGGGTCGTTTGATCATGGTCACCAGTGCCGTCCCCGGCGAGGGCAAGACCTTTTGCACCATGAACCTGGCGTTGAGCATGGCTCTGGAGGTCGATCGCACGGTTCTGCTGGTCGATGCCGATGTTGCGCGGCCCAGTCTGCCCAGGTGCCTGGGTATACAGGCGGATCGCGGTCTTATGGATGTCCTTACGGAACCTGGGGTGGGGCTCGGTGATGTGCTGCTGCGCACTCAGGTGCCGAATCTGACCATTCTGCCCGCCGGTCGTCCCCACGGGCGATCCACGGAGCTGTTGGCCGGGCAGGGCATGCTGGATCTCCTGGACGAGCTGTACCACCGGTATCCCGACCGGGTCATCCTCTTTGACTCGCCGCCGCTGATCGCCACCAGCGAGCCCAGTGTCCTGGCGCGCAGCATGGGACAGATCCTGCTGGTGGTGGAGGCCGAGCACACCCCCCGCGTCGCAGTGGCCCGGGCTGCGGAGCTGCTCGCTGGCTGTGACGTGGTGCTGACGATGATGAACAAGGCAAGTCCGACGCCGGGTGCCGGGTACGGCGGCTACTACGGCGGGTACGCAGCGGCTGGCGGCAGCGATCCCCGTGGGCGTTAACTACCGCATCCCGGGCGGGCCACTCGGTTGCGTGCTAGTGATGTCGCTGCTGCTGTCGTCGGCCGGGGCTGCTGCCGAGGGGGTGTGGAGCTTCACGCCCCGTGTGACTATCGGTGCCGAGATTACCGACAACGCTCGGTTTGCCCCCCGGGGTGAGGAACGCGGTGATGGTATCGGGGTCCTGGAACCCGGCCTCTCTTTGAGCGGGGAAGGGGCGCGCACCAGCCTCGACCTGGATTACGCCTGGGACAATCGGTACCGGATCCGGGATACGGAACGGGATCGCAGTGTCCACAGCCTCCGCGGGCGAGGGCGCTATGAGGTGCTTGCCGATGCAGTTTTCATCGAGGGGGCCATCTTCCGCGATATCCAAGCCGATTCTCTGCTCGAGCCTATCAGTTCGGAGAACCTGGAGGAGCGCACCCGGTATCGGCTCAGCCCCTTTTGGCGGGCCCGTTACGGCAGCTTGGCCGAACAGGAGCTGCGCTACATCTATGAAGAGCTCCGCTATCACCAGTCCGATCGTGAGGGTACCCAGGCTCACCGTGGGCGCTACCGGCTGAGCAGTGGTAGTGCCTTCAACCGGCCGGACTGGTCGCTGATGCTCTCCTATGACGAAAACCGTTACGACCGCAGTGCTTCGGTCGAGCGCTACGACGCCGCCTTCAGCGGCGGCTATCGCCTCGGCCGTGCCGTGCGCCTGGGCGGGACAGTGGCGCAGGGCCGCATTAATTCGGCGGATCAGGAGTTTGATGTCGATTCCTGGCGAGCGGAGTTTGGCTGGCGGCCCACCCGAGCCACGGGGATCGGTGCCAGCTACGGCGAGACCCGCTTTGGGGATGCCGATGCCCGCGAGGTGCGGGGCCTGAGTGTCACGCATCGTACCCGCCGCGCCACGTTGCTTCTTAGCTACGACGAGGGCGTGACCGACTTTGGCCAGACGCTCGACGATGATCTGTTGGCGCTGCTGGAGCGCCGCGGGCAGTGGACGGATGCGGAGCGGCGCGAGCTAGATCGCTTGCTGGAGATCATCGATCCGAATCTTGCCCGGATCCTGCGCGAAATCGATGAGCTGATCGTACCCGAGGTTGCTTTCACCGAGGCCTGGCGTGCGCGTTGGCTGTACGACACTGGTCGTTCCACGTTCGCTCTCGGCTTGCGTCAGCGGGAGATCGATGACCGTTTCATCTTTGATAGCCGGCCGGATGAGCGGCTGGAGCAGGAGCGTTCCGTCGACGGCTCCTGGGTCTGGTCCCTCGGTCCGCGTACCGATCTGATCGCCCGGCTCGGTGTTGCGCGCACCGAGGTGGCTCGTGCGCAGCAACCTGACACTCGCCTAGACGAGTGGCGAGCCGGGGTTGGGTTGAACCGCGAGCTCGGGTCGCGTGCGACCGGTCGGGTCGAGTACCAGTATCGACATAACGAGCGCAGTGGGGCCTTCGACGACGAGCGGCGTGAGAACCGCTTGTTGACCCGGCTGCGTATGGAGTTCTAGACCGCATGTACGAGGACTTTTACGGATTACGCGATAAACCCTTTGCTCTCAGTCCCGATCCCCGTTTCTTCTACGGCAGCAAGGGCCACCGGCGGGCCATGGCGTATCTGGAATACGGCCTGCAGCAGGAGGAGGGGTTCATCGTGATCACCGGAGAGGTGGGGGCCGGCAAGACCACGCTGGTGCGCAGCCTCTTCCAGTCTTTGAGTGGCAAACCGGTGGTGGCCGCCCAACTGGTCAGCACGCAGCTCGATGCCGACAGCCTGCTGCGCGCAGTGTGTCTGGCGTTCGGGCTGGAGGTGCCCGGCGGCGATAAGGCGCTGCAGCTACGCCAGCTGGAGCACTTCCTGCACCGAACCCGCGCCGACGGGCGCCGGGCGCTGGTGGTCGTTGATGAGGCACAAAATCTGGA
Organism: Halorhodospira sp. 9622; assembly: GCF_022228025.1. Classification (NCBI taxonomy): domain Bacteria; kingdom Pseudomonadati; phylum Pseudomonadota; class Gammaproteobacteria; order Chromatiales; family Ectothiorhodospiraceae; genus Halorhodospira; species Halorhodospira sp. 9622. The sequence continues at coordinate 180,667 of NZ_JAJNRE010000002.1, read as the reverse complement.
CATGCGGGCGGTTGAGGAGCTGCGCATGCTCTCCAATTTCCAATCGGACCACGGTGCGCTGCTGCAGAGTTTCCTGCTCGGTCAGCCGGAGTTTCGCCGGATCCTGCGTAGTTCGCAGATGCAGCAGCTGCGTCAACGGGTGATTGCGACCTACCACCTCGGGCCGATGGATGCGGGGGATACTCGGGCCTATATCGAGCACCGGCTAACGCGCGCCGGCTGGGTCGGTGATCCGCAGCTGCGAGACGACGCATGGGTGGAGATCCACGCCTATACTTCCGGCATTCCGCGGCAGGTCAATACCTTCTGTGACCGCCTGTTGCTCATGGGATACATGGAGGATTGCCACGACTTCGGAGCCGAGCAGGTCCGCTCCGTGGTGGCCGAGATGCAGGACGATCTGGGGGGTGGCCGTGCCACCGATGCGGCCGAGGCGGGTGCGGCGGCGGGCGACTGGGCGACGGCACCTGAGGTCGTGACGGAGGGGGTCGAGGAGCGGTTGCGACGGATCGAGCGGTACCTCGGCATCAATTACAAGCTGCTGCAGCAGTCAGTGAACGTCCAGCGTGAGGATCAGAAGCGCCTGGGCGAGCGGCTCGAGAGACTGGAGCGATACTTGGTATCGAGCCATCGGTTGATGCGCCAGGTCGGGTCAACGATCAAAAAAGCACTGGGTGTGCCTCGAGAGCTGTCGTAAGGCGGTGCACGGGCGGGGAGGGGGGATGGATCGGTCTGCGGGAGTGCTTAACGCCCTGACGGTGGATGTAGAGGAATATTTCCAGGTGCTGGCCATGGCACCCTATGTGCCGCGTGCCCATTGGGAGGCCTCCCCGTCGCGGTTGGCCTGGGCCCTGGAGCGGGTGCTGGGTCTCTGCGCCGAGGCGGGGGTCCAGGGGACCTTTTTCACGCTGGGGTGGGTGGCAGAACGGCATCCGGACCTGGTCCGGCGGATCGTGGCTGAGGGCCACGAAGTGGCCAGCCACGGCTACGGCCATCAGCGGGTCGGCGACATGACGCCGCGCGCCTTCCGAAGGGACGTGCATTACGCCAGGGTATTGCTCGAGGATATCGTCGGTGAAGCGGTCATCGGGTACCGTGCCCCGGCCTTTTCGCTTGGACGGCATACGCCCTGGGCGGTGCCCATCCTGGCCGAGACCGGGCACCGATACAGTTCCAGTGTGTATCCGGTTCGCCACGATCACTACGGCGATCCCGATGCGCCGCGCTGGACCTATCGCTCCGGCGAGGAGCAACCGCTGCTCGAGGTGCCCCTGACAACCCTGCGGCTCTTCGGTCGCAATTGGCCGGTGGCCGGCGGCGGCTACTTCCGTCTGCTGCCGTATGCCGCGTCACGGGCCGCGCTGGGACGGGTCAACGCCACCGAGGGCAAGCCGGCGGTCTTCTATATCCACCCCTGGGAGCTCGATCCAGGCCAGCCGCGTATCCCCGGGGTCGGAGGTCGCACGCGCTTTCGTCACTACCTGAACCTGCACCGCACGGAGAACCGCTTGCGACGCCTGCTTTGCGAATTCCGATGGGGGCGCATGGATCAGGTGTTTGCTCGGGAGTTGGCGCGCATTCCCGGTCCGCCGGGGCGCGCGGCAGCAGCCGCCGCCAGGGCGGCTTGACTCGTGGTCCAGCCAACCGACGGTGGCCCGCTCCGGGTGGTGCCTCTGGACGAACAGCGTTTCCCTGACTGGGACGCCTTCGTCGAAGGTCATCAGCAGGCGACGTTCTTCCATCGTGCCGGGTGGGCACGGGTGCTGAACCAGGTCTTTGGTCATGAGCCCCATTACCTGCTCGCCGAGCGCGATGGTCGGGTGGAGGGGGTCTTGCCCCTGGCTCGTGTGCGGAGTCGGCTCTTCGGCGATGCGCTGATATCGACCCCGTTCTGCGTTTACGGCGGCCTGGTCGCGGAGAACGAGGCGACTGTCGCGGCCCTGGATCAGGCCGCCTGCGAGCACGCCGAGGCGCTGGGGGTGGATCACCTGGAATACCGGCATACCCGGCGCCGCTTTCCCGCGCGTCCGGCGCGCACGGATCTTTATGCCACCTTTCGCCGGCCGATTGCCCCTGATGCCGAGAGCAATCTGCTCGCCATACCGCGCAAACAAAGGCGAATGGTGCGTCAGGGTATCAAGTCCGGCCTGCGCAGCGACTGGGATGCCGATGCTTCGCGGTTCTATCCGATCTACGCCGGCAGCGTCCATCGGCTTGGGACACCGGTTTTCCCCCGCAGGTACTTTCGGATCCTCAAGGAGGTGTTCGGCGAGGACTGCCGCATCCTGACCGCCTCCAAGGGGCGGGAGCCGCTTGCCAGTGTGCTTGCATTCTATTTCCGGGACGAGGTGCTGCCCTACTACGGCGGCGGGCTTCCCGAGGCCCGAAAGGCCGCCGCCTACGATTTTCTGTATTGGGAATTGATGCGTCGCGGCTGTGAGGCGGGAGCCCAGATATTCGATTTCGGGCGCAGCAAACAAGGGACTGGAGCCTTCAGCTTCAAGCGTAACTGGGGGTTCGAGCCTGAGCCGCTGGCCTACGAGTACCACTTGGTTCGGGGGCGCGGGATTCCCGACCACAATCCGCTCAACCCGCGGTACCAGCGCGCCATCCGTTGGTGGCGGCGGCTGCCGTTGCCGGTGGCCAACCTGCTGGGCCCGTTGGTCATTCGCAGTCTGGCGTAGGAGGTATGCGTGGCCGACATCCTCTATCTGGTGCATCGTCTGCCCTGGCCCCCGGACAAGGGCGACAAGATCCGCTCTCACCATCTACTGCGCCACCTGGCCGAGCGTCATCGCGTGCACCTGGGCACCTTCATCGACGATCCGGCGGATTGGGACCTGGTGCCGGCGGTGCGCCGACTCTGTGCCAGTCTCTGTGTCAGGTCATTGCCACCGGCACGGGTCCGCTTCCGGGCCCTGACCGGGCTGCTGAATGGCGAGCCCTTGACGCTGCCCTGGTACCGAGACCGTTACCTGCGGCGGTGGGTCCGCCAGACCCTCGACGGGCATTGGATCCGGGCGGCGGTAGCCTTTTCTTCGACGATGGGGCAATACCTGCCGCCGCGGAGTAGCGGGGTCCTGCGCGTGGTCGACTTCGTGGACGTGGATTCGGACAAGTGGCGGCAGTATGCCGAGCACCAGCGAGGGGCCATGGCCGCCGTGTATCGGCGCGAAAGCCGTCGTTTGTTTGAGTATGAGCGCGCACTGGCCGGTTCGGCCGATGCCTGTTTGTTCGTCTCGGAACAGGAGGTGGCGACCTTCCGCAGCCTGGTGCCCGAATGTGCGAACCGCGTTCACGCGGTGGCCAATGGCGTCGACGCCCACTACTTCGATCCGGAGCATGCCGGCCCCTGTCCCTATGCCGAGGGTCGTCCGGTGCTCGTCTTCACCGGGGCTATGGACTATTGGCCCAACGTGGACGCCGTCGGTTGGTTCGCCGACGAGGTGCTCCCTCGGTTGCGCCGGGAGTGGCCGGGACTGGTGTTCGCCGTCGTCGGGAGCCGGCCGAGTGCGCCGGTTCGGGCGCTGGCGCAGCGCCCTGGGGTGTTGGTGACCGGGGGCGTGCCGGATATACGGCCCTGGATGGCCCATGCCGATGTCGTCGTAGCGCCCCTGCGGCTGGCGCGGGGCGTTCAGAACAAGGTCCTGGAAGCCATGGCCATGGCTCGGCCGGTTGTCGCCACGCCACAGGCGCTGGAGGGGATTCGCGCGCGGCCGGGCGTCGAAGTGGCTGCGGCCGAGGCCGAGGCCGAGGCCTTTGCCGCAGCGGTGACCGCACGCCTGGGCGGCGGGGCCGGTTTGATGGGCCAGGCGGCGCGGCGGCGTATCCTCAGCGATTACAGCTGGGCTGGCAGCCTCGCTGCCGTGGATCGCTTGGTTGAGGGTCCGTCGCCGGTCGACGGCCGTCTGTGGGCTGCGCTCCATGTCGGTTGAACCGCGGTGGGCTGCCTGGGGGCCGGCACTGCTTGCGCTGGGGGCGGGGCTGATTGTTCTGGCCGGCGTATTCTACCCGACGTTCCGCGAGATGGTGGCCATCTGGGCGCGGTCCGAAACCTTCGCGCACGGCTTTCTGATCGGGCCCATCGTCCTTTTGCTCACCTACCGCCTTCGTGATCGGTTGGCTCGCGTGACTCCGCAGCTGGCCCCCGGTGCGCTGGTGGCGCTGGCGGGGCTGGTTCTGGTCTGGGTGCTGGGCGCGCTGGTCGATGTAGCCTCGGTGCGGCAGTTTTCCGCCGTGTTGATGATCCCGGCGCTGGTCTGGCTGTTGCTGGGCAGCGAGGTGGCACGGGTGCTTCGTTTTCCCTTGGCGTACCTGCTTTTTGCCGTGCCGTTCGGTGAGTTCTTGGTCTCTCCCCTGATGTCGTTGACCGCCGATTTCACCGTGGCTGCCGTGCGTCTCTCTGGCGTTCCTGTGCACCGTGCAGGGCTGGATTTCGAGTTGCCCACCGGCAGTTGGTCCGTGGTCGAGGCGTGCAGCGGAGTCCGTTACCTGATCGCGAGCTTGGCTCTCGGTGCGCTTTATGCCTATCTGGTCTATCGCAATCCCTGGCGTCGGGCCCTATTCATGGTGGCTGCTGCACTGGTGCCCATCGTCGCCAACGGTCTTCGGGCCTACGGGATTGTCATGCTCGGCCATGCCAGCGATATGGAACTGGCGGCGGGAGTGGACCACCTGATCTACGGCTGGGCCTTCTTCGCGCTTGTGACGGGGCTGCTGTTCTGGGTTGGGACGCGTTGGCGGGAGCAGGGCGCGGTCGTGGCGCTGTCGGGACCTTCGCCGAGGGGGAGGGTGGCCCCTCGGCGGCGCTTCGCGGCCCTCGGGGTCGCTGCGATACTCCTTGCGGGCGGGCCTTGGTATGCCGACCGGTTGAACCAGCGCGATCTGGGTCCGGTGGCCGGGCTGGGCGACGGGCCGGTGGCTCCATCGGGATGGGCCCCTGGAGAGGGAGAGCTGGTTTTGTGGCAGCCGGGCTATCACCACGCCCGAGCCGAGCGCCGCGGGGTGGTGGTGGCCGGGGGTGCGCCGGCTGTAGGTCTGCATATCGGTTATTACCGGGCGCAGCATCGTTACGGCAAGATGGTCGGTTGGGAGAATACGCTGGCCGGGCGGGAGCGCCCTGAATGGCGTCAGCAGGGGGGCGGCCGGGCCGATGTGGCGGGTTGGCCGGCGGCAACGCGAATGCAGTTGATGGGCCCGGATCGCGAGCTGGAGGTCTGGCGCTGGTACTGGGTCGGTGGGCGGCTGACGACCGTCCCGCACGAGGTGAAGGCACGTGAGGCCCTCCTGCGTCTGGTCGGTAGGCGCGATGATGCCGCCCTGATCGTGCTTTACGCGGACCCCGGCGATGATCCGAAGGCGGCGCGGGAAGCCCTGCACGCCTATGCGGTCGCGGCGCTGCCGGAGATCCTCGCTCAGCTTGACGCGGCGCGTCGTCAGTGATGGTGGTCGGCACGGCGGGGCGCACGGGGCGCCGGAATCCGCGGCCTCTGGTGGCGCACCTGATCTACCGGCTGGATTACGGTGGTCTCGAGCAGGTGCTGGTGGAGTTGCTGCGTTGGCTGCCGGCGGAGCGTTTTCGGCACGTGGTCATTTGTCTGGATGGGTTCGATCCGGCGTTCCGCACCCGTTTGCCTCGGGCGGTGTCGGTCTACGCCCTGCACAAGCCGCCGGGCTGGGGGCTAGGCACGCAGTGGCGGCTCGCTCGGCTCCTGCGGCGGTTGCGGCCGGATATCCTGCACAGTGCCAATCTGGCCGCCCTGGAGGGTCAGCCCGTGGCCGCGCTCGCCGGCGTTCCGGTACGGATCCACGCCGAACATGGCTGGGATATGTCCGATCTGCGCGGTGACAGCCGGCGACGGCGGATCTGGCGCCGGCTGTTGAGCCCCTGGGTGCACGCCCACGTGGCTGTTTCCGGGCATCTTGCCGACTATCTGACCGATCGAGTGGGGATCCCCGCTGAACGGGTGCATACCATCCGCAATGGTGTCGACTGCGCGCGGTTTACCCCTAAGCCGCGGCGGTCCTCTTGGCCGGTCTATACCATCGGAAGTGTCGGCCGCCTGGTTGCGGTCAAGGATCAGCAGCGTCTGGTGGTGGCGTTTTCCCGGCTGAAGCAGATCTTGCCCGAGCTTTTTCCTGGTCTTCGGCTGGTGATCCTCGGCGAGGGACCGCAACGCACTGCCCTTGAAGAGGTCGTCGCGGCCGCCGGGCTGGGTGCACAGGTAGCGCTGCCGGGCAATCGGGAGGATGTCTCTGCCGAGCTTCGGCGGATGGACCTGTTCGTGTTGCCGTCGCTGGCGGAGGGTATCCCGATGACGGTTCTCGAGGCTATGGCCACCGGGGTGCCGGTTGTGGCCTCGCGGGTAGGCGGTGTGCCGGAGGTGGTGCTCGAGGGCGTGACCGGCACGCTTGTTCCCCCGGCGGACACTGGGGCGCTGACCGCCGCGCTGGCCGGTTATGTGCTCGACCCCTCGCGCGGTCGTAGCCAGGGCAAGGCCGGTCGGCAGAGGGTGCTGCAACACTTGGATGTGGCAGGAATGGCCGGAGCCTACGAAACTCTGTACGAGAGGCTGCTGTGCCACCGCCGTCCGCGTGCTCACAGCATCCCAGGGGAGGTGAGCTAGATCGTGTGCGGACTGACCGGAGTGCTGGATCCCGACGCGACGGATCTCGCCGGGACGGGAGAACTGGTGGCGCGGATGACGGCGTCCCTTGCGCACCGCGGTCCGGACGAGAGCGGTGTGCACCGTGAGCCGGGGCTGGCGCTGGGCCACCAGCGCCTGTCGATCATCGACCTCGCCAATGGTCAGCAGCCCCTGGCCAATGACGATGGAACCGTGCTCACCGCCTACAACGGCGAGATCTACAACCATGCCCAATTGCGGGCCGAGCTGCAGCAGTTCGGGTACCGGTTCAGAACCCGCTGCGATACCGAGGTCATCGTCCACGCCTGGGATCGGTGGGGTGAGGCGTGCGTGAAGCGGTTCCGCGGCATGTTCGCCCTTGCGGTATGGGACCGGCGGTGCCAGACGCTATTCCTGGCCCGGGACCGGCTCGGAATCAAGCCCCTGTGCTATGCCGAACTGGCTGATGGCCGACTGCTATTCGGCTCCGAGATCAAGGCCCTTCTGGCTTGTCCGGATCTGTCGCGGGAACTGGATCCGGCGGCGGTGGAGGAGTATTTCGCGCTGGGTTATGTGGCGGACCCGCGCAGCATCTATCGGGCCGTTCGCAAGTTGCCGGCCGGGCACACGCTCACCGTGGTGCGGGGGCGTGCCGTGGGGGAGCCGCGCTCCTACTGGGATGTCACATTCGCCGCAGATGACCGCTTGTCGGAGGCGAGAGCCGTCGTGACCCTCGGTGAACAGCTGGAAGAAGCCGTCCGCATCCGGATGCTGGCGGACGTGCCCCTGGGAGCCTTCCTCTCCGGCGGTATCGACTCCAGCGCTGTGGTCTCGTTCATGGGGGAGACTTCGCGAGGCCCGGTTGACGCCTGCTCCATCGGTTTCGGCAATCACCGTCTCAGCGAACTCGATGTGGCCCAACAGGTTGCGAGGCACCTGGGTGTACGCCATCACGTGCAGCAGGTGGATGGTGATGCCCTGGCGGGCCATATCGATCGGATGGCGTGGCTATTCGACGAGCCCTTTGCCGATAGCTCCGCACTGCCCACTGATGCGGTCAGTCGCGTAGCCAAGCAGCGGGTTACTGTGGCGCTTTCCGGGGATGGTGGCGACGAGGTGCTGGGCGGCTACCGGCGGTATCGCGGGTACGCCCGCGAGGCGCGGGTCCGGGCCCGTCTTCCCCAGGCCCTGCGGCGGGGGGTGTTCGGCTCCTTGGCCCGCTGGTACCCGCGGGCCCATCGAGCGCCCCGCCTTCTGCGTGCCCGGGCCACGTTCGAGGCCCTGGCCGCCGATCCGGTCGCCGGTTACCTGCGCAGCGTTAGCCTCAGCGACGATGACAGCCGTCGGCGGCTATTCTCTCCCAGCATGCATCGTGCTCTGCAGGGCTACCATGCCGTCGAGGTGCTTTGCCGCCATGCCGATGCCGCGCCGCGCCACGATCCGTTGGCCTTCGCGCAGTACCTGGATCTCAAGACCTGGCTGCCGGGCGATATCCTCACGAAGGTGGATCGAGCGAGTATGGCCCATGGGCTCGAGGTCCGGGTTCCGTTGCTGGATCACCAGCTGGTGGAGTGGGCGGTGACGCTGCCGGCGCACCTCAAGGTCCGGGGCGGTACAGGCAAGTACCTGCTCAAGAGAGCCCTTCAGGATCGGCTGCCGTCGCAGATCCTCCATCGCCGCAAGCAGGGCTTCGAAATACCGCTGGCTGAATGGTTGCGCGGTCCGCTGCGCGGGCGCCTGCAAAACGCACTTGAAGGGGAGCGGCTGGCCGATTGCGGGTGGTTCGATCGGGTTCAGGTGCAGCGTCTGTTCGAGGCGCATCAGCGGGGGCGGGCCGATCACGGTAGGCTGCTGTGGTCGCTGTTGATGTTCGATGCCTTCCTCGGCCGTCGATCCGGAGCTGCCCGGTGAGGGGCCTGCCTCCGGTGTTGGTGCGGCGCCTCCTGCTGCCGCTGCACGAGCGTCTGCGCGGCCGTTCGACCCTCCGTGAGCTGGCCCTAATGCGGGGTCGGGAACGGGATGCGGCTGCCTTTGACGTTTACTGCCTTGAGCGCCTGGAAGCCTTGCTACGGCACGCCGCGCGGCATGTGCCGCACTACCGGGAAGCGGTGTGCGGCGCTCCGCGCCCGGCGCTGACCGATTTCCCGGTCCTGGAACGGCATACGGTTCGGTCACGGGGCCGGGCGTTGTGCAGCGAGGTTCCTACAGCGCCGCTACTGCCCGCCAGCACTGGCGGATCAACGGGAACCCCGATGCAGTTCTGGACCGACCGGGTCAAAGAGACGCGACACAACGCGCAGAAGCTGCGCTTCCGGCTCTGGTACGGCGTCCATCCAGGGGAGCGGCAGGTCGATTTCTGGGGGTCGCCCATCGAACTCGGCCGCTCCTCTCGTTTACGCCGATTCAAGGATCGGTACCTGCTCAACCAAGTCATCTGTTCCGCCCATGACCTGAGCCCAGGCCGCATCGAGGCCTATGCCCGTTTCCTGGGAGGGTTTCGCCCCCGGTTGGTTTACGGCTACCCCACCGTGATCGACCGGGTCGCCCGGTATATCGCGGCGGCCCCGGAATCGGTGGCGGGGTGGCAACCACGCGTGGTGGTTTCTACCTCGGAGATGCTCTATCCCCAGCAACGCGCCACGATCGCCGAGGTGCTGAAATGCCCCGTGGCCAACGAGTACGGTGCCCGGGATGGTGGGCTGATCGCCCACGAGTGCCCGGCGGGGTCGCTGCACATCGCCGCCGATCACGCCTACGTGGAGGTCGCCGACGCAGACGCCGACGGTGTCGGCGACCTGCTCGTCACCAACCTGGATGGATACGGCATGCCGCTGATCCGCTACCGGGTGGGAGATCGGGGGCGACTCGGGACCGGCGGTTGTGCGTGCGGCTCCGTTTTGCCGGTCCTTGACCTGCTCGAGGGCCGCAGGAACGACTTCCTGCTCGGCTGTGCCGGGCGCCGGATACACGGCTCTGCCGCCAATTACGTCCTCCGCGAGGTGCCCGGCGTGATTCAGTATCGCCTTCGTCAGCGCGCTGACTGCAGCCTCGAGGTTCAGCTGGTCACCACGGAGGAGTGGGATGCGGCGCGCACCCAGCGCATCCGGGAAGGCCTGCTCACTATGCTCGGGATGCCGGTGCCCGTACGCATCGAGCATGTGGCGGCCATCGAGCCGACGCCGGCCGGCAAGTATCGCTGGGTCGAGAGTGAGGCACTGGAGCCATGAAGATCCTGTACCACCATCGCACCCGGGGAGAAGACGCACAGGGGATCCATATCCGCGCCCTGTGCGCGGCATTCCGCGAGCTGGGCCACCAGGTGGTGCTGGTGGGGCCGCCGAGGCGGCGCTCCGCGGCTTTGTTCCCCCCGGGTGGTGCGCCGCCCGGCACAGGCGTGGCCGACGCGAGGCCTTCGCTGGCCGGCTTGGTCATCCCCCACTGGTTCTACGAGTTGCTCGCCCTGGCCTATAACACGGTTGCTGTGCCCGTTTTGCTCGCTCAGGCGCTGCGCCACCGGCCCGGCTTGATCTACGAGCGCTACGCCCTGTTCTCCCTGGCAGGACTCTGCGTGGCCCGGGTGGTGCGTCGGCCCTTCATCCTCGAGGTCAACGCACCGCTGAGCCTGGAACTGCGTCAGCACGGCCACCTTTGGCTGCGTGGCCTGGCGCAGCGGGTCGAGGATTTCCTTTGTCGGTCGGCCACGCGCACTGTGGTGGTCAGCCAGGCCATGGCCGAGATCCTTAAGAATCGCGGGATTCCCGCGGAACGCCTGCTGGTGATGCCCAATGGCGTTGACCAGGACCGGTTCCATGCCGGGGTCGACGGGGAGTCCGTGCGATCGCGGTTAAGGCTAACGGGGTGTCGGGTGGTGGGGTTCGTCGGCTGGGTTCGCCGCTGGCACGGCGTGGATGGCTTGATGGCTGCCCTCGCTCCGCGCCTGCGGCGTGACCCTGGCCTGCGTCTGCTCGTTGTGGGCGATGGCCCGGCGCTGCCAGATTTGCGCGCGCGGGCACGGCAACTGGGAGTTGAGGACCGCGTCTGCTTCGCCGGGGCTGTGTCGCAGGAAGAGGTCCCGGCCTATATCGCCGCCCTGGATATAGCCGTCCAGCCCGCCGTTACCGAGTACGCCTCGCCGATCAAGCTCTTTGAGTACCTGGCCCTAGGGTGCCCGGTGGTTGCGCCGGATCAGGCGAATATCCGCGAGTTGATCCGGCCCGGTGTGACTGCCGAGGTCTTTCCCCCTGGGGATTGGGGGGTGTTAGGGGTGCGCCTCGAGGAGCTCCTGGATGACCCGCAGCGGTGTCGGCAGCTGGGAGAACGCGGTGCGGCCTCGATCCCGGAGCACGGCTATACCTGGCGGGCCAACGCCGAGCGCGTCCTCGCGGCGGTGGAAGCAGGTGGCTCGTTGCCGGTTACGGAGGGGCTGTGACCCGGACGGGCGGCAACGGCAGCGGGGTGCTCCCGGGGGGGGGCTGTGTTGTCGTGCTCAGTCGGGTCTTCCCCAATGCCGCTCAGCCGGCCTATGGGGTGTTCGTGCGTGAGCGCATGTTTCGAGTGGCTGCCCACTTACCGATCACTGTGGTGGCACCGGTACCGTGGTTCCCGGGGCAGGGTTTGATTCGCCGCTGGCGCCCCGGCTATCGCCCGCCGGTGCCGCGGTACGAAGAGCAGGCAGGTGTGGCTGTCTACCACCCGCGGTTCCTCTCCTTTCCGGGCATGCTCAAGGGTCTAGATGGGCTATTTCTGGCCCTGGGCGCGCTGCCGGTACTGCGCCGGTTGCGCCGCGCTGGTGCACTTGATCTGATCGATGCCCATTTCGTCTATCCGGACGGGGTGGCGGCTTGGTTGCTGGGGCGCTGGTTTGGATGCCCGCACACCATCACGCTGCGGGGCACGATCCAGCGCATCTCACGCACCCGCTTACGCCGCTGGTTGGCCCGCCGGGCGATGCTGACGGCCGCGCGGGTGTTTTCCGTCTCCCGGTCGCTTCGCCGAGTGGCCCTGAGCATGGGGGTGCCCCCGTGGCAGGTCGAGGTGGTCGCAAACGGGGTCAACCTATCCCGATTCCGCCCCCTGGATCGCAGCGAATGCCGCTCGGCACTGGGATTGCCCCTGGATGCGCGGGTGCTGATTACGGTGGGAACCCTGAACGAGCGCAAGGGGTTCCACCGGGTCATCGAACAGATGCCGACCCTGCTCGGCCGAGAGCCGCGGCTACACTACCTCGCCGTCGGCGGTGGCAGTCCTGACGGGGATGATGCCGAGCGTCTGCAGCTGCTGGCGCTTCGACAGGGCGTTGCAGACCGGGTGCATTTCGTTGGGGCCGTGGCACCGAAGGACCTGTCGACCTACTACTCGGCGGCCGACGTCTTCGTCCTAGCGACCCGGTTCGAGGGGTGGGCCAACGTGCTTCTCGAGGCGGCGGCCTGTGGCCTGCCGGTGGTGACCACCGAGGTGGGGGGCAATGCCGAGGTTATTCGAGATCCGGCAGTGGGGGTGTTGGTGCCTTTTGGCGATGCCAGGGCGCTTCGCGAGGCGATTCTCCGGGCTCTGCGGGAGCCGTGGGATCAAAGGGCGATCCTGGCTCACGCCAGGGCTAACGCCTGGGAGAGTCGCATACCCGCCCTGGTCGAGCGTCTGGAGGGCCTGGCGCAGCGCCGCCCGCGTCCTGTTGCACCGCCGGTGCGGACGTTATGACGGCCCCAGCCATCGATGCCGACTGGCTGACGCCACTGGTGGCGGGACTGGCGAGTTATCTGCGGACGGACGGGGGGCTGCGCGAGCCCGGTGGGGCGGAGCTGACGCCGCCCGGGCACTACGGCCAAGTCTTTACGGCGCTGGCGCTCCACGAACGGCCGGAACTGGGGGATTGGCGTCTACCGCTGCGCTACTGGCAGGGGCTGCCTAAGGGCCAGCGGGGGCATGAGCCGTTCAATCGCCTGGGTTTGCGGTTGCTCGAGCGCTCCCTTGCAAGTTCTGGCGCCGCGGAGGTGGATCTGCGCCGGGTCCGGCGGGCTGCTGAAGCTTGCTCACTCGGCCGGCGATACGTCTCCAACAACTGGGCGCTGCTCGCGGCGACGGTGCGCCTGCTGGAGGCCGCCACCGCCCGGGAGCGGCATCGTCGGCTCCGGCAGCTGCTGCATTGGGTGCGACGCTGGAGCACCCCCGCCGGGGGGTTCATCGATTTTCCGTCGCGGCCAGGTACCAGGGTAACGACGCCCCCTGCCTACCATTTCAAGGCGCTCCTTTGTCTCTGGATCGCTTACAGCCGCTCGGCCGATGCCGAAGTCGCCGCCCATCTGCGGCGGATGCTGGAGTGGGTCGGCCTATTCCTGACCCCTGCGGGTTATTGCGGTGGTCTGGGGCGGAGCAATCACGCGCTCTACGCCGACGCGTGCCTGCTGACCGTCCTGAACGGCGCTGCGGGGGCGGCCGCCGGGGAGTGGGGTCTGGCTGCAAGCGCGATGCGCGAGCGCCTGGAACGGCAACGTCGTCCGGATGGCCTGTTCTGGCTGACGCCTGCACGTTGTGCCGGTGCGGTCGGGGGATGGGACCACTATATGCATCTCAGTGTCTACAACGCCTGGGCCGCGGGTCTGTGGTGCGCTGTAGCCGCTGGTCATCCTGATCTGACGCCTACCGAGGTGCAGTGGCCTGAACACCCGTGGCCGGAACCGGGCGGGTGCCGGTTCGATCACGTTGCGGGTGTTGTCAGGCAGCGGGGCGATCGCTGGGATCTGGTGATCAGCCTCGGTGGTCAGCCTGTCCAAGGGTATAGTTGCCACGAGGCGGACCTGCGCAGCCTTGGCGTGCAGCCGGTACACCTGGAGCTTGATGGTTCGCCGTGGTTGCTGCCGCTGTCCCGTGGCCCGGGGAGAGGGTTGGTGCGGGAACCTGGAAGCGCCGGCGGGCAGCCGCTGGTCATCGATCAGGGGCATTGCTATGCCGGGCTTCACTACACGGATGTCGGGTGGCGGGCGACAGAGTCCGGCCTGCACTGGTGGGGCGAGGGGGTGCCAGAGGCGCTCTGGCGGCAGGTCGGCGCGGGTTGGTTCGGACGCCTGCGCGAGGCGGTAGACTGGCGATGGCTCGGGGGTTGGCTGGCGCGCCGGGCAGCCGTGTCGCCGGATCGGCTCGACGGGCATCGCTGGCGCCTGGAAATGATGTGGGATGGGCGCCGGCGGCTCCTACAGGCTTGGTGTACCCTCTATCCGCGGCCAGGGTCAGAGGCACATGTGCTGATTCCGCGGGGATTTCCCGTGCGGCCGGGCGAAACAGCGGGATCCAGCCTGGGGCAGCGCAAGGGCGGTGCGTATGAGGTTCACCCGTGGCCGGTCACAGAGCCTGCCGATTTCACCTGGCACGTCACCGCGGAGGAGAAGAAGGCGGCGATCCCCTCTGCGCGTCATGGCGACGAATCCCCGGGCCGGGCAGCCCGCTGAGTTTCCGGGAGCCGTAACGGGAAAACCCGAGACAGCCGGCCTGCACAAGGCAGGCGGCTGTCCCGGGGTCCCGGTCCCGTGCCACGCGGGGTCGACGGCGCCGTTACTTGGCGTCGTCGTCCGGCGACACCTTGTCGGAGAGCTTCTGCGAGTACTCACCGAGCACTGGCACCTCCCAATCCTTGCTCTGGAAGGCGTTGAAGGCCATGAACAGCAGGCCGATCAGACCCACCCAGAACACCAGGGGCATGCCGGCGAAGGCGGCGTTGAGGATCGCCACGCAGATCCAGACCACGGCGATGACCGCGGAGATCGCCAGGGACTGTGCGGCATGGAAGCGCACGAACGGGTCCGCGCGATCGAGCAGCAGGAAGATCGCCCCCGTAACGGGACCGCCGACGTAGGAGAGGCCGGCAGCGAAGTGGCGCGGCAGCCCGGAGTTGCCGAGGAAGGCCTCGGCGCTATCGCTGCTGCTCTTGCCGGAATCGGAAGCCGCCGAGCTCGCCGTTGTGGAGCTGCTGGTGGTCGAGGCGGAGCTGCTCGCCTTGCTGCTGGCAGTGCTGCTCGTGCCCTTGCCGGCACTGCCCTGCTCGGCAGCGGTCTCCACCGTGCCGGACTTGGCAGCTTCGGACTTGGCGCTCTCGGACTTGGTGGTGCCGGCCTTGGCCGTGCTACCCGTGGATTTGGTGGTGCTGCTCTTGGTGCTCGTTTCCGAGGTTTTCTTGGTCGATTTGTCGTTCATGTCCTCGCTCATTCTGGACACCTCCATGAAAAAGCCCGATCAGGGCGAATCATACCCCCGGCCCGTCGTTACAATACCGAGGAGCGATAACCTCCGCAAACCGCAGTTCCGGGCCGCCCCCTGTTGATTCCCGCGGGTAACCACCATTGCGCGCGGCCCATCGGTTGCCTTGGTGCAACAGGATGTTAGGCGAAACCCGGGGGGTTCCACTGATCCATCATGCGCTCTCTTGCTACATCCAATCGTTTCGACATCAGCGCCGAAAAGCGTTTCAGAATCTGATATCCGAAAGCCGGATCCGCCTCGCAGCGCGCGATGATTGCAGCGCCGTCGAACTCCAGCAATTCGGTTTTATCCTCGGCGCGGGCGTTGAAATTCCAGCGGTACGGGGGAATCAGCCAGGACCAGCCAAGGATCTGATCGGCCCCCAGGTGCTGGACCTCCAGCGTGGGCCCGCTGATCGCCGGGACCTCGAGCACGACATCACCGGAGCGGATCAGGTAGAAGGCGCGCGCGGCGTCGCCGTGGCGGAACAGCACCTCATCCCGCTCCAGGGTGCGAGGGCTGGCGCATTCGGCCAGGAACTCCACGTGGGCGCGCTCCAGCCCCTCGAAGAACTCCTGATCGGACAGGATGTTGGCAATCGTTGCGGGCATGGTGCGTGCCTCCTGGGGCGGATGGTCCGCCGCCGCCGGCCCCGCGCCCGGCCGATCGACGGGAACGGCTCAGCTTGCAATCCGCGATGGCTCCGGCCATCGGCGCTCTTCGCGCTCCCCACTGTAAAGGTAATCGCGTGTCAAAGGCACTGCGTCTTGCTGCCGCGCCAGCTGCAGCTGTAGGACCATCATGCCGCGCCAGCGGAAGGCGGCTTCGCTGACCGCCAGGTAGAATTCCCACATGCGGCAGAACGACTCACTCTTGGCAGCGGCCACGCGTCCGCGGATGCGCTGGAAGCGTGCCTGCCAGTTGGCCAGGGTGTAGGCGTAGTGCAGCCGGAGGACCTCGATGTCCGTGGTGCGAATGCCCACGCGCTCCACCGAACTCATGACCTCGGAGGTGGCCGGGATATAGCCGCCGGGGAAGATGTAACGCCGGATCCATGGGTTGGTCACGCCGGGCGGATTGAAGCGCCCGATGCTGTGGACCAGTGCCACACCGTCTTCGGTGAGCAGTCGGCGGATGGTGTCGAAGTAGGTGTCGTAGAAGGGCACCCCCACGTGCTCGAACATGCCGACACTGACGATGCGCTCGAACGGTCCGGTCACGTCGCGGTAGTCCTGCAGCCGGATCTCGACGCGGTCGGCTACGCCCGCCTGCCGGACGCGTTCCTGCGCCAGGCGCTGCTGCTCGCTCGACAGGGTTAGGCCCACCACTTCGACCTGTTCATGGCGGGCCAGGTGGATCGCCATCGAACCCCAGCCACAGCCGATATCGAGCACGCGGTCGCCGGGCCGCAGGCACAGCTTGCGGCGGATGTGGGCGGCCTTGGCGCGCTGCGCCGACTCGAGGTCCATGTCCGGATCCTCGAAGTAGGCGCAGGAGTAGTGCATATCGGCGTCCAGGAAGTTCTGGAACAGCCAGTCGTCCAGGTCGTAATGGGAGGCGATGTTCCGCCGCGCCGCGGCCGCCCGGTTCCACTGTTGCAGCGGGCGCGCGGCCCACAGCAGCCAGGCCTTGACGCCGCGGGCGCGTGGTGGCGGGAAGTTGTTCAGCAGCACCTCGAGGACGCCGAGCAGCCCGCCTTTACCGGGGCTCCAGTCGCCGTCCATGTAGGTCTGGCCGAGCATGAACTCCGGATCGAGGGCGATGCGCCGCAGGGTGCGCCGGCGGTGGATGTGCATCACCCCGTGCGGCGGGCCGCCGTCCCCGTAGGCGCACTGCTCTCCGTCGTCATAGCGCAGCTCCAGGGTCCCGCGACGGATTCGTCGACCAAGTCGTTGTTCTACCCATTTCATCGACACGACTCCATGATGTCTGTCTGGGCGACCCGGTTCCGGAGGCCGGACACACGGCACTCCTCCCAGTTTGGCTCAGGAATCCAAGGGTGTTGCAGGGGGTGGCCGGGACGCAGGCGCGCACCCCCGTGCGCCGTATCGCCGCGCCTAGCGGCGCAGTGCGCGTCGGGCGCGGACGAGGCTGCGGTACCAGTCGCGCCGGGGCAGCGGCACCGGCGTCGGGCGGCGGCTGAGCAGGCTCACCTGGCTGGCCTGCTCGCTGAGCTGCTGCCCGCGGGAGATGGTCGCCAGAACCCGCTCGCGGGCGCCGTAGGTCTCGGTCAGGAACCGCCTCCCGTCCTCGGTGAGTTCCACGTGGTAGTGGCGGACCAGGGCAAGTGCCAGCTGCTCAGCGGAGCGGCTCAGGTCCTCTTCGACGCTGGCGGCCATCGCTTCGCCGAGATCGCGTTTCTCCCGGGCGCTCATGCCCGGTTCGAGGCCGCCAAGGTAGCTCGCGTTGGTGGCCCCCAGGCCGCGTTGGACCTCGGGCCGGGAGAGCTGGATGTGCGGTTCCAGGGCCAGCGCGGTCTCAACGGCCAGGTGCCGGGCTCGGTGGGGGGTCAGATCGCGCACCTGCTCGCGGGGGCGGCGGGGCTGCGCGTCGCTGCGCAACCACTCCAGCCCTTCGTCGCGCAGGTGACGCATGATCTGCTGGCAGACGGTCTGCCGGGCGTCCTCGTCCAGGGCGACCGTCCGCTCGACGATGCGCAGGCCCCGGCCGCTCCGGCTGGTGCGCAGTCGCTGCGGATCCCCGGGCAGGGTTCCGGCAAGGTCGTTCCAGCGCTCGGTGGCCTTAAGCAGTTCCGCGTGGGCGGTGCCTAGGGTGACCAGGGCCTCTCGGGCCGAGCGGTACAGCGACAGCGCCGTGCCCAGGGTGTCCGCGGTGCGTGCCAGGCGCTCGCGGCTGGCCCGGTCCAGGGCCCGGCGTTGCTCCAGGGCCTGCAGACGGTCGATGCGCATCTGCAGGTCGTCCATGGCGGCCATGACGCGTTCCAGCAGTTTATTGGAAGGCAACTCTTCGGGGACCAGCTCGTAGGGCAGGGCGTCGGCCTCGATCAGCCAGGCGGCGAGTGCGCGGATGCGGTTGTCGCTGGCGGCCTGGGCCAGGCGATAACGGCTGCGTGCGGTCTCCAGGGTCTCCAGGGCGCGGGCAAGCTGCCATCGCCCGCGGTAGGTGAACGTGAGGATGGGGATCTCGCGGCCGTTGATCAGCTCGAAGGCCAACCCGAGCATGTCCTCCACGTCGCCCATGGTGATCAGCAGCGGGTTATC
The DNA here is from genome assembly GCF_022228025.1 of Halorhodospira sp. 9622. NCBI lineage: Bacteria > Pseudomonadati > Pseudomonadota > Gammaproteobacteria > Chromatiales > Ectothiorhodospiraceae > Halorhodospira > Halorhodospira sp. 9622. The sequence goes on along the minus strand of NZ_JAJNRE010000002.1, from coordinate 162,591 downwards.
CTCCTCGAAACCCGCCAGTACGCGTTCGATAAAGGCCTCGTTGCGCGCGATGCCGGCTCGCAGCTGGGGCACTTCACCGAGGAAGCGCTCGCGCAGGGCGCTGGCGGCCAGTGGGGCCTCCGGCCGGATCTGCTGGTACGCGGTATCGAAGAGTTCCTCGTGCTGGGCGTTGAGGTCCCGGATGCGGGTGAACAGGCCCGAGCGGCGGTAGCTCTCAATACGCGCGAGGACCTCGCCGAGCTCGCGATCGCCGGTGAGGTCCTGGCAGGCCAGGCCGATCCCGGCCGGTGAGAGGTCAACCCGGCGCAGGAGCTGGCGGGCTGCTTCGCTGCGCCGCGCCTGGCCGCTGAGGCCGGCCACATGAAGATCCCGGCTGGCCAGGATCAGGTCGCCGAGGTGATCGATGGTGCTGGATACATCGGCCTGGGCGCGTTCCTGGGCCGGCCCCCAGGTGCTGTCGTAGACGATCTTGGCCAGCAGGCCGATCAGGCCGGAGAGGATGGTGAAGGTCGTGAAGTAGATCAGCAGCTCGGTGTGGGGGGGATGACCGTAGGCCACCCAGTAGCCGCCGGTCAGCCCCAGGCCGGTGACCGGGCCGGCGGTCCAGGCCAGGCTGAGCAGCGAGCGGGAGATGCGCACCCGGCGCACGGCGCGGGACCATTGCTCCAGGCGCTCATTGGCCTCCCGATCCAGTGAAACGCCGGGAGGGGGAGGGTCGTCGCCCTCGCCGGAGTCACGGTCGGGCGGCTTGCGGGGCCAGGGGATCAGTCGCACGAGGTGGGTGTACTTTTCAACGATAACGGTTGCGGTATTCCTGCAGCAAAGGCGCTGCGAGATCAAGCGGTATCGCATAACTGATCCCGCTCGGCTGGCGCATGGCGGCCTCGCGTCCCTCTTGGGCGAAGACCCGGTTGATGACGGCATACACCTCTCCGGTGGCCGGATCGTAAACCGGGCTGCCGCTGTTGCCCGGGTAGGCGGTGCCGTCGATCTGAAACGCCAGTGGCGCCGTTGCCTGGCGGAGGCGGGTGATCTGCTCCGGCGAGAGCTCGCCGCCGTGGCGCACCGGAAGTGCCAGCGGCGTCCTCGCAGAGACAATACCTGTGTGGGTGGCTGGGTAGAATCCGAGGATCATGCCGATCGGAAATCCGGTATAGGCGACCGGGTCGCCGATACGAAGGTGTCCCGAATCGGACGCCAAGGTCAAAGCCGGCAAGGGGGTACCACTGATGCGCAGCACGGCCAAGTCGTGCTGGGGGCTCTCGGCCACCACTTCCGCCTCGCGCATGCTCGGGGCCCCCGGCTCACCCGCGAGGACGATTAGCCGTTCGTGGCGCTCGCGGTCAAGCTCACTGGGGAGCACATGCCGGTTGGTGAGCACGGCGCGGCCGTCCTCGAGGATGAAACCGGTGCCGCGGAAATCCACTCGCGGCGCTCGTGTGGGCTGATAAGTACCCACGCCGACCACGGAGGGTGTGAGCTGCTCGATGGTATCGGCCAGTTGCGCCGTCTGGCCCGGTGTGGCGAACAGCGTTGCGGTCAGCAGGAATACCGCTGCCCAGACCGTGCTGCGCGCCAAGCGCCGCGCAGCGGAGAAGCCTTTATTGATATTCATGGCGTGTCCCTCGATGACTCCGCGCGACCGACCCAGCGCAGCTTCACTAAGCGTAGTTGCCTGATGCGCCGCCGGCGCCAGGAGGCCTGCTATCTTGAAGTAGTTCCCGCTCTGTTCCCCAACTCCATCGTTGAGGTCGCCCGCCGTGAACAAACTGACTGGACTGCGTCTCGGCCTCCTCTTCGGGGACCCGCGTCTGCCCTACGCCTACGGCCCCTACGGACGGATCGGCCCCGAGGAGCTGGCGGCGGCGGAGGAGGCCAAGCGAGTGCTGGCGGCCCTGCCCGGAATGAGCCTGCGCGTTTTCGATGACCACGAGCGGCTGATCGATGATCTGCGTGACCATCCGCCGGACCTGGCGGTGAACTTCTGCGACAACGGTTACCGCAACCGCCTGGAACTCGAGGCCAGCATCCCGGCACTGCTGGAGATGCTCGCCATCCCCTACACCGGGACCACGGCTACGGCCATGGGGCTGGGGCGGGACAAGGGGGCGGTGCGCGCCCTAGCCGCCGGACTGGGGGTGGCGGTGCCCGAGGAGTGGCTCATCGATCTGCGCGACCCGCGCCCGGTGGTGCCGAAGCGCTACCCGGTGCTGATCAAGCCGAACGACAGCTGCGGCAGCATCGGCATGGAGCCCGATTGCGTGGTGCGGGACGCCCGTCAGGCGCGGGCCTATCTGGGTCGTCTGGGCGCGTCCGGGGTGGTCTGGGCGCTGGCCCAGGAGTTCCTCCCCGGGGCGGAGTACACGGTGGGGCTGGTCGGCAACCCGGCCACCAGGCTGTCGGTCCTGCCGCCGCTGGTCGTCGACTATTCGGCGCTGCCCCCGGAACTGCCGCCGATCCTCTCCTACGGCTCCAAGACCGACCCCGAATCCGCCTACTACCGGTCGCTGCGCTTCGCCCCGGCGCGACTCGACGAGGCCAAACGGGTCGGGCTCGAGCAGGCCGCGCGGCAGCTGTTCGCGCGGCTGGGGGCGCGGGACTATGCGCGGGTGGATTTCCGTGAGGATGCCGAGGGGAAGCCGCGGCTGCTCGATTTCAACAACCACCCCGCCTGGGGGCCGGAGGGGAAACTGGCGATGATGGCCGGATATGCCGGCTTCAGCTACGCCGAACTCCTCGGGCAGATCGTCCAGGCCGCCGTGGAGCGCTACGGCGCCGCAGGGCGGCCGCTCGGGGGGCAGATCTAGAGCAGCTGTCGTGGGATCCACTCGTCGTAGTCGCGGTGGAAGATGCGTGCCCCGTTCTCGAAGACCTCTAGCTCGGCGCTGACCCGGAAGTGTTCGGCGGTAGCGCTCATGCGGGTCTGGCAGGTCACCCGCACGTCCCAGTCCTCGCGGTGTAGGCGGGCATCGAGGTCGATCAGGGCCTGGGCCGACAGGGGATCGGTCTCGTTGATGCGGAAGGTGCGCCGGATGGTGTGGCCGACGGTGAGATCGATCTCCTCGAGCCGCGCCAGGGCAGCACCCTCCAGATCGGCGGCGTCGCCGAAGGTGCTGTAGATCGTCTCGTTGGTGGTTAGATCGTGTTCCACCGTCCGGTGCGGATCGACCCACTCCAGTGCCGTGGGTTCGGCGCCGGGGCCGCGCTCAGGCGGTGCGAAGGGGGCCAGGGATCGATCCAGGGCGCTGGGCGGGCGTTCCGGGAGCTCGAGGGTGCTGACCCCGGTATGGACCGTCAGGGCCACGGGCTCGGGCGAAGGCCAGATCAAGGGCCAATAGGTGGTGGAGATGCTGAGCCGCAGGGTGTGGCCGGCCGGGAAGGCGTAGGCGATGTCGTTCAGGGTGATCCGCACCCGGTACCGCTCGCCGGGCTCGAGCGGTCGCGGCTGCTCGTGGCCGTCGCGATGGCAGAGGTTCAGCGCCCCGTAGCTCACCCGGGACGAGGTGCCGTCCGGGGCGACGTCATTGAGCCGAATCACCGCCATCGCCACCGGGCGGTCCACGGAACAGACCAGGTCCACCCGGGGCGCACCGAGGATCTCCAGCCGCCGGGGGAGCGGGTCCGAGTCGAAGACCAGGGACTTGCCGTCATCCTCGCGTTGATCCAGAGGGCCCTCGCCCTCGGCCCCGTAGCCGTAGAACTCGCCGCCCTTGAGCCCGGTGGTCTGCGGCGAGCGCACGCGCACCGCGTCCTCGGGAGCGTCCGGCGTCTCAGCCAGGGCGCCGACGTTCAGGTGCCACCGGCGGGCCTGGATGCGCGGCGAGGGCCATTCGGTCTCGGCCACCCAGCGTCCCGGCCGGTACTCCAGGTAGGGCGAGGGCGGCACCCACTCCTCCAGCCAGACCCGGAGCATGGGCTCGTCCATGATCCCCGTCTCGATGCCCTTGAGCCAGTGATCCCACCAGCGCACGGCCTCCTGGAACATGCCGATCCGCGGCCCGGGCACCGCGGCGTGGGGAAAGGCATGGGGCCAGGGGCCGATCAACCCCTTGCGCGGCGCGCTCAGGCCGGCCATCAGCCGCGGGATGGCGTTGACATAGCCATCCGACCAGCCGCCCACCGCGTAGACGGCGCATTCGATGGCTGCGTAATCCTCGCAGACCGAGCCGTGGCGCCAGTAGCCGTCACGATGGGGGTGCTGGAGCCAGACCGCCGGGAACAGGCGCAGGCTGTCGAGTCGCTGCTGCCACTGTTCGCGCCAGTTGGCGCCGGCGATGGCCGGGTCCGGTGGCCAGGCCGCCAGGCTGAAGAAACTCGAGCCCCAGGTCAGGTTCTCGTTAAGCAGGCAGCCGCCCTTGTAGTGGGCGTCATCGGCGTAGCGGTCGTCGGTGGAGCACATGGTGAGGATGGCGCGCAGTCCGGGTGGGCGCCGGGCGGCGACCTGCAGGGCGTTGAAGCCCCCCCAGGAGAGGCCCATCATGCCGATGCTGCCATCGCACCATGGCTGTTCTCGGATCCAGGCGATGGCGTCCACCGCATCGTCCTGTTCCTGCTCCAGGTACTCGTCGAGCAGCACCCCCTCGGAGTCGCCGGTCCCGCGCAGATCCAGGCGGATGGAGGCGTAGCCGTGGCCGGCGAAGTAGTGGTGCAACGGCTCGTCGCGCAGACGGGTGAAGTCGCGCTTGCGGTAGGGCATGTACTCGAGCACCGCGGGGATCGGGGAGCGCTCCGCGTCCTCGGGCAACCACACCCGCGCCGCCAGGCGGACCCCATCGCGCATCGGAATCCACAGGTTCTCGATGACCCGGATGTTCTGCGGGAACGCCTCGACGATGCGCATGGTTCAGTCGTGGCCCCGGTTGTGCCCGGGGAAAGCCGGTTCCATCCGCCCCGCTGCCGAACGCAGGCCATCCAGGCCTGCCTCAAGCAACCGTTCGGTGGTGCGCACCAGGGTTCGCGCCACCCGGCAGCTGGTCTCGAGGGAGACGGATTCATTGGGTGCGTGGGCCTGGTCGATGTCCCCGGGGCCGTAGATGACGGTCGGCACCCCGGCCAGGCGAACCCAGCCGGACATGTCGCAGCCGTAGGGGGCTGCGGCGATGCGCGGCTCCTGGCGGAACTCTTCCTCGGCGCACTCGGCCAGGGTGCGCACCAGCGGGTGGTCGGCGTCGGTCTCGGCCGAGCCGAACCCCGAGGCCAGGCGGCGAATCTCGGGCGGGTTGCGCGAGAGCCAGGGGTCGTCGCGGATCGCCTCGGCGATGGCGTGGCGAAACCGGGCCTCGGCCTCGTCGATGGTCATGCCCAGGGGGACCCCGACGCGGACCTGGGCCTCCAGCGAGTCCATCACCGAGGACGACCAAAGCCCGCCGCGGATGACCCCGACACTGGTGGCGTAGGGCAGCGGGTGGACGGTCATCAGCGGGTGCTGCTCGGCGGCGTTCAGGGCCTGCTCGTCGGCCCGCATGGCCTGGTAAAGGGTGATGAAGTGATCCAGGGCGCTCTCGCCCTGCAGGCGCTTGCTGGCGTGGGCCGATTTGCCGGGTACGCGGATGCGCAGGGACATGGCCCCGGCGTGGGCGATGACCAACTCCGGGATGCCGTGCTGCACCGTCGGTTCGGGGATGATGCAGGCATCGGCGCGCCAATTGCCGCGGATGGCCGCCAACGTGCCGAGCCCGCTGTCCTCTTCAGCCGGGACCGCGGCGAAGATCACCCGCCCCGGGAAGTTGCGCCCCCCTTCGGCGAAGGCCTCGAAGGCGGCCAGTGCGGCCACGAGGCCGGCTTTCATATCCGACGCGCCGCAGCCGAAGACCCGGTCGCCCCGGGTGACCCCGGAGAAGGGCTCGTCCTGCCAAAGGCCGTAGTCGCCTGGCGGTACCACATCCACATGCCCGGTGAGCAGCACGCTGGGACCGGGCTGATCGCCCCGGACCACGCCTACCACCACCGGCGCCCAGGCCCGCTCGACCTCGTGGCCGGGGTAGCGGGGATCGCGCTGCAGTGAGGCGATGCCATCGTTCCAGTAGTCGATCTCAGCGTCGTACTGTTGCAGCCAGTTGGCGATGCGAGCGACCGCCCCATCCTCCTCGCCAGTGATCGAGGGGATGCGGATCAGGGAGACCAGTCGCTCGTGGATGCGCGCTTCGTCGAGGTAGGCGGTACGGCGGACCATGCGTGCTCCGCGGTTTCGGGGGCTACCATGGAGTATATGCACCTGAGACCGACTTCACCCGACGATCTTGCTTTCGTGCGCGCCGTGGAGGGCGCCACGGAGAACGCCGCATTCGTCGAGCAGTGGACCGTGGCCGAGCACCAGGCCTGCATCCACGCCCCGGGCTGCGCGCACTGGATCCTGGAGGCCGGGCGGCCGCGGAGGGCGGTTGGGTATGCCATCCTGCAAGACGTGGATCACCCCGACGGCGTAGTGATGCTGCGCCGGATTGCCATTGCTGGCAAGGGCCGCGGTTACGGCCGCCGGGCGGTGCGGGCCTTGATTACGCACGTCTTCGCCGAGCTGGGGGCGCAGCGCCTGTGGCTCAGTGTGCTACGCAGCAATCGCCGGGCGCTGCGCCTGTACCGCGACCTGGGGTTCGTCGATGACCCGCAGGCCGTGCCGGCTCCCGGCTCGCGCATCCTGATCCTGGAGCGCCCGGCGGCCCGTCAGTAGTTGGTTTCTAAAGGCTCCGAGAAGCGAAAATCAAGCTGCTCCATGATGGACCGGAACTTGTCGTGGAGGTGCTGTTCGTCCTCGCCACCGATGAACAGCTCGGCGATCTCGTAGCTGTAGCTGTCCTGCCCGCGCAGCTCGGAGAGCTGCGTCCCCTCGGCGACCTGGATGTGGATGGACAACTCCGGGTGGGTGCGTTGCAGGGCGCGGATCTGCTCGGCATCGGGGACCCGCAGCACGCGGGCGTCCCCGTAGACGCGGGGCATGAACTTGGCCGCCATAGGGAAGCGGCCCTCTGGCCGCGGAAAACGCGGGCGCCGGCCCAGGCTGATGTCGATGGCGACCTCATGGTGGGAGGCGCCGGTGGCGATCTCGAAGATCGGGCAGTGGGACTTGGAGATCCGTGGATTGACCTCAAGCAGCCAGATCTTGTCCACGTCCTCGTCCCAGAAGAACTCCATGTTGAACGGCGTCTGGTCTAGCCCGATGTGCTTCAGCAGTCGTCGGGCGTAGTCCTTCATCCGCTCCTGGACGGGGATCGGGAGGCTGGAGGGGTACTGGTAGCTAACGAAGCTGATCTGGTTGGCTCCGCGCAGGGAGTCCAGGATGGCGTAGACGACGACCTCGCCGTTGAAGACGTACCCTTCCAGGGTGCAGAGCCGGCCCTGAATAATGCCCTCGGCCAGGGCCGTCGCGCCGCTGCCGGACCCCGGCAGCCGCTCCGGGTGCTCAACGCGTTCGGTGAACGCCTGGAACGGTTCGGCGAAGACCGGGATGCCCCGGGCGATGGCATCGATGGCCGCCCGGAACTGGGTGTCGCTCTCCACCCGGAAGCCGAGCAGGGACGAGAAGGCCACCGCCGGTTTCAGCCAGAACGGGTAGGGCAGCTTGAGCGTGGCCAAGGGGTCGTCGGCGTACGGATCGATGGCCTGGAACGGCGGGGTGCACTCCGGCACCGCCGCCTCGCAGGCCAGCCGGTTCCAGTATTTGTGCTCGCAGAGCAGCACGCTTTCCAGCGACGGGGTGGGCAGGCCGTATTCACGCCTCAGGACCGGCAGGATGGAGGTCGTCGGAAAGTCCCAGTGGCCGATGATCGCGTCCACCCGCGGTGCCTGGTCCAGAGTGCGGCGGGCCTGATCCAGGATGGCGGGGATGTCGTAGCGCTTGGGGAGGACGATGGCGCTGTAGTCGGCCAGCGGGTGGAAGGCGTAGTTCGCACTGCCTCGTACGCTGTTCAGGTGCTGGAGATGGAAGTCGTCGAGCCCGACGACGAAGATCTGCTTGCGATCGTCCATGGCGACCCTCAAACGGACGTGCCCCATTGCACGGTTCCCTAGGAGGGAGCGTAGCCGAGAATCGCTGTGTTGCAGCGGTCAGCCGTCGTCGGCCGCCTCGATGCGTTCGAGCCGGGTGCGCTGGGCGTGGTGCTCGCTGCGAAGGTCGACGGTGCGCACGGGCAGGCCGGCCCAGCCCTCCGCCATGTACCAGCGCACCGCCCGTTGCTGGCCCGGCTGCTGGCGGGTGAGACGCACCGTGCGAAAGGTGCCCGGGTGTGCGCGCACGGTCTGCCGGCCCTCCACCCGGAAAACGACCTCTTCCACCTCACCCTGCTCATCGACCACCTGGTGGCTGATCTGCGTATGGCGCGTCCCCTCCAGGGCCTCTTCCATGACCTGCCAGCGGTGGGTCAGCGGGTCGAGTGCATCCGGGGGCACGGCGATCTCGTCCGCCTCGACAGCGGCCTCGTCATCGGTGAAGCGCGCCGCCAGGGTGACTTCCTCTTCCGCGTCCTCGAAGGCGGTCTCGGGGTCATACGCCTCGTCGGTCTGGAAGACGGTCGCGGTGCGGACCTCGTAGGTCTCTGGGCGGGCGACATCGCCCTCGAGGGTGCCCTCGCTGATCTCCCGGGTGCGGCGGATGCGCCGATCCCCCGGGTGGTCGGCCTGGGCCGGGCGCTGGCGGTGTTCGCGGATGCGCTCCAGGCGGAAGGTGTCGTCCGCTTCGAAGTCCCAGGTCAGGGTTTCGTAGCCGCGCCACTGCCCCCCGTCCTGGATCCAGTAGCGCGCGCTCCCGCTCTCGGGCAGTTCACCGGCGGCGGCGATGGTGGAGCCGAAGCCGACCAGTACGGCGGCTGTAACACCGAGGCGGTGGCGTAACCGGGCGGGCTTGATAGCAAGCATGGGCTGCGTCGTGTCGGTTTGCCTGTCCCTGTTGTCGGCAGGTGGAGGGTGGGGATGAGGGTGCGAGTTGACGCCGGGATCAGGAGTGCGCACAGTCAGTCGGGATGTTGCACCGCGGCGCGCGGGTGCGCGCGACGCCAATAGAGGGGTAGGCATGAAGATCCTGGTCACAGCCAAGCGGGTGATCGATTCCACCGTCCGGGTGCGTGTGCGCCCAGACGGCTCCGGCGTGGACACGGCCAACGCCAAGATGGCTATGAATCCGTTCGACGAGACGGCGGTCGAGCAGGCGGTCCGGTTCCGGGAAGCGGGTGCGGCCAGCGAGGTGCTGGCGGTCACGCTGGGGGATGCGGGCAGCGAGGAGGTGTTGCGCACTGCCCTGGCCTTCGGCGTCGACCGCGCGCTGCGGGTGGAGAGCGACAACCCCTTGGAGCCCCTGGCGGTCAGCCGGGCGCTGGCGGCGCTGGTCGAGCGTGAGCAGCCCGACCTGGTGCTCATGGGCAAGCAGGCCATCGACGACGACAGCAACCAGGTGGGGCAGATGCTGGCGCAGCACCTGGGCTGGGGGCAGGCCACCTTCGCTTGCGCCATCCACCCCGAGGGTGAGGAGTTGCAGGTGACCCGCGAAGTCGACGGCGGGCGGCGCACCGTCGCGGTGCGGCTGCCGGCGGTGGTGACCACCGAGCTGGATCTCAATCAGCCGCGCTACATCAAGCTGCCGAACATCATGAAGGCCAAGAAGAAGCCGATTGACCGGATATCGCTCGACGACCTGGGAGTGGACGGGGCCTCGCGCTTGGAGTTGCTCGGGGTCGAGGAGCCGCCGCCGCGGGCAGCGGGTGAGCGCGTGGCGAGTGTGGCCGAGCTGGTCGACCGCCTCAAGAACGACGCACAGGTGATCTGAGATGAGTGTGCTGGTCTTTGCGGAGCACGACGGTGCCGGTGTCACCGAGGCGACACGGCGGGCGATCACTGCCGCTGCCAACCTGGGGGCGCCGGTGGATGTGGTGGTGACCGGCGGCGAGGATGCGGCCGGGGTCGCCGACTCGCTGGCTATCCAGGGGGTCGGCCGGGTCTGGCTGTGCCTCGGGGCGGCCTGTGCCGATCAGCTCGCCGAGCCGGTTTCGGGGCAGCTCGCGAACCTGGTGCGTGACGAGGGCTACCAGGCGCTGGTGGCGGCCACCAGTACCCAGTCCCGGGACCTGTTGCCCCGTGTGGCGGCGGCGCTGGATGTGCAGATGCTTTCGGACGTCGTCGCTATCGAGGACGCCGAGACGTTCGTCCGGCCGATCCACGGGGGCAGTGTGCTGGCGCGGATGCGCTGCCGGGAGCCGGTCCGTGTGCTCACGGTGCGGGCCACCCGGTTCGATCGGCCGGAGGCCGGTGATCCGCCGGCCGTAGAGCGTCTCGAAGCGCCCACGGAGCCAGGACCGACGCGCCTGCTCGAGGAACACGGCTCGGCCTCGGACCGTCCCGAGCTAACCTCCGCTCGCGTGGTGGTGGCCGGCGGCCGTGGCGTGGCCGATGTCGGCATCGAGGCGCTGGAGGCACTGGCCGATCAGCTCGGTGCCGCCATCGGGGCCTCACGGGGGGCTGTGGAGGCCGGCCTCCTGCCCAATGAGGCGCAGGTCGGGTTGACCGCCAAGGTGGTGGCGCCGCAGCTGTACATCGCCGCTGGGATCTCCGGGGCGATCTACCACGTCTCCGGGATGAAGGATAGCGGTGTGATCGTGGCGATCAATCACGACCCGGAGGCCCCCATCTTCGAGGTGGCCGACTACGGGCTGGTCGCCGATCTGCGGGAAGCGTTACCCGCGCTGCGCGAGGCGCTGGAGCAGTCATGAGCATCTACCGTGCACCGACGCGCGATCTGCGCTTTGTCATCGAGGAACTGATCGGCCTGGAGCGCCTGTCCGCCCTGGAGGATCTGGAGGAGGTGACCCCGGATCTGCTCGAGGCGGTCCTCGAGGAGGCCGATCGGCTGGCCAGCGAGGTGTGGGCCCCGCTGAACCGTGTCGGCGACCGTCAGGGGTGCCGGATGGATGGGGGGAGCGTGCAGTTGCCCGAGGGCTTCACCGAGGCCTACCAGGCCTTCGTTGAGGGCGGCTGGAACGGTATCAACGCGCATCCAGACCACGGGGGTCAGGGGCTGCCGGAGCTGGTGGCCACGGCGACCCAGGAGATGTGGCATGGCGCCAACATGGCCTTGGCCCTGGCGCCCATGCTCTCGGCGGGGGCGACCGAGTTGCTCCACCGCCATGGCGACGAGACCCTGCGCGGGCTTTACCTCGACAAGCTGGTCAGTGGTGAGTGGAGCGGCACCATGGATCTCAGCGAGCCCCGGGCCGGGTCCGACCTGGGGCAGGTCCAGTGCCGTGCCGTGCCGGATGGGGAGGCCTACCGCCTCTACGGTCAGAAGATCTACATCACCTGGGGGGAGCACGAAGCCGCCGAGAACATCATCCACCTGGTGCTGGCCCGTACGCCGGACGCGCCCGAGGGCCATCGGGGGATCTCGCTGTTCCTGGTGCCCAAGTACCGGGTGGAGGCCGACGGCTCGCTCGGGGCGCGCAACGATGTGCACTGCACGGCGCTGGAGCACAAGCTCGGCATCCACGGCTCGCCGACCTGCACCATCAGCTACGGGGACGGCGAGGGGGCCGTCGGCTACCTAGTCGGCGAGCCGTGTCGCGGCCTCAACCACATGTTTACGATGATGAACGAGGCCCGCCACAAGGTCGGGGTGCAGAGCGTCGGGGTCTCGGAGCGCGCCTACCAGCAGGCGCTGGCGTTTGCCCGGGAGCGGATCCAGGGGCGCCGGCCCGGGGGCAAGGCGTCGGTGCCCATCCTCCACCACCCGGATGTGCGGCGCAGCCTCATGGCCATGCGGGCGCAGACCGAGGCCATGCGTGCTTTGGCCCTGCTGACCGCGGCGGAGATGGATGTCGCCGGTCACGGGGCGGACGAAACGAGGCGTCAGAGCGCTCAGCGCCGGGTGGATCTGTTCACTCCTGTGGTCAAGGCCGTGGCCAGCGAGCAAGCCGTGGAGATCACCTCCCTCGGTATCCAGGTCCACGGTGGCATGGGCTATGTGGAGGAGGTCGAGGCCCCGCAGTTGCTCCGGGACGTGCGGGTGGCGGCGATCTACGAGGGCACCAATGGGATCCAGGCCCAGGATTTTACCCTGCGCAAAGTGCTCAAGGACGGCGGCGAGACCCTGGAGTCGGTGCTCCGCGAGGGGGATGAGATCGTCGAGGCGCTGCGCCGTGATACCGAGCTCGAGGCCTTGGCCGGCCCGCTGGACGATGCGCTGGCCACGCTACGCGAGAGCACGGCGCGGTTGCTGCGGGACGGACAAGACGATCCGTTGGTGCCCCTGACTGCGGCCACCCCCTACCTGATGCAGGCCGGTCTGGTGCTGGGCGGCTGGCTGATGGCGCGGGCGGCCGTGGTTGCGCAGGCCCGTATCCGGGAGGGAAGCGGTGACACCGGCTTCTATACCGGCAAGGTGCATACCGCGCGTTTCTATATGCGTCACATCCTGCCACGGCTCCACGGCTACACCCCGGCGATTCGGGGTGGCAGCGACGAGCTCGAGGCGATCGGCGACGGCGACTGGTGAGGAGGAAGCGGCTTGGAGCAGGAGGAACTCGAGCGCGAGACGCTGGCCTACGATGTTGTTGTCGTGGGCGCCGGTCCGGCCGGGTTGGCGGCGGCCCTGGAGCTGGCCCGCGGTACCGGTAACGGCCCGGCGCCTTCGGTCTGCGTTCTGGAGAAGGGGTCTGCGGTTGGCGCGCACCTCCTATCCGGTGCCGCCATCGATCCGCGCGGCCTGGATGAGCTGCTGCCCGACTGGGCGGAGCGCGGCGCGCCGCTGCGCCTGCGCGCCGCTGAGGACACCTTCCACTGCCTGACACCACGTTACGCGCTGAGACTGCCCACGCCACCGCAGATGGACAACCGCGGGAGCTACGTCGGCAGCCTCGGTGAGCTCGGGCAATGGCTGGCGGACCAGGCCGAAGCGGCCGGGGTGGAGATCTACCCCGGGTTTCCGGCCGCCGAGGTGCTCTACGACGCGCAAGGTGCGGTCTGCGGCGTGGCCACCCCGGATATGGGGCGCCAGCCGGACGGTACGCCGGGCCCGGGTTTCGAGCCGGGCGTGGAGGTGCGCGCGCGGCAGACGGTGTTTGCCGAGGGAGGGCACGGGTCACTGACCCAGCAGGTGATCGGGCGTTTCGACTTGCGCCGGGATGCGCAGCCGCAGACCTACGGCCTCGGTTTCAAAGAGATCTGGGAAGTTAGCCCCGAGCGGCATGTACCGGGGCGGGTCGCGCACACCATCGGCTGGCCCCTGGATCAGTTCACTTACGGCGGCAGTTTCCTCTACCACCTGGACGATCGGCGTGTGGCGATCGGGCTGGTGGTGGGGTTGGACTTCGAGAACCCTTATCTGTCGCCCTTCGAGGAGTTCCAGCGCTTCAAGACTCACCCGTCGATCCGGCCGCTGCTCGAAGGCGGTCGGCGCATCGGTTACGGGGCACGGGTGTTACCGGAGGGGGGCTGGCAGAGTCTGCCGCGGTTGAGCTTCCCCGGTGGGGTCCTGGCCGGTGATGCGGCAGGGGTCGTCAATGTGCCGCGCATCAAGGGCATCCACACCGCGATCAAGTCTGGCATGCTCGCCGCCGAGGCGGTGCGCGCCGCCCTGGAGGCGGATCGGGTGCAGGCCGATGATCTCGATCGCCGGGTCGGCGACAGCTGGGTGAGCGACGAGCTCCGCGCCGTGCGCAATATCCGTCCGGCATTCCGCTGGGGGCTGCTGCCCGGGTTGGCTTATTCAGCCCTGGATACCTACCTCCTGCGGGGACGGGCGCCCTGGACGCTGGGGCACGAGCCGGATCACCAGGCCCTGCAGCCCGCCGCGCGGTCGAGGCGCAAGGAGTATCCCCGGCCCGACGGGCGGCTGACCTTCGATCGGACCGCATCGGTGTTCCTCTCCGGTACCCATCACGAGGAGGGGCAGCCCTGCCACCTGGTGCTGCGTGACCCTGCGCTGGCGCTGCGCGTCAACTGGGCGGTCTACGCCGGGCCGGAGGTCCGCTACTGTCCGGCGGCCGTCTACGACTACGACACGGATGCGGCCGGCCAGCCGCGACTGCGTATCGATGCCATCAACTGCCTGCACTGCAAGGCGTGCGATATCAAGGACCCGCCCCAGAACATCCGCTGGGTGGTCCCGCAGGGCGGGGACGGACCGAACTACCAGGGGATGTGACACGGGGCGAGGGTCCTGGGTGCGCGACAGTCCGTGTGGATGGCGCCGGGGCCCTCTATACTCCTGAGGCTGAGGTTATCCGCGGGCGCCGGCCGGCGCCTGATCTCTCCCGCTCAGGATGCCCTCCATGACCAAAGACCCCAGTCCGTCGCGCCAGGATGAAGCGGCCCGGCTGTTGCGAGAGCGGGCCAGGAAGCGCATGGAGACCACCCCCGGAGCAGTCGACATCGATCGGACGCTGCCGGCCACCCCGGAGGCGTGGCGTGAGGAGTTGCTGCTGCTGCAGATTGAGCGCGATATCCAGGCCGAGGAGCTCCACCGCACCAGGGGCGAACTGGCGCGGGTCCGTGCCGGCTACCGCGATCTCTTCGAGCACGCCCCGTTGGCTTATCTGTTGCTGGATGAGGACGGAGTGATCCGTGATGCCAACCCCCCGGCCGCGGAACTGCTGGGAGCCGCCTCGGCACCGGAACTCGAGGGGCAGGCGTTTGCTGAGTTTCTGGCCCCTTCGGCGCTCGAGCAGTGGGCGCGGTGCCGAGCGGCGCAGAGTGCGGGCGGGGCGACGCGGGCGGCGACCGAGCTGGGGCTTCATTGCGATCAGTGCCCCCTGCGCCGGCTTGTGCGTATGGAGTGCGTCACGGAGGTAGCGTGCACCGAAGGGGGTGGCGTCCACGGCCTGTTCGCTCTGATCGATTTGACCGAGCAACGTCAGGCTGAGGAGGATCGCGAGGCCTTGATCGATCTGGTCGAGGCGTCCCCGCAACTCCTCGCGGGGCGTCTGGGCGTCAAGCCGGTGGATGATGCCGAGGACGAGCCGACGCCCTGAGCGGCCGCCGAGCCCCGGCTTGCTCGATTGCTGCAAAAATCATCTGCGCATGGTTCGGTGGTGCTATTCCGGCCGCACCCGAGCAGATAGACTGCGGGGTAGCTCGCCCGGGCGGTCCCACGAAGGCATGACGTCTGCCGGCCGCTCCGCAAGGCGGGCCGACCCATCATGACCCGCCATCGGAGCACCCCGCCGCATGAGTACTGAGAAGGACCCGACCAAGGGCTACGTCGCCATTCTGGGCTGGAGCATCAACTGCATCGATGCCCTCGACCGGTTCGACCGCCGTTACGTCATTGTCGCCCCGGAGTGGGCCGAGGAGTATGCCCGGGAGCACGAGATCCCCTTCATCGCCTGGGATTTCGAGCGACTCAACGACCGGTCCATGGAGATCGCCGAACGGCTGCATGAAGAAGGCGTGGATGTCGCCATCCCGCTGTTCGAGGAGACCGTCGAGTGGGCCGGTGCCATCAACGCCGTGCTCATGGGGGACCCGCGGCTGCACGGTCAGGCGGTGCTGTTCCGGGACAAGGCGCTGATGAAGCGCCGTGCTCAGCTCGGCGGGATCCGCGTCGGCATCTTCGAGGAGGCCCACGATCGCGACGACGTGATCCGCTTCCTCAAGCGCGTGAACCAGACCTTGCTCAAGCTCGACGGCGACCCCAACGACCCGATCCACCTCAAGGCCTTCGACAAGGCGGGTTGCCTCGGGCACCGCGTCATCCGCACGCCGGACGAGGTCGACCTGATCCCCGAGGAGGAGTTCCCGGTGCTCATGGAGAGCCACCTGGACGGCTGGGAGTTCGCCGTCGAGGCCTGGATCCACGACGGCAAGATCCGCTTCCTGAACATCTCCGAGTACGTCACCCTCGGCTACTCGGTCTTTGTTCCGGCCACCCCGGAGCTGGAGAGCTGGCGGGATCTGATCACCCGCGAGATCGAGAAGCTGATCAAGACCTTCGACATCCGCTTCGGCTTTATCCATCCGGAGTACTTCGTGACCAGCGATGGGACGATGTACTTCGGCGAGGTGGCCTACCGCCCGCCGGGGTTCAAGGTCTTCGAGCTGCTCGAGCGCGCTTATGGGTTCAACGCCTACCAGGGGATGGTGCTGGCCTTCGATCCGAAGACCACGGAGGAGGAGATCACCGCCTTCTTCCCCCGCGAGGTGGTGGATGCCAAGGGCTATGCGGGCTGCTTCGGCGTCTATCCGCGCCGTCGGGTGGTCAGCCGCCTGGAGATCCCGGAAGAGACCGAGCAGCATGAGTACTTCGAGTACCACGAGCTGACGCCGCCCCCGCAGGAGGTGGTCACCAAGCGCACCGCCTTCGGGACTCACTGGGGGTTGGTCTACTTCTTCGGGGACAATCCCCACCGGCTCCGGGATCTGCTCAAGCACCAGGAGGAGCTGGACTTCTACGTCTGACGTCGCATCGGACCGGGGCGCCCCGCCGCTCGGGCGGGGCGCCCCGGGCGGCTCGTGGGCGACGGTGCCGGGTTCCGGGGTCAGTGGATCGCTCGCCCGGCGGCCCAGCTGTTGCGTGCGAGCGCGATGACCTCGCTGATCTCTGCTTCCGGCACTGGCGGGTCCAGGGCCTCCTCCCGCGGGTCGTAGTGGAAGATATAGAGTCGGGACAGGAACTGCCCGAAGGGTAGGGAGGACTCCCCGTGGCGCTCGCCGTGACCCTCGGTGGAGACCATTACACCGTTCCCCCAGTCCTGGGTGCTGTCGTTGTTGGGGTTGAAGAAGTAGACGCGCACCACGCCCTCGGGGTCGATGGAGACGCGCTCGATGGTGATCGCGTGCCAGCCGATGAAGGTGGCGGTGCTGTCGGTGACCGCTACGCCGGCCGGTTGCGGGTGGATCACCGGGTTGTTGCCGTTGTAGCTGGGGTGATAGCAGGCGTAGAAGCGGCGCGCGAAGCCGCGCAGGTCGGGGAGGGCGCCGGTAGCGACGTCGACGGCGATGGAGAACCCTCGCCCGACCCACCAGCCGTGGAATTCCGGGTTGACCCAGCGATGCGGATCCTCGCCGCGCCCAATGCAGCGCCGCCCCATCTCATGGTAGATCGCGTCCAGATGAGGTACGGCGACCGCGGAGACGGCGTCGACATCCTCCAGCGGCGCCTCCGGGTGGCGCGCCAGCAGCTCCCCGGACGACAGGGGCTGCCCCTCGAAATGGGCGACGACGTCATCATCGCGGGCCGACCAGGCCACGATCTGTAGCAGGTAGTCCGGGTCGTTGCTCGACCACATGGACAGCGCGCGTGCTGACTGGCAAGTGGGGCTGTTGCCCTGACCCAGGCCACGTGGCTGGCCGAGCACGCTGATCGCCCCGGCCAGAAGGAACGCCTCAGGCGCATTCGCCGCGCCGGGGATCCGCTCCCCCAGCCGCCGCCGGGCGGCGGCGCACAGCGGCAGGTGGATTTGCCGCCACAGCGCCGGCGCCACCGGGTCGCTGTAGAGGATGCCGCGCTCGAGCAGGCCGGCCAGGCCGTAGACCGCCTGCGCGGTCTCGGACCAGATGGCACGGCGGATGAGCGTGTGCACCAGTTCCGGGTAGCATCCGAGCGCATCGATCCCGGTGCTGCTCAGGCCCAGCGCGCTGGGGAGGAGTTCGGGCGACTGCTCCAGCGCAAAGTGCAGGAAGACCGGGTGGTAGGGTGAAACCAGGCCGGTGTCGTGCATGGCGCGCCCCAGGCCGAGTGCCTCGTTGCGCAGGGAGGTCTCGTCCATGCTGGCCAGCCGCTCCTGGTAGACGGCCAGACCCGGGTCCTCTTGGCAGCCACGTGTCGGCCCGTAGAGCGCGCTGATCAGCCGCTCCGCGCCTCGGGCGCGGGCTGCTGGCACCCCGGGTTCATCGCTGTCCAGGTACACCGCCACGCTGGTGATCATCTCCTTGACGTGCCCGACGACCACCGGCCGCTGGGCGAGGATGCGCCAGATCTCGCCGATCAGCTCCTCGATGACCTCGCCGAAGCCGACCTGCTCGGCGATGAAGCGCTGGTGGCGCTGCACCATGGGCAGATTGCGGCCCAGATGCACCCGCTCGGACTCGCCGACCGGCCCGAAGATCAGCCGCAGATTCAGCGCCAGGACCCGTGCCAGGAACCGTCGGGCCGTGTCGGCGTCGAGCGTTGGATGACTGGCGGTGCCCTCGGCGATGGCCACCAGGCGCAGTTCGCTAAGGCACTCCAGGATCAGCGTCTGGTCCCGGGCGAGCTTCAGGGTGTTGGCGGCCAGGGTTGGCTGGAGTTGCTCGGGGTGTTCCCAGTCGCTGCCGGCGAAGACGCCGGCCTCGGTCAGCGCCCCGATCCGCTGGTAGAGCGCCGGGACGCCGTCGGGGTGGGCGAGCAGGCGGCGGGTCGCCTCGAGAACCTGCGCAGCGTGAGTGAACTTGGCGAAGCTCGCGGTCCGGGCCAGGCGCTCGCAGGCGTCATCCACCCGTTGAGTCAGGCGCTCCAGCGCCTGCCCGGTGTCGTCGGGGGTATCATCCATGCGGGAATAGTGGACCGGCCGCCACGGTTTGTCCAACACCGTTTGGCCCGGGGTGAGGTCTCGGGCTAGCCCGGCCATGCGCGCCAGGCGTGGGCCGGGCCTAGGGCTGGCCTGCGATCAGTGCGCGATGCGCAGCTCCTCGCGGCTGCCGCCGTCCTGTTCCCACTCCTGGATCCAGCGCGGGGTGCGTCCACGGCCGGACCAGGTCTTGGCCGGGTCCCGCGGGTGGCGGTATTTGGCAGGGACACGGCGGCGAGGTTTTTTGTTGTGCCCATTGAGGTCGCCGAGCGCCTCTTCGAGTTTGACGCCGTATTTCGCCGCTACCAGGCGGATCTCTTTTTCGGCCTCTACAACGCGGTTGCGATCCCGCTGCTCGCGTTCCCTGGCAATGCGTTTTTCGAGGGTGTCGAGTTCTTCGTCCGTGAACCCCTCCAGGTTGATGGCTTCAAGCTGTTTGCTGGTCATCGGGTATCGGCTCCTTACAAATGAGTGCCCGAGGGCTTTTCGGGTCCGTCCCTTGACCGGGTGCTTGAGTCCTGAGGCGTCGTTTCGTTGAGAGCGATTCAAGCCTGTAAACAAGATACCAGATCCTTTTCAGGAATCAATTCGTCGCTCTTCTTCGGATGGCATCCCTACCTTTTCCGTGTAAACCCGATGAGTCAAAATCGGATAAGCGCTGGCATCTGCCCCGTTGGTTTCGGGTTGGATCGCGCCGTTAAGAGGCGTAAGGTGGAATCGCCGATCCATACCGAAAATAATGAGGTGGCTGGCATGAGTGGAATCGACAAGAGTCGTCGCACGTTCCTCAAGGGCAGTGCCGTGGCGCTGGCGGCGCTGCCGCTATCAACCCTGCTGCATCAGCGCAGCGCCCGAGCGGAACCGAGGGCCGAGGATGGCCACGCCCACGACTACGTCAACGAGGCCGCGGACGCCTCGGGCCATCCGCGCTACGAGGAAGGGCAGCTTTGCGAGAACTGCGCCTTCTGGGGCGAGGCCGTCGAGGATGGTTGGGGGCGGTGCACCCACCCGGACTTTGGCGAGGTGCTCGTCAAGGCGGAAGGCTGGTGCTCCGTTTACGCACCAGCCTCCTGATCCGGGGTCGCCGTCACGTGGGGGTAAGCCCGGCCACCGGCGGCTGCCACGTGCCCGCCCGGGAGGGTATGGCAGCCGCGCCGGGCGCCCCTGCGGCGATACGCAGGGGGCGGCGATGTGGCGAGGCGTGCTGACAACTGCGGCATAAAAAATGCCCGCGGTGCGGGCATTCAGGGAAGCGGGGATATCGGGAATCTAGAGATTGGTGGAGGAGAGATTGGTGGAGGCGGCGGGAATCGAACCCGCGTCCGCAGGAGCTACACCGTCGGTCCTACATGCTTAGCCGATCTATTCTTTTTAACGGTTGAACGCCCGACCGGCAGGGCGGCTCAACCGCGAGCCCGTTGGGTTTCACGATGCCGGACCGGACCTATCCGGGCATCGCTATCCTGCGTCTATGACTGCTCGTCAGCCGGCACAGGCACCGACTGGGAGCAGCTGGCGGGTGTTACGCCGCCAGGGCGTAGTTGTCGTCGTTGGCAACTATCTTTAAGTACAGCCTGTTTTACGAGGTTGACTGTCACCTCGGCATGCACCTCGGGTTTCGCGACCTGCGTCGAAGCCATGTCGCCCCCGTTGCAGCTGAGTAGACAGTGTACGGCTCGTGGAGTTCCCTCGGCAAGCGCGATTATCGCGCCGGCAGAGACCGGTCGACGGGCCGGCCCCCGCGCTAGCTGACCTTGTGCTTGAGCAGGCGCTCCCGCTGGCGCTGCCAGTCCTGCTCCTTCTTATCCGCCCGCTTGTCCTGCTTCTTCTTGCCCTTGGCTACACCGATCTCGATCTTGGCGCGCCCCTTCTTCCAGTAGAGCTTGAGCGGCACCACGGTGTAGCCTTCGCGGTCCACGGCGCCGATCAGACGGCTGATCTCGCGACGGTGGAGCAGCAGCTTGCGCGTGCGCGTCGGATCCGGCCGGACGTGGGTGGAGGCAGTGCTCAGCGGCGTGATGTTGCAGCCGATCAGCCAAGCCTCGCCGCGACGGACGAGGACGTGGCTTTCGGTGAGGTTCACGCGCTTGGCACGCAGCGATTTGACCTCCCAGCCCTCCAGCGCCAGCCCGGCCTCAAGGCGCTCCTCGATGAAGAAATCGAAGCCCGCCTTGCGGTTGACGGCGATGACGTTGCCTTCGGTCTTTTTGCTTTTTCCGGCTTTCTTGCTCACGGGGCGCATTGTATAGACGCCGGACCGCTGCGCAAAGCGCTGCGGCCGCCTGGTGGTTGGTGGTTGTCGGGGAGGACGCGGATCGTGACAATGGCCGGTCAAGGTCCGGAACGCTGGAGAACGGGAAGCCCCATGCCGAGCATCAGCCGCAGTGAGCTGGTCCCCTACACCGCCATCGAGATCTACGACCTGGTCAACGATGTCGCCCGCTACCCGGAGTTCATTCCGTGGTGCAAGGAGTGCGAGATCCTCGAGACCAGCGAGGACACCACCCGTGCCCGCATGACCTTTGCCAAGGGCGGCATGGAGAAGTCGTTCGTGACCGCGAATCGACACCAGCGCGGCAAGATGATCGATATCCGGCTCGTGGAGGGACCGTTCCAGCGCCTGGAGGGTTACTGGCGCTTTCGAGACCTGGGCGAGAGCGCCTCGAAGGTGACCCTGGACATGGAGTTCGAGTTCTCCAATCGGATCGTGGCCTACGCCTTCGGCAAGGTCTTTACCCAGGTGGCCAATACGCTGGTAGACAGTTTCGCCCGGCGGGCCCGCGAGGTCTACGGAGAGCGCGATGTCCTCTGACGGGGGATTGCAGATCGAGGTCGCCTACGCCCTACCGGAGCAGCAGACCGTGCTTCGGCTGGAACTGCCGGCTGGCAGTACGGTGGGGGACGCCCTGAACGCCTCGGGGCTCCTCGAGCGCCATCCGGAGATCAACCTGACGCAGCAGTCGGTGGGCGTGTTCGGGCAGATCGTCGGCCTCGATACCCCGCTGCACGATGGTGACCGGGTGGAGGTCTACCGGCCGCTGCAGGTCGATCCGAAGGAGGCCCGCAAGCGGCGGGCCGCTCGCAAGGCCTCCTGAATGGACGCAGGCTAGCGGGACGTCCAGTGATCCTCGATCTCGACGAGGGTGTCGTCGTCGAAGTGGAGCGTCAGCCGCTTGCGCGCCTGCTCGCTGCCGCTGCGCTCGTACAGGTAGTCCCAGCGATCATCCTCGAAGGCGTGCTCGAGCACCGGCGTGCCGAGCCGCTGCCGGACTTCGGCACGGCTCATGCCGACGGCGATCCGCTCGATGTCCTCTTCCTCAAGCAGGTTCCCCTGCTCGATCTCCAGCGGCTGGGCCAGCGGGAACTGACCGCCGCACCCGCTGGCGAATGAGGCGCCGAGAACGCATAATAAGAATAACTTGCATTTGGATGGTGTC
The DNA here is from genome assembly GCF_022228025.1 of Halorhodospira sp. 9622. Lineage (NCBI taxonomy): Bacteria > Pseudomonadati > Pseudomonadota > Gammaproteobacteria > Chromatiales > Ectothiorhodospiraceae > Halorhodospira > Halorhodospira sp. 9622. The sequence continues at coordinate 140,693 of NZ_JAJNRE010000002.1, read as the reverse complement.
GTCATAGAGGAAATGGTAGCCTAATGACCGAATCGACGAACAGTAGGCGAGGGGAAGCTGTGGACGCTGGTGGCTTGCGCAAGGCAGGGCTGAAGGTCACGCTGCCGCGGATGAAGATCCTGGAGGTGCTGCAGCAGAGTCAGCAGCGCCACGTCTCCGCGGAGGAGGTCTACCGGGCCCTGCTGGATGCTGGGGAAGACATCGGACTGGCCACGGTCTACCGGGTCCTGACCCAGTTCGAGACGGCGGATATTCTGGTCCGGCACAACTTCCAGGGCAGTCATTCCGTCTTCGAACTCAACGATACGGCGCATCACGATCACATCGTCTGCGTGGAGTGCGGTCGCGTGGAGGAGTTCGTGGACGACACCATCGAGCAGCGCCAGCGCGAGACGGCTCGGGACCACGCCTTCCGCATGACCGGGCACTCACTGGTACTCTACGGCGTTTGCGCCGATTGCGCCGGGGTCAGCGAAGAGGGCAGTTGACCCCTCCGCGCCTGTCATGCCCTTAGCCAGCGCCGCGGGCCAGCATACGCTGCGCCGCGGCACGCTCGTGATCGGTGATCTCCAGCCCTCCGAGCATGCGCGCGATCTCCTCGATTCGCTCGGCCTCCGCGAGGGGATCCACCTCGGTGCGTGTGCGTCCGTCGCCCTCGGATTTGCTGACACGAAAGTGGGCGCCGCCCTGGGCAGCCACCTGCGGGAGATGCGTCACGCACAGGACCTGGTAGCGCTGCCCGAGGGTGCGCAGCAGGCGCCCGACCACCTCGGCCACCGCGCCGCCGATGCCGGTGTCGGCCTCGTCGAACACCAGCGTCGGCACCCCGCTGGCGCGTTCGACCGTGGCCACCTGGATCGCCAGACCGATTCGGGAGAGCTCGCCGCCCGAGGCGACCTTGGCCAGGGGGCCGGCAGACTGGCCGGCGTTCGTGCGCACCAGCAGCTCGATACGGTCGAGGCCGTGACTGCTCGGAGTGGCCTCCGCCTCAAACTCGATCGCCGGGATGAGTTCAGCGCCGGCCATGCCCAGTTCCCCAAGCAATTGATGGACCTCGGTGGCCAGCTGGTCGGCGGCGTTCTGGCGCAGCCGGGACAGCCGCCGGGCGGCGTCCTGGTAGCGCTCCACGGCCGCCGCCCGGTTCTGACGTAGTGTCTCCAGGCGCTGCCCGGCGTTCTCCAGACGTTCGAGCTGGGCCTGCAGCGTCTCGAGGGTTTCCGGTAACTGCTCGACCTCGACACGATGCTTGCGGGCGAGATCCCGCAATTCGCTGATGCGCTGGTCGAGTTCGGCCAGGCGCTGCGGATCGATCTCGAGCCCGTCGGCAAAGTTGCGTAGGGTCTGGCAGCCCTCTTCCAGGTGTGCCAGGGCGTTCTGGAGCAGGTCGGCTGACTCGCCCAGGGCGGGGTCGATCTCCCGCCGCTCTTCCAGCTCACGGACCGCGCGGCCGATGAGCGCCTGAGCGGCGAGGTCATCGTCCGACAGGGCCTGGAGCTGGGTCTGGGCCAGCGCGATGAGGGATTCGGCGTGGGCCAGCCGCTGGTGCTCCGTCTCCAGCTCGTTCAGTCCGTCCCGGGAGGGGGCTGCGCTTTCAAGCTCTTCGACCTGATGCCGCAGCAGGGCGAGGCGATCCTCGTAGTCGTGGTCCCGGTCCTCGAGTTCGGCCAGCTCGCGGTCGATCTCGCGCAATTCGCGGAAGCGCTCGGTGACCGCACGACGTAGCTCGCCGGCCTCGGCGTAGGCGTCGAGGAGTTCGCGCTGAATGGCCGGGCGCAGCAGCGATTGGTGGGCGTGCTGGCCGTGGATGTCGACCAGCTGCTCGCCGAGTTCGCGGAGCACCTGCAGGGCCACCGGCGTGCCGTTGACGAACCCCCGCGAGCGCCCGTTGCTCTGGATAACCCGGCGGACGATGATCTCGTCATCCCCGTCGAGTTCGCGATCAGCCAGCCACTGAGTCACCTCGGGGCCGGGCGGGTCGAACACGGCGCTGACCTCCGCGCGCTCCGCCCCGGGGCGGATGATCTCGGACCGGGCGCGGTCGCCGAGGCAGAGGCCAAGGGCGTCGAGGAGGATGGACTTGCCGGCACCGGTTTCGCCGGTCAGCACATGCATGCCCGCGCCGAACTCCAGATCGAGCTGATCGACGATGGCGAAGTCGCGGATGTGGATCTCCCTGAGCACAGCGCTTCTCCCTATGCGCCGAAGGGTTCGATGTTGCACAGCGGCCCGCCCCAGCCGAGCTTGGCGCGGAGCAGGTTGAAGTAGCTGTAGCCCGGCGGATGGACCAGGCGGATCGGACTCGGGTGGGCCCGCACCACCAGCCGGCTGTCCTCCTGGAGGGTCAGGTCCCTCTGGCTGTCGCAGCTGACCCGGACGTGCTCGATGAACCGCGGGTGGACATCGATCTCGATCCGGCTGTCGCCATCGACCACGAGTGGCCGATTACTCAGCGTGTGCGGACAGACCGGCACTAGAACCATGGCGTGCAGGTTAGGGTGGGCGATGGGCCCGCCTCCGGCCATGGCGTAGGCCGTCGAGCCGGTCGGTGTGGCAATGATCAGTCCGTCGGAGCGGTGATCGCTCAGCGGCTCGCCGTCGATCTGCGTGACCAGTTCGATCATCCGCGCGGTGTTCCAGCGGTGCAGGACCACCTCGTTGATGGCCACGTCCTCGCGGAGCAGGGCGTCATCCTGGTTGGAGCGGATCTCGGCGCGCAGGATCAGCCGCTCGTCGACGACGTGCTGCCCGTCCAGGATCTGCGCGACCTCGTCCAGATGCTCGGGTGCGATGTCGACCAGGAACCCCAGCCGGCCGCGGTTGATGCCCATCAGGGCGACATCCCGCCGGCCGGCCACGGCCCGGGCGATGTGGATCAGGGTGCCGTCGCCCCCGATGGCGATGATCAGATCGCAGGCATCGAGCAGGGCTTCACGGGGCACGCGCTGCAGGTGGTGATCACCGGTTTCCGGCATGGACTGCTCATCGAGCAACGCCGTACAGCCGCGCGCTTCCAGCATGGGGAGCAAGCGCTCGACCAGCCCGGTGATGGCCGGGTCGCCGGGTTTGCCGGTGATGCCGACGGTGGGGAAGGGCGGTGGTGGATGTACGTCCATGGTCGGGAACGGTATCACGTCGCCCAGGGGGCGCCAATTGGCGGTCCCGGGTCGAGGGGTTGGCTGGTTGCACCGGGGCGGATATCCTTGGTCGCGATCGGTAAAAGGGTAGACATGACGCTCAAGGAGCAGATGAAGACGGCGCAATCCAGGGTGCTGGTGGTTTGCTATTCGCAGACGGGGCAGCTGGATGGCGTATTAGCGAAACTGGTTGAGCCGCTGGAAGCGGATCCCGCGATCGAGGTGGAATGGCTCCGTCTGAATCCGCGCGAGCCGTATCCGTTCCCGTGGCCGTTTTTCCGTTTTCTGGAAGAGTTCCCGGAAGCGGTGCAGCTTGACCCGCCCGAGCTGGAGCCATTGAACCCGGCTCCGAAGCCGGGTTATGACCTGGTGATCTTGGGGTACACGGTCTGGTTCCTGGCGCCAGCCCCCCCGGTTACGGCCTTCCTCCAGTCCCCCGAGGCCCGTTCCGTGCTGAAGGACACTCCGGTGGTCACGGTGACCGCCTGCCGGAACATGTGGATGACGGCCCACGAGACGGTGGGGGCCATGGTTCGGGAAGTGGGAGGGCGGCACTGTGATCACGCCGCCTTTACGGATGCGGGGTCGTCACTGGCATCGTTGATCACGACGCCCCGCTGGCTTCTGACCGGACGAAAGGAGGCCTGGCTGGGGCTTCCGCCGCCTGGCGTGAGCGAGTCGGACGTGGGGGAACGCGCGCCACGGCTTGGCCGGGCCCTGCGGCAGGCGCTGCTCGACGAGAGCCTGGATGGTCGCGCGGCGGTGCTGCACGGACTCGCTGCCGTGGAGGTCGACGAGGGCCTAATGATGAGCGAACGAATCGGCCATCGCAGTTTCCGGGTTTGGAGCCGGCTGCTGCGCCGGGCAGGCCCGCGCGGCTCCAGGGGTCGGCGCGCGGCTATTATGGTGTATTTGGTCTTCCTGCTTCTGATGATCGTGACTGTGGTCCCCTTGTCCCTTCTTATGCGCCGACTTTTGCGGCCCTTGATGGGGGCACGGCTTGAGGCGCTGCGGGCTTATCATGAACAGCCGTCGGGATCCGGGCGGCAGCGGATTGGGGAAGTCTGACGCGATGGCATACGACGCCTACATCAACGCGATGGGTGCATGCCTGCCCAACGCGCCCATCGACAACGAGCAGATGGAGGGCGTGCTTGGCGCCCTCGGGCGTCAGTCTTCCCGCACGCGGCGAGTCGTACTGCGCAACAATGGTATCCGCCTGCGTCACTACGCGCTTGACCCCGAGACCGGTGAGCTGACCCATACAAACGCGCAGATGACCGCCCAGGCGGTCCGCGAAGCGGCGGTGCACAGTGGTGGGACCGACCGGGTCGAACTGCTCTCTTGCGGCACCAGCAGCCCGGATCAGTTGATGCCCAACCACGCTTCGATGGTGCACGGCGAACTCGGGGACGCGCCGCGGGAACTTGTAGCCACCGCAGGGATCTGCCTGGCGGGGGTGACGGCCCTGAAGCACGCCTGGCAGGCGGTGCGCGGAGGCGATGTGAAGGTGGCGGTTAGCACCGGATCCGAACTGGCCTCGACCTTCATGCGCTCGCGCTACCTGCAGCCGGCGGGCGGCGAAAGAACGCCGGAAGAGGTCGAGGCGCACCCGGAACTGGCTTTCGAGGCGGAGTTTCTGCGCTGGATGCTCTCCGACGGGGCGGGAGCGGCTCTGCTTGAGCGGGAGCCATCCGGTCCGGGGCCGTCGCTGCGCATCGACTGGATCGAGACGTGCTCTTTCGCGCACGAACTGGACCCTTGTATGTACGCCGGAGCGGTCAAGGACAGCCAGGGCCGTCTCAGAAGTTGGCGCGACTATCCTGATGCCGCGTCCATGCAGACGGATGATGCCCTGGCGGTCAAGCAGGACGTCCGCCTGCTCAATGAGCACATCGTCGAGTACACGCTCGGGCAGGGTCTTTCCCGGTTGCTGCGGCGTCGTCCATTGGCGGCCGGGGATGTCGACTGGTTCCTACCGCACTACTCATCGGCCTGGTTCCGCGAGCAGGTCGCGCAAAAGCTGGACGAGCTGGACTTCGAGATTCCCGAGTCGCGCTGGTACACCAACCTTGCGACCCGGGGGAATACGGGGTCGGCGTCTATTTATTTGATGCTGGAAGAGCTGTTCAACAGTGGGCGGTTGTCCGCAGGGGACCGTCTGCTCTGCTTTATCCCGGAGAGTGGTCGTTTCTCCACGGGCTTTATCCATTTGACCGTCGTCGAGCCATGACGAACGAGGATTCCGTCGCCTCCCGACCCAGCGGTGAGGAGCGCAAGGCTCACTATGTTCCCGACCGCAACGGACGGGTGCGGACGCAGGCGGAGGCGCGCCAGGCCGTAGAGCGTGTCGCGACCGAACAGGCAGTCGCCGAGCTGGAGCGTCTGGCCGCTGAAGCACTCGCGGATGCCCGTGCCGGTCGCTGCTCGGCTTTGGCCTATCACATGTACCGTCGGCGCATGGATCCGCTGACGCTGGCTCAGGCCAGCGGTATCTGGCGCCTGCGGGTCCGTCGCCATCTCCGCAGCCCGCGTGCCTTCCAGCGGTTACCGTGGCGCATTGCGCGCCGATACTGCCAGGCGCTGGGGCTGTCCTGGCGGGAGCTGTCGCGGCTGCCTCCCGGGGTGGATGGGGCCCCATGATCGAAGTTCGGGGAGTGGTCAAGCACCATCGGGGTGCCCCGTTGCCAGCACTCGACGGTATCGATCTGACAGTGCCGGAGGGTGCCTTGGTGGGGCTGCTCGGGCCAAACGGCGCCGGGAAGTCCACTCTTCTCCTGACACTGATGGGGTTGGTGGAACGGGATCGTGGTGTTGTTGAGGTCGACGGACTCGATCTCGACCAGCACCCGCGCGCGGTGCGCGCCCGTTTCGGCCTGGTGCCACAGAAGCCGGCGTTCTACCCGCCCATGACAGTCCGCGAGAACTTACAGCTCTTCGCTGCCCTGCGTGGCATCAGAAGGTCGCGACGCGGGCAGGATATCCAGCGGGTTGTCGAGGTGGCCGATCTGTCCGGGTGGATGGGCCGGCGCGCCGGGACGCTCTCGGGCGGCGCGCAATGCCGGTTGAACCTGGCCATCGGTCTGCTCGGACGCCCGCCGATCCTGGCGCTGGACGAGCCCACCGCCGGCGTCGATCCCCAATCCCGGCGCTTTATCCTGCAGGCGGTCAAGGAGATCCGTGACGAAGGTACGACTATCCTCTTCACCTCGCACTATCTGGAAGAGATCGCATCCCTGTGCACGCGGGTGGCGGTGCTGGATCAGGGCCGGATGGTGGCCAGCGGATCGATCGACGAGGTCACCGCGTTGCAGCCGGCGGTGATCTCGCTCCGGTTTGGGGTGGGGCCGGGGGATCCGCGGATCGATGAGGTTGCGGAGGCGCTGGGTGGTCGCCGGGTCATGGAATCGGGCGTGGAAATCCCGTTCCGCGACCCTGGACACACCCTGGTGGCTCTCGGCCAGGTTCTGGCGCGGCTCGAGCTGCCGTTATGCGCGGTCCGTTACGGTAGCCGCGATCTGGAGGAACTCTTTTTCCATCTCACCGGACGCGGGCTTCACCGGTGAGGTGTCGGCGGGGCGACCAGGGATCGGTCGATGTAGAGGGGGTTTCGATGCAGCAATTGCCGGCGCTGATCCGCAAGGAGATCATCCTGCTGACCCGGGATTGGCAGGGGCTGCTGCTTCTGTTCGTCATGCCGGTGGTCTTTATCCTGATCATGTCCCTCGCGATGCAGGGAGCTTACGAGCTAGGCGGCGAGCGCAGCGAACGGGTCGCCATCGTGGATGAGGATGACAGCTACGCCTCCCGTCAGCTGGTCTCCGGTCTGGCGGGGCGGCTCCAGGGCGTGGAAGTGCTTGCCCCCGAGGCGTCCATGACGCCGGCGGCGTTGCGCGAGGGTATCCGGGATGGGCACTACCGCATCGCCATCTACATCCCGGACAGCTTTGAAGACGCCCTGCTCCGCGAGCGATCCGCCCCGGCAAGCCGCGAGGTGGCCATCTACCACGCCCCGGAGCTCCCCGCGCCCGTGCGGGAACTCTTTACCGCCAGCCTGGAGGGGGGACTGGTGCAGGCCGTCCTGCTCGCCGAACTTGAGGGTGCCCGGGCGCTGTGGGGCGGTTTCGATGCTCAGCAGCTGCTCGACGACCTGCCGGTGACCGCCTCCCTGGAACCGGTCTACAGAGGAGGTGGGGAAACCCACGCGGTGCCGAACGCCGTGCAGCAGAGTGTCCCCGCCTGGCTGGTCTTTGCCATGTTTTTCGTGGTCGTTCCCCTGTCGGCCAGTCTTCTGGTCGAGCGCGGGCAGGGGGCGGCCTGGAGGTTGCGCCAGCTTAACGTCTCCCCGGGGGTGGTCCTCGGAGCGCGGTTCCCCGTGTATTACGGGGTCAACCTGTTGCAGCTCGTTCTGATGCTTGGCGTCGGCGTTGTTTTGGTGCCCTGGCTCGGTGGTGAGCGGCTGGATACCGGGGACGATCTGCTCGGGCTCTGGCTCATCGGTTCGGGTACGAGCATCGCAGCGATTGGCTTCGCGATGCTGGTGGCCAGCCTGGCGCGTACTGTGATTCAGGCCACTCTCATCGGTGGGGTAATGGTGCTGATCATGGCGGCCGTCGGCGGGGTGATGGTGCCCAAGGCAGTGATGCCCCCTGGGATGCAGGAGCTTGCGCACGTCTCGCCCATGTCCTGGGCACTGGAGGGATTCTGGGATATGGTCCTGCGCTATCAGGACTGGCGGGCTGTGATCCCGGAGATGGGGATGCTGGCCGCATTCGGGGTGCTTTGTTGGTCAGGTGCGGCGCTTCTATACAATAGGCATATGGGGTAATGGATCCGTTCGATGGATGCAGAAGAGTCGGCGACACCCTCTAGAGAGGATCTGAAGGCCCTCATTCTGGAGGCAACCGGGAAGGATGCGCCGCCGGGGGGGATCCCCGACGACCAGCCCCTGTTCGGGGGCGGGACGCCGCTGGAACTGGATTCCCTGGATGGGCTCCAGATCAGTATGGCGTTGCAGCGCCGATGGGGTATTCGGGTCAACGATCCCAAGGAGCTCCGGAGGGTGCTGGAATCCGTTGCCACTCTGGAGGCGTTTATCCGCGAGCAGCTCCGGGCGTCTTCATGAGCGCGGCCACCGGGGCCGTGATACGCGGGTACGATGTGATCAGTGCCGCGGGCATCGGTCGGCGAGAGCATGCCGCAGCCCTCGGTGCAGGGCGGGTGTCGCCGGGGGAGGTGACGCTCGCTGATGGCTCCGCCGTTCGGCCCTTGCCCTATCAGCGTATTCCGCAGGCCCGTCACGGTGCACTCGACGAGCTGGGATGGCTGGAGTTTGCCGCGTCACGGGCGCTGGCCGATGCCGGCCTCGGTGGTGAAGGGTTGGCGGCGTGTGGCCTGTTTGTCGGAAGCTCCGGGTCGAAACTCCCGGAGACGGAGCGGCAGTGGCTGGCCGAGTGCTCGGATCCGGATTTTCTGCCCATCGACGACGCGCGCGGTCACGGCGATCTCGCGGATCGCCTCGCCGGCCGTCTGGGTCTTGGCGGCCCCCGCTACTCCTTCGGTACGGCGTGTTCATCCAGTGCCAATGCCCTGCTTTACGGGATGCGGGCCGTCGCTCAGGGGCGTCTTGGAGCGGCTCTGATCGTCGGCTTCGATTTCTTCAACTTCCTCACCTTGCGCGGGTTCGAGTCGTTGATGCTTCTCGACCCTGAGCGTGCACGGCCTTTCGACGCCAGGCGGCAGGGGCTGGTCCTCGGAGAAGGGGTCGCTGCGCTAGTGTTGACTCCGTCCGGTTCGGCCGAGTTCGCCGGATGGCGATTGCTCGGCGGAGCCTCGATCGGGGATACGCAGAACCCCACGCAGACTTCGGCCGATGAGGTGGCAAGGGTCGTGCGGCGGGCGCTGAAAGCGGTCCGGGTGGAGCCGGGGGATCTTGCGGGTGTCAAAGCGCATGGCACAGCCACCCCGGGGAATGACCGGGCCGAGGGGAGCGGCCTGGTGCGCGCACTGGGTGGGTGCCCCGCCCCGGTGAGCAGCCTCAAGGGAAGCCTCGGGCATACCCTCGGGGCGTGCGGCGCCGTCGAGACCGCGGCCCTGATGGCGTGTATCGATGCTGGATTCTGGCCGGCCTGTGATGGATTCGAAATCCCTGATCCGGATTGCGGAATCCAGCCGGTCCGCGATGCGGTTTCACTTCAAACCGGTCTGTTCCTGCTGAACTTTTTCGGTTTCGGCGGCAATAACTGTGCGCTGCTGCTGGAGTGTCGGCATGAGGCTTGACTGGCCGATCCGCGCCAGCTGGGGATGTGAATGGGCCCAGGGCGAGCGCCCGCAGCCGCTCGATGGGCGGTTATCGGAGATCGGAGAGGTGCCGCAGCGGCGCGCCAACCGTTTGATGCAATTGGCGCACCTCGGGAGCGCGGGATGCGTTCGGCAGGCCGGCAGCCGGCCGCCGCAGGGGACGGGTGTGGTGCTCGGATCCCGCTACGGCAACCTGGCGGATACCATCCGTCTCTCCGCCGGCGTGCTGATGGAGCAGCAGCCACCTATGCCGTTCGACTTCATCAACGTCTCGACGAACCTGGCGGGGTTTCATACGGCCCGTGCCGTGGGCGCCGAGCATGGGCCCAATCTCATGGTGGCGCACGAGCAGCACGCACTGGTGGCTGCCCTGGAAATCGCCGCCCTCGAGGTCGAGCGCGCCTGGCTGGTGGGGGTGGTCGAGGAGGGGGTGTGGCCGCTGGCCGAGCAGCGTCGCCGCCTGGGCCTGGAGGGGTGTGCTACGCCCGCCGAGGCGACCTACTGGTTTTGGATGGACTCTTGCTGCAAGGATCCGGTCGGCTGGCTGCGGGCGCTGCAAAGGATGCCGGATCGCCAGGCGCTGGCGGACGCCTGCAGACAGGCGCTGGCGGATGCCCCCGGGCCCGTGGCAGTGGCCTCGGCCTCGGATGGTGCACCTGCGGGGCTCCTGCCGACATCGTTGCGGCGCCGACTGACTCCGTGGAGTGCACCGGCCGCGGGCTGGCATGCGGCGAGCCTGGGGCGCGTGGTGGAACGCTTTCTGGCGGCAGGGACGTGCCCCCGTCTCGTGGTCCTCGAGGAGGATCCGGTGACCGGGCACTATCTCGTGCTGATTATCGACCGGACCGGCGTGCCCACTGCTTGAGTTCGTCGACCGCCGCAGCTTCCGCGTCGGCGCACTGCTCCAGGCGGGCCGCAACGTCTGTCAGGGAAGCGCCGTGGCGGTCCTGGCAGAAATGGGCGGCAGACAACGCGAAGTCCCGCCAGCGATCGCCAACCTCGATCATACGCCCGGCGATGCGCTCGAGCCCCTCATCCTGAAGATGCTCCGCCGCCTCCTGGAGGAACGAAGCGTACATAAAGCGGAAGCCGCCGCCTCCGGTGCCGATCTCCTCCTGCATGCGGATGATCTGCCCGACATAGAGGCGCTGTCCGCCGATATCCGGCCGGCGTTGCGGAAGTTGGCGGATGCGGCGGGCGAGCAGGCGCACAGCCCGGAGGCCCACCCACGGCACCGGGGCCTGTCCGTGCAGCCGGATGGTCGTCCGGATCGCTGCCGGGATGGCTTGCGCAACGGGACGGGAACGTTCCACGGACTCGACCCAGTACATCAGACCCCGGGGGGCGAAGGCCCCGCGCACGAATCGAGCCTGCTCCAGGCTGGCACCGTCGCAGCGTTGCGGGGTTTCGAAGACCGGGTCGCTGACCCGATAGGACCCGTCCGTGTCCCGCCCGACTACGACGAGATTGTGGGCGTTGAAGTGGAAACGCATCTCCGGCGGGAAATAGGGAAGCCAGAACACCGACGCCTGGATTCCCACTGGCGTGCCCTGGCTTAGCGCTGTATCGAGGGCCTCACGCGCTTTGTCGGGATCGCGGAAGCGGCGTCGGCCGAGGCGAACGGACAGGCGCCGCTCCAACTGCCGGAGGACATGCCCCGGCAGGGCGCGGTAGGCCGTTAGCGGCTGGCCACCGATCCGTATGAACGGGAAATGCGCAAAGATCAGCGACGAGGAGAGGCCAAAGGCCATGGGTTCGGTCAGCGGCAGTCCGTGATGGGTGAGCAAGTTGGCCGCAACCCCGCTTTCGCAATGGCCGGAGTGTCGGTGTTGCCAGCCCGGGACATGGAGTGCCTCGAGCGGGTCTCGTGCGGTGGAGGGCTGTGCTGTCACTCGCTGCTGCTTCCATTGACGTGAGTGGGCCGCAAAGGGTTCGCATTCGCGCGGGCGTGAGGTTAGCATTGAAAGTCCCGGCAATGCTCGGTCCTGACGCGTTCTGATGCAGCCGAGTAGGGGGTGCGGTGATCTGATTTCATGGCAGACGCAGGATTCAGGGAGGGGCCGTAAATGCTGCATACAAGGATGCATTCAGGTGGGGTACTGGCTGCGGTGCTGTTGGTCGGGTTGCTTCTGGCAGCTTGTGCACGAACCGCGGCGCTGGAGGAGCCTACGGGGGTGCCCATCGAGGGTGACTGGAGCCTGGAGGAGATCGCCGACGTCATCCGCGATGCAGGCCGGGAGCGTGGCTGGGCGATTCGTGAAGAGGCCGACGGGCACATGGTTGGTGTGCTCAACGTCCGGGACCACCGTGCGGAGGTGGACATCCACTTCGACGAGACCAGCCTGGACATTGAGTATCGGGACTCCGTGAATCTGCGTTACGACGAGGAGCGGCAGACGATTCACCGGAATTACAATCGGTGGGTCGATCATCTGGAACAGGATCTGCGCGTCCGTCTCACCCGATAGGGGGCGATCTCCGCCCCCTATCGGGGCGGGATCAAGTCAGCCCGCCGTCGATCCCGATCACCTGGCCGTTGATGTAGCCCGCCGGCTCGGAAGCCAGAAAGCCGACCAGGGATGCGACCTCCCCGGGTGACCCCATGCGTCCGGCGGGTACCAGGCTGCCCACGTACTCCGCGCTGAACTGCTCGCGCGTCGCCTCGGACTCGATTACACCGGGTGCCACGGCGTTGGCAGTAATACCCCGGGGGCCCATCTCCTTGGCCAGCGATTTGATTGCGCCGTGCAAACCGGCCTTGGCTGCGGCGTAGTTGGCCTGGCCGCGATTGCCGAGTACCCCGGACACCGAGGAGACGGCAATGATCCGGCCCCATCTTTGCCGCGCCATGGGCAGCAGCAATGGCTGGACGACATGGTGGAAACCGTTGAGCGAGATCTCGATCGGGGATCGCCACTGCTCGGCGTCCATGCCGGCCATCGGGGCGTCGGCGTAGCGCCCGGCATTGCTGACCACGATCTCGATGGGCCCCTCGCCGAGTATCTCCGATACGCCTTCGGCGGCGGCCCGCGGATCGGTTACATCGAACGTGACGGTGCTGCACCGGCCGCTGCCGTGGCGCCCCTGGATCGCCGCGACGGTTTCCTCCAGCGCGGCCCGGTTCCGATGGCCGTGCAGATAAACGAAATGACCTTCGGCAGCAAGGCGTTCGGCAATCGCTCTGCCGATGGCACCGCTGGCACCGGTGACCAGGGCTCTTCTCATGGTGCGGCTCCGATGGATAGATTCAGGGAATGGTCGCCCCAGGCCAGCTCGATGCCCCCCTTCGCGGCGGGGCCTCCGGCGAGCGCCTCGAGCAGGGGCAGGCTCCGCGCGGCTGGACTCTGGTGCCGGAGTGTTTCCAGCTCAGGGGTGCGACAACCTGTGGGTGCCCGTCGCGCACCGACGCTGAGCGTAACGGCTGCGCCCCGTTGCCCTGGCTGCCCCAGGAGCAGCGCCACGGAGAAGGAGAAAGGCAGCGGGCGGCTCTGCTCGAGCAGGGGTGGCGAGGCCTCCTCGTACGCCACAAGCAGGGCGTGCTCCTCCCCGGAGGCGAGGAAGGTCAAGGCCTCGACGAGCCCCGCCGCAAAGCTCTCCTCCCCGGCGGCAAGCGCCGTGGCCGGGCCGCGGCAGCCGCTGGCGATGGACCAGTAGCCTGCGGGCGCATTGTGGACGGAGTTCTGGAACTGATGCGGCGAGATCCACGGTGGGTCTTCCGCCAGTGTGCGCATGTTCTTCTCCAGCCCTTGGAGGTCGCTGTCCGCGGCGGCCCAGACGCTGGCCAGGTGCTCCGTGGCGTGGTTCGGAGCCGTGGAGAGCGCTTCACTGGCCGTGCTCAGGGCCAGATGGGTCGCTCGCGTGGCACGCCTCGCTTCCGTCCGCGGCAGGCCGGGAGCGTTCAGGCGGCCAACGGGCTCGTTCTGCCAGGGCCGGTCTCCGGCAAGGATCTCGCGGCTCGCCGGCCAGCCGGCGAGGCCGGGACCCAGCAGGCCGACCCCTTGGATGCTCGCTTCCATCACGGATACCCCAGGATCAGTGAGCAATTGTTGCCGCCGAACCCGAACGACTGACTCATGACCCGACGCAGCGGGTGGTGCGCGGGCTCGACCTGCAGTTTGGTGCGTAGCTCCGGATCCGGTTTGCGGGTGTTGAGCGTCCCCGGGATGAGCCCTTCCTCGAGGCAGAGGGCGCTGATCAGCGCCTCCACCATTCCGGCTGCCCCCAGGGTGTGGCCCGTCCATCCCTTGGTGGAGCTCGCCGGGATGTGATCGCCGAGTTCTGCCACAAGGGCCTGGTCCTCCATCCGGTCGTTGAGGGGGGTGGCCGTGCCGTGGAGGTTGATGTAGTCAATGGCGCCGCTACGGAGCCCGGCAGAGGCCAGGGCACGCCGGATGGCGAGTCGCGCACCCGCCCCCTCCGGGTGTGGGGTGGACAGATGGTGGGCGTCGGTGCTCTCGCCGTAACCGAGCAGTGCGGTGTCATCCGGGGTTTGCTGGCGGGGTTCCAGAAGCGCCAGGGCGCCTGCCTCACCCAGGCAGAGCCCGTCGCGTTCCGGATCGAAAGGCCGGCACAGCCCCTGGGAGGTGAGTTCAAGCGCGTTGAAGCCGTACAGCGTCGTCCGACACAGTGTATCAACGCCGCCGACCAGTGCTGCATCGCAGAGGCCGGCGTCAATGTGCCGCGCCGCGCTCGCCAGTGCTTTCGCGCTGGAGGAGCAAGCCGTCGAGATGGATTGCACCGGTCCCCGCAGCCCGCAACGGGTCCGGAGGTAGTCGGCCGTCGCCGACAACCGGTGGGTGGTGGCGAGGGTGAATGTCGCCGGCAACGGCTGACCGGCAGGAAGTGCCCGACAGGCGGCTTCAGTCTCGCGCATGCCGCCGGTGCTGGTGGCCAGGAACACGCCGATCCGCCCGGGGCCGTAATGGGCCACGGCCGCCTCCAGACGTTGCGCGAAGTCGTCCGTCCGCAGCGTCATCTCCGCCAGCCGGTTGTTGCGGCAGTCGTAAGCGGCGTGCTCGGCGGCCAACTCCACGCCCTCGAGGCCCTCCACGTGGCCGGCGTAGAGGGTCAGTCCGGCCTCGTCCACGGGTTTTAGACCGCCGCGCTGGTTACGCAACGCCTCGACGGTATTGTCGCGGCCGGCGCCCACGGCGGTTACCAGTGCCGAAGCGGTCAGGTATTTGACGGCCATGAGGACACACTCGGTTGTTCGGTTGTCGACGGGCGATTGGCAAAGAGTATGGCCAGCAGCCAGGCAAGTGTGGCGCCGCAGGCCACGGTCAGCCCCATCGCCTGGAGCAGCGGGATCTTCGCCGTGGCGAGGATGGTGAAAGCCACCACGGAGGAGACGGCGCAGACCGTCACTGACCCCATCCCGGACGGATCTCCGGGGCGGGCGAAGAGCCCATAGTCGATGCTGAGTCCGACCACCAGAAGCATGGCAATGATGTGGAACACGCCCAGGGGGATCCCGAGGAGACTCAGCAGCGCGATGGTGCCGCCGACCGCTGCGGCAGCACTCAGTGCCACCTCGAGCCCCCGCGCAGCGCTTCTCAGGCCCAGTAGCAGCACCATCACGATCAACCCCGCGCCGAGGCCGAAGTGTATCATCGCCTGGTGCTGGTAGTCTGTAGCAAGGGCGCTGGCCTGCCGGCGCAGGTCGATCAGCCGCCCCGTTGACAGATCCCGCTCGAGGCCAGCCGGGTCCTGAACGCCGCCCAGGTAGAGCAGGGCGCTCCACGACCCGTCCGGGTGCTGGTGCAATCGGGCCTGGACCCAGTCGCGGATCGGTCCCGGTTGCAGGTCATGCGGTTGCAGGGGGGGGAGTTCGCTGCTGTCCGACACCGCCTCAATGAACGGCGCAAACCCTTCGGCGCGGAGCCCCAGTTCGGCGGTCGCTTCGGTTACGGAGCGACGCAGCGCCTCAGGGTCCGGCAACGCTTCGGCGCGACGGCTCTGCGTCGCTGCACTGGGGAGGATCTGTGTGGGTGCATCAAAGCGCTCCAGCCGCCCCCTTGCAACCTGTTCATCGAGCTCATCGGCGGCTTTCTCGCTAGCCTGCAACGCCTCCTCGCGGCTCGCCGCATGCACCACGACCAGATAACGAGGTTCCGCCAGGCCGATGGCAGAGCGCAATGTGCCGTCGCGCTCGGCCAGATCCTGGGGCACCGGGGATGCACCCGCCAGGTCGGTTTCGAAACGGGCCAGGGTAAGTGCGCTCGCCACGCCTGCGCTCACCAGCAGCCAGGCCAGCACGACGGTTGCGGTCCGGGGAACGCGCGGGAGGCGCCCCAGCGAGCGGCGCCACCGCCAGAGATGCCGGGCTGGCGGTATGGGAGCGTGCTGCAGTGCCGGCAGGACCCACGAGGTGGTCGCCGCCGCGGCCAAGAGGCCGGTTACCGAGAAGAGCGCCAGCTGCTGTAGGCCGACGACCCCAGCAAGGGCGAGGGCGGTAAACCCGAGCGCCGTGGACAGTGCCCCCACCAGCAAGCGCCGCCGGACGGCGGATGCGGCGGTTTTGCCGTCCCGGTCCCGGCTGTGCCAGAGGTGGTGGAGCGGGTAATCCAGCGTGACCCCGAGGAGGGTGGCTCCGAAGGCCAAAGTGATACCGTGGACGCCGCCGAAAGCCAGGTGGACCGACGCCGCCCCGGTGGCGATACCGGTGAGCACCGGCAGCGCCGCGAGCAACACCGCGCGCAGCGACTGCAGGGCGAGCACCAGCACGGTCAGGGCGGCGAGGCCGGCCAGGGTGGAGATGCGCAGCACCTCGGCGCGGATGGTCTCCCGGGACTCGACGGCGATGGCCGGTGCACCGGTGATCGCCGCCCGGAGCGGAGGAGTGGCCGCGCCGGCCGTCTTCCGGATATGCTCGATGGCCGCCTGCTGGGCATCCAGATCCTCGCTGCTCGCCGCCGTCCAGGCGACGATAACGGCGTGTCCATCGGCGCTTCGCCACCCGTCGGTCGTCTGCGGTTCACGGCTGTCGCCCAGCCACTGGCCCAGGAGGTGGCGCTGCTCACCGGTGGGGTCGCGGGCCAGCCGCCAGGAGTCGCCGTACGCACCGCCCCTTTGGAGTTCCTCCGCCAGTGCTTCGAAGTGGTCACGCAGCCCTTCGGCTGTCAGGTCTTCGGGGCGCCAGCCATCACTGAGCAGGTAGCGGTAGGTATCGAGCTGCTCGCGTCCGGGGAGATGCCCTGGCTCCGGGCGGTGGGCGACGAGCCGGAAGGCGCCGCTGTGCTCCAGCTCCTGAACCAGCCGTTCCACCTCGGCGGGGCGTGCCGGATCACCGTCGGCGCGTCGCAGGGTGACCAGAAGCAGACGCCCGGTGGCACCGTGGTGGAGCTGCCCGGCGACCAGCGACTGCTCCGGATCCTTCGCGTCCGGGAGGAATGCGCCGAGGTCCACCGCCATCCGCGGCGGAATCAGTACGGCGGCGCAGATGGTCAGGCACAAGAGCCAGGCGGCGATCGGCCACCCTCGACTCATTCAAGCGCCTCGATCAGGCGCAGGCGGATCCGGCCCTGCCGTGGTGCGTCCAGCTCGATCTCGTCGATCCACGCCGCCTGACCGCTGAGGGTCAGGTGCAACGGGGCCTCGTCGGAGCGGCGGGAGCCGCCGCCCCGCCCCGGTGCGGTGCGGGGCGGGGCCTCTAGGGCCAACTGCCAGTCCTCTGCATCCCCGTCAAGCTCGACACGCTGGAAATGTGCTTTAAGCGCATCGGCATCGCCCCCGCCGATGGCGTCAAGCACCGCCATCAGGGGCTCTAGCCCCGGGACCTGGTTCAGCCGCGTGGTCCGCTCGCCACGCTGGTCACGCAAGTGCACCAGGTCGTCGGCGATGCGGATCTCCCGTTCCTCCCCGTCGGGGAGGCGCTCGGTCTTGCGCAGCTGCCCGGGGTGCTGGTAGTGGAGTTCTCCGCGGAGGTGGATCGGTTCCTCGGCGAGCGGGTCGTGGCGGGTCTCCTCGTAGCTTGCCGCCAGGCCGCCCTGCTCCGGGGCGAGTCGATCGAACAGCGCCGCCAGGGACAGCTCGCCAGCCAAGGCCGCGGTAGGGGCCGCGCTGCCGAGCAGGGCCGCCGCCATCCAGTACCACAGCCGCCGCATCACCCGGCCTCCGCTGTCTCCGGGCGCACCCCCGTGTACTCACTGAAGATGCCCATCACCACGTGGCGTCGAACCTCCCGGAAGCCGGCTGCCTCCATCGCCTGCTCGATGGTATCGGGCGGGACGCAGTGATCCACTGTGTCCCAGTAGTACTGCATCAGGGTCTGCGAGTCCTGCGAGCGGCGGAACCAGCCCGCCACCCGCGGCACCAGGTCGCGCAGATAGAGCCGCAGCAGCCGGTAGCCCAGCCAGGTTCGCGGCGGGGTGATCTCGAGGATTAGCACGCGACCGCTCGGCCCCAGCACCCGGAAGTACTCGTCGAAGGTGCTCCGCAGGTCGCCGACGTGGCGCAGGGCGTAGCCCATGGTCAGCATATCGAAACTATGCTCGGGGAAGGGCAGATCCTCGGCGGTGGCCTGCACGGTGCGCTGCACGCCGCGCCTCTCGGCGGCATCCAGCATACCGCGGCTCGGATCCAGTGCGACCACGCTGCCGGTCTCGCCCACCATCCCCTGGGCCGCCTTGGCGATCACGCCGGTGCCGGCGCCGGCATCGAGCAGGTGCATGCCGGCGCGCAGCCCGTGGCGCTGCAGGGCCCAGCGCCGGTACCAGCGGCCGCTGCCCAAGGACATGAAATCGGTGATCCAGTCGTAGTGCTCGGCCGTGGCGTCGAACATGGCATCGACCCACTGCTGCCGCTGTGCGGCATCGCCGTAGTAGTCCGACATGACCGGGTGGGGGGCGGTGCCCCCCACCCCGGTGTCGTCCCGCGTGAAGGTGGCCCGTTCGGGGTTGGTCGGTGCACGGTTCATCGCGGGGTGCGGTCCTTAAAAGAGCAGGGCGGTGTTGAAGGTCATGGTCTGGTGGTTGCCCGAGAAATCTCCGCCAATGCCCCCCCAGCCGTCTACGTCGTCGGAGCCGGCAAAGCCGTGGCTGCGCCAGGCAACCGACGGCGAGAGGATGACCCCACCGAGGTCGATGTTCACCCCGGTCGCCCCGCCGAGGGCGAACTCGAAGTAAGCCAGATCTTCCCCGTCAATCCAGTCGGTATCAGCGTCATAGTCGCCGCCGTAGAGGCCGACGCGGACCGACGGACCGGCCCACCAGCGCACGCGGTCGTTGCTGATGATCCGGAAACCGAAGATGTTGTCCACCTGGATGCCGCCTACATCGGCTTCTACGCCATTATCATCAAAGTCGAGGTTCTGCGAGGCCAGCCCGACGTTGAGGCGGTAGTTGAAGACCCGCGGACCCAGCGGGGCAGTGTCCAGGGCGTAGCCGAACGAGGCGAGGCCGGCGTCGATGTCCTCGCTATCATTGGCATCGTCCCACTCAAACTCGCCGGTTCCGCCACCGAACTCGAGGTAGATGCCGTTGCCGACACCGGCGGCGAACAGGGGGGCGGGAGCGAGTAGGGCGGCGGCGACGCCGGCGCAGAGCCATTGGTTGCGTCGATGCATGTGAACCTCCTTGGAAAGGGTTGTTGTGGTTGATTGCCGAGGCGGCACTAGTGGAAAGGGCGCCGGTCGGCATCATAGCGCGCCGCCGAGATCAGGTGTAGTCCTCCTGGGCCGGGCAAGGTGGGCCCCGGGGGCGCGAGGTGTCACCCTCGCTGGAAAGCCTCGATCTCCAGGGTCAGCTCGGCGCGGCAGATGTCGGCCCGCACGCCGAGCAAACGGGCGTCGGGCCACTCCCGCCGCAGGCGTGCCTCAACCCGCGGCCACTCCGTCGGGTCGCGGACATAGACGCGCAGGGCGCTGGCCAGGCCGAAGCGGGCCAGGCCGGGCCGGCCGAGACGCTGCGCCGCCTCACCCAGCAGGGCATGGAGGTTGAGCAGGGTCTCCTCGAGCTGGGCCGGGGTGTCGTGGGGGTGCCGCGTGGCATGACCGACGATGCTGGCCGTCCCCGACACGAACAGCCCCTGTTCGCCGCCGCGCATCGGGATCGCCAGGGCGCGCGCGAACGAGGGGCTGCGCGGCCCGTACTGGCGGGGGTAGCGGTAGGCGGCGACTTGGCGGGGGTTCTCCAGCGGTGTCCCCGGATTCCGGCCAGCCAGGCAGTGGACGAACAGGTGCCGGCCGGCGCTGCCC
This sequence comes from Halorhodospira sp. 9622, assembly GCF_022228025.1. NCBI lineage: Bacteria > Pseudomonadati > Pseudomonadota > Gammaproteobacteria > Chromatiales > Ectothiorhodospiraceae > Halorhodospira > Halorhodospira sp. 9622. Next base: position 121,067 of record NZ_JAJNRE010000002.1, on the reverse strand, counting down.
ACGGCGGAGGCCGCGCACAGCTGGTCCTCGTCGATCCCCTCCCGCTCGAGCCCGCGGGCCCGCCCCAGGCAGAATCGGCGGTAGCGCTCAGCGTCGCCGCTGCCCTGGTTGATGGCCGGCACCACGTGCCAGGCGCGCAGCAGGTGGGGGTAGCCCAGATCGCGGGCGTGCTGGAGCAATTGTCGATAGGCCGCTTCGGCCGGCGGTGCCGGATCGGTCTCCGGCCCGCACGCGCGGGTCCAGCTGAGCATGAGCAGGTGGTCGTCGGCTACCCAGCCCGCCTCGCCGTCGCTTCCGTACCGGACGGATGCCCCGGCGCGCCACCCCTCGGCGGCCAGATCGCCGCCAAGCCAGGGCAGCTCCGTGGCCAGGGCCGGCGGCTGCGCCGTGGCGTCACCGGCGAAATCGAAACGGCCAAGCTCGCTGCGCGCATCCGAGCCCCCGGTTACGGTGAGCTGCGGCGAGCGACCCGCGGTCGGTGTCCAGTCATCGGCTTGAACCCGCATGGTGATGGGCGCTAACTTCCGTCGCCTGCGTTAACAGGGCCAAGGTTTTTTGGCTAGTCTTCAACCGAGACAGGATAACACTGAAGGCCCGCGCCGACGACGGCGGGGCCGTCGTGGATGGAGATCGATGACCCGACTGCCGCTGCTCGAACGGGGTCTGGATGAGGTTCTGGCACGCCGGGGCGGGGAGCCCGTGGCGGTCCGGAGCTTCCTGGGCGAGGTGGAACGGCTGGCAGCGGAGCTGCCGGCACGCCGCTATGCGGTCAACCTGTGCCGCGACCGGTATCGGTTCAGTGTCGCGTTTGCGGCCGTGATGCTAGCCGGGCAGACCAACCTGCTGCCCGCAAACCGTCTCGATACCACCATCCGGGAGGTTCTTAGCCGTTACCCGGATGCCTACGTGCTCAGCGACGACCCGGAGGACCGCGACTGGCCGGGGGCGGTTATCGTGGGGCCAGATCGGCAGACGCGGGCTGCCACCGCCATCCCGCAGCTGGATGCGCGTCACCTGGCGGCGGTGGTGTTCACCTCGGGCAGCACGGGGGCATCGAAGGCCGTCGAGAAGCCGTGGTCCACCTTCTATGAAAGTACTCGGATCAATGCCCGGGAAATGGGGCTGGTCGGGCGAGATGAGCCGATCAGCGTCATCGCCACGGTTCCGCCCCAGCATATGTATGGGCTGGAGACGTCGGTGCTGATGGCGCTTTTCGGTGACGTTGCCATCAGCAACGAGCGGCCGTTCATGCCCGCGGATGTGGCAAGCGCGTTGACTTCGGTACCCTCGCCGCGGGTGCTGGTCAGCACCCCGGCCCATCTGCGCGCCCTGGCCGATCCGCAGCTTACGTTGCCCGCCATTGAACGGATCTGGTCGGCCACGGCACCGCTGGACCCGCACTTGGCCGGCAGCATCGAGCGGCTGCATGGCACCCGGGTGGGCGAGATCTACGGCTGTTCCGAGCTCGGGAGCCTGGCCAGGCGGTTGCCGGCGCGGGATCCCACCTGGGCGTTGTTCCCTGAGTTCGAGTTGCACACCGAGCCCGCCGGGACGCGGGTGGGCGCAGCGCACCTGCCGTGCTCGTTCCTGCTGCAGGATCGGCTCGAGCTGGACGGCCCAGGGCGTTTCCGGATCATCGGGCGCGACGAGGATCTGGTTAACGTCGCCGGTAAGCGCGCGTCGCTCGCGGAGCTGAATCAGGCACTGCTGCGGACCCCGGGCGTGGAGGACGGTGTGCTGTTCGAGCCGCCCGAGGCCGAGGCGAATGGCGCGCAGCGCCTCGCTGCACTGGTGGTGGCGCCGGGGGTCGATGCCCCCGCGATTCGAAGGTCGCTGCGCCAGGAGATCGACGAGGCGTTCCTGCCGCGTCCGATCCGCCGCGTGGAGGCGCTGCCGCGCAACGAGACGGGTAAGTTGACGCGCCAGGCCCTGCTCGACCTGTTTGCCCGCTCGGCCTCCCCGGAGGAGAAGAGCTGAGCGCCCGGCGGCGTTCTCAGAGGGTCTCTCCCGGGGCGAGGGATCGCATCTCGTGCCGGTAGTGCCAGCCGCCGGCGCCGTGAATCGGCGTAACCGAGAAGATCACTTCGCTGTCTGGCCCTTCCCCGCCGCGCAGCGCTGCCGTGTCTCCTTTGAGTCGCGTCCCGGCGATATCCAGTTCACTGCCGCTGGCCTCGATGGCGACGTCACCGGTCAGGCTCCCGGCGGTGAGCATGACCTCGCTGTCCTCGGCGCGCAGCGCAGTGCTGCCGCCGTTAAGCTGCGGATTCGTCAGCGCGACCTGGGATCCGCGGATGTGCACCTCGCGCGCAGTGATGTCCTCCAGGGTGACCCGTTGGCAATTGTCGATCCGGATGGTGTCGTAGCGGCCAGCGATACGCTTACCGTGCTCGTCCTGACAACTGAACGTCGCCTCTCCGGGGGTGTTGTCCGGCGGCTCCCGCGGGGTTGAGCGACGGTCCTGCTTCAGGCGTCGCTGTACCGCCTTCAGGAAGGCCTCGGGAGCGTCGAGCATGGGTGCATGACCAGCCTCCGGGAAGACCTCCAGATCGCCGCCCGATGGCAGCCCGGCGAGCAACTGACCGGTTCGCACGGGCGTAATCCGATCACGCGCTCCCCAAAACACGCTGGTCGGGACCGCATGCTCGTGCAGCGTGCGGCTGAAGTCCGTCTCCACCAGGGCGAGGGCGGCAATGCGCGTGGGGTCACTGCGCAGGGCCACCCGGCGGCCGGGCGCCGAGAGTAGGATCTCACCGGCGTCCGGAATCTGCCTCATCAGTTGCCGGATCACCTGTCCGCCGGTACGGTCGAGCCAGCGGTCGGTACCCCAACCGTCGTTCTCACTCCACGGGGTGCGGGCCAGAAAACTGGTGTAGGCCGCCTTGTGCAGGATCCCGGCGGCACTGGAGATCAGCAGGTGCTCCACGTTGTCCGGGTGCCTGGCGGCGTAGCGCAGGGCGATGGCGCCGCCCAGGGAGTGGCCGAGCAGGAAGACCGGCGGGTCCGCTAGCTCCGAGATGACATGGTCGAGCACCCGGACGTACTGATCCGGCCCATACAGGTGATTACCCCGGGTGGAGGCGCCAAAACCTGGTAGATCGAAAGCGATCAGACGGTAATTCTGGCTGAGTCCTTCACTGATCTCCTTCCAGGCAGCCCCGCCGCGCTTATCAATGCCGTGCACGAGGACGAGGGTGGGCGCGTCCTCCGGGCCGCCCTGATAGGTCTGGAGTGTGCCGTCGAAGACGGGGTCCTCGATCGGCTGGCCCTTAAGACCCGGCAGGGTGAGGGGGTCGCCGGGCGCGTTTCGTGCGTCTGCCGGTGCGTTCAGCAGGAGAGCGACGGCAAGCACGCCGAGCAGGTCAATCAGTCCCCGCGGGATGTTTCTTGGCATCAGAGGCCTCCTCGTGTGCATCCCGGGCCGGTGATTACTCGTCCACCGGCTCACTGCGGCGGACGCGGTCAAGCATGGCCCGGTTCCGGGTTAGACGCGCGTAGAGGGCACCCGTCTCATACCAGTGCAGTAGGTAGGCCTCGGCCAGGAGTTTGCCCGGTGCGGTGTCCTGGCGGCCCCAGTGCGGTGCGGCAGGGCAGGGGGTTACCGGTAGTCCCAGATTGCGTGCCATCGCGCTGGCACGGGCCAGATGGTAGCGGTTCGTCACGATCAGGCAGCGCTGCTGCCCCGGGTACGGGCGGATCAACTCCCGGGCACGTTGAAAATTCTCCAATGTGTGGCGGGAATCCTCCTCCTGCACGATGCGCCAGGCGGGGATATGGTGCTGTCGGTGGAGGAATTCGGCGCCTGCCGCGGCCTCGGAGCGTTGCGCGGGGTCGGTGATGCCGCCGAGTAGCAGCAGGCGCGCCTCGGGGAACTGATTCGCCAGTCGTGCGGCCCGATCGAGACGCGTCTTGAAATCCGCCGACAGGGCGATCCCCTCACGGCTGTGGCCGGGAACGATGATCCAGGCGCAGCGATCCGGAAGCGCGGGGCGACCGCTCCCGATGATCAGGACGCGGATCAGCTGCACCACGAGCAACAGGCCGGCGGAGAGGAGCAGCAGGAGATTGGCGAGGGCGAAGGTCTGCAGGGCGCTGCGGTCCCACTCGACTCGGTGCGGCATCCTTCACCTCGGTTGTTGGCTCAGGCTGCGCAGCAGACCCGCCGGATTCAGCCCGCTGCGGACCAAGTGGCCGGCAACCATTCGGATGATGCGCAGGGTGTCGACCGCCGGCCGGTAGTGGCTCGGGCGTGCGTCGGCGCGATAGATTGCGCGGATGGGCACGGAGCGCACACTGTATCCCAGCTTCGCGGCGCGGATCAGGGCTTCGCTCTCGAACACGAAACTGCGGTGGGGGTCGCAGGGGAGATCCAGCTGGCGGAGCAGCGTGGCCGGATAGACCCGGAATCCGGATTGCGTATCCAGGATCGGGTAGCCAGCGGCCCAAGAGATCCAGAAGTTCGCATTGCGGTGGGCGAACAGGCGCAGCGGTGGAATCTGCTCGCGGTCCAGCACCCGTGCGGCCATGATCACGCTGCCCGGTTCCTCCCGGGCGGCGTCGAGCAGTCGGGGGAGTTCCGCGACCGGGTGCTGACCATCGGCGTCGAGGGTGACGACGGCGTCCGCGCCCCTGCGCAGGGCTTCCTGGAACCCTCGGTGCAGGCTCCAGGCCTTACCCTGGTTGCGGGGGTTGCGCAGGACGGTGACCGGCACGGAAGCGAGCGCCTCCGGTGTCCGGTCCGAGGAGCCGTCGTCCACCACGATGACCGGGCACTGGCGGGCCGTCTCCGCGGCGATCTCTGCGACGGTGTCGCCATCGTTGAATGCGGGTATCAGAGCGAAAAAGCGCATGGCTGCTGCTGCTCTCCCGGAGTCATGGTCTGCCGACCACGGTCGCCGTCCCGGTTGCCAGGCAGTGACCCTGAGTCTCGATGCGAAAATCGTAGATGAGACTGCCCATCTGGGCGAACTGCTGGGTGACCTCGATCTCCAGATCACCGGCGAGGTCGCTCAGGGTCGCCCGGGTGAAAATCAGGTCGCGGGCCCCGGCAAGCAGTCCCTGACCGAGCTGCTGACCTTGCCGTGCCGCGAGCAGGCCGCCGTGAATGGCCATGGCCTGAGCGCCGTACTCCAGAGCGTGCCAGATGCTTAGCCGACCGTCGCGCGCCAGTGGATGGTCCGCTTGCCGGTGCGACCAGCAGCGTGCCTGTAGTCTTGTCTCGTCCCAGGTCTCGACGCGGTCGATCAGGCACATGTCCCCGGCATGCGGCATCAGTCTCTCGAGGTCGGATCGCTCCAGCGGGAGGGGGTGATCAGTCATGGTCCAGCTCGTCGTTCCGCCAGTAGTCGTAGAAATTGAACCAGTTGTAGGGCGCATTGCGCGCATGCGCTTCGAGTCGATCCGCGTACCGCTGGATCACCCGCTGTACGGTTTCCGGCGCATCGATCCGGTCGACCTCGTCCTGCTCGACCAGCCATTCAAGGTGTATGTCGTACCGATTCCCGCCGCGATAGATGCCAAAAAACAGGATGATGGGTTTACGGGTCCGGGCAGCCAGGTGAAGCGGGCCCGTGGGCATGCGGGTGGGGTGGCCCATAAAGTGGCAGTTTACTGTACGCCGGCGCGAGGGATCGTCGGTTTGAAGCAGGCGGTCTCCGAGCAGCGCTACCGTGCCCCCGTCGTCCAGCCACTCCTTGGTGCGCAGCAGGGTCTGCGGTGTCCCCAGGGGGATAACGGTCTGCGCCATCTGCGGATTGAGCGCATCCAGCAGGCGCACGATCAGCTGCCCGGAGTCGTAATGCATCAGTACGCGCAGTCGCAGGTCGCCGTACTGCAGGCCAACGGCTCGCAGCGCATCAAAACTCCCGAAGTGGGCCCCAAGCATCAGCGCGCCGTGCCCGCCGTCCAGGTGGTCGCGTACACCGGGGTCTATGTGTAGGCGCAGATCGAATCGCTGGAGATCCCCCCGGGTAAAATAGACACGGTCCAGGATCACGGCGGCGAAGGTGTAGAAATGCCGAAAGACGTGGCCGAGGTGCGGTCGTTCAAAGCCCGCTCTGCGCAAAAACTGGCGTGAAGCCTGGCGGGCGTGCCCGGCAGTGAGCAGGAAATACAGGGTGATCGCCGGCAGCAGCGAGCGCGCAAAAGGGCGCCCGACGCGCAGTGCGATCCAGCGGATGGTACGCAGCGCCAGCGGGGATCCGCGCTCCTGCAGGTTTTGCCACTGCCCGGTCATGGGCGAGCGGGCGCCGCCTGGGAAGAGGGAGTGTCGGCTGCGGGATCGAGGTCGATCTGACCGTCGACGACCGCGTGCCCCTCCGCGAGGCAGCGAAAACGGATCTGGTTTCCCTTTCGCGCCCCGTGGATCTGAACTTCTTGGCCGGGGCGGACCATCGCCGAGAACTTCAGGCGGCGTATCCGGGCGGTGTGGAGTGGCCCGGTGCCGAATTCCGCCAGGTACGACATGGCGTGATCGATCAAGACCGAGCCGGGCACGATCGGTTCGCCCGGGAAGTGTCCCGGGAGCGACGGGTGCTCTGGCGGGATTGAGAACGTCCCGAGCAGTTGGAGATCAGCGGTTTGCAAGGGTGGCTCCTTACCTCCGGCGGCAGCGCAAGAGCGTGTGCCCGACCCCGATCGGCTCCTCTTCGTGGTCGGTCATCAATCCGGCTTCGTCGATCAGGCGACCGAGCGTATCCCGCGGGTAGAAGCGGCTGGTTCCGTTGACCATGCACGTGAAGTAGAGGGATACGGCGTTGAGGCTGAATCGGGCCGCTTCATGGATCTGCCGGTCGGGGCAGAGTTCGACGATGTAAAGGCGGGTTTCGGAATCCATCGCACGGGCGGTCCGGCGCAGCAGTGCCACGATCTCCTCCGGCGGGAAACAGGCTAGGAGCTGGCTCATGACGATGGCATCGGCGCCTCCGGGCAGCTCCCGGCTGTTGTCTCGCAGGTCCGTCGGGTGCAGGTGGGCCCGGTCCGCCTGGCCGGCCGCTTCGAGAGCCTCACGGGCCATCTGCAGTGGACCGGGTAGGTCGAGCAGCGTCATGCAGGCTTCCGGGTCGCGATCGAGGTAGCGCAGCGCCAGGCGTCCGGTGTTGGCGCCGACGTCCATGACATGCCTTGGCGCATCCCGGGCGAGGCGTTCGACCAGATCGCGGAAGGCGTGCTCGGAGTAATAATGATCGAAGCGGAACCAGCTGCCGGCTGCAGGCTCTTCGAGTTCGTGCAGGCCCTCGTAGAGGGTCGACCAGTCGCCCAGCGCCGCGAGCCCGGCTGGCCGGCCTTCGCGGATCGCTGTCTCCAGGGCGGGCAGTCCATGGCTGGCGAAGTCCCGCGTGAAATCCATGTTAACCCGGGTCATTGGGTCATGGAGCAGGATGTGCCCCAGGGGGGCCAGGGTGCAGGCCTCCTCCTGCTCGCTGAGGATCTCAAGATCCTGACCGAAGTCGACCAGTACCGCGACCGCGTACTCGCTAAGGCCGGTATCGCGGGCCAGCTCGGGCCGGGTGAGCCCCTCGGCACCGGCGTTCTCCAGACTGCTCAGCAGTCCCGTGTCGCGCATGGTCGTTGCCGCAAAGAAGGCAAATGGCGCAAAGGCGAGCATTTGCGCCCTGGACATGGCCTCTCCGGCCGGCAGACGGGTGTTCGACTTTCGTTTCATGGTAGTGGTCCGGCGCGGCTGGCCGGTTTCGGGGCCGGCCGTTGATGGTTCCGAAAAGCGTGTCAGCTTAGGCGTCGCCAGTCGATCCGTGCAACCGCCCGCCAGAAGGCGAGGGGGTCTTCGGGCCATCCGAAGCGGAGGCAGCGCACAAGGTATTCACCGATCATCGCGCCGCCGATCACCAGATAGTTGATGATATTGGCGAACAGGGACCAGGTCTGGGGGGAAGCCCCAAGCAGCAGCAGAAGGATAGTGTTCAGGGTCAGGGCGCTGCAGAGCAGGGTCCACAGCCAGGTAACGGTGCGCATGTAACGTCGTTCCGCACTGCTGTGGCGGTCGCCGACAATGGCCGTGGCAATCTGTTCGACCAGGGGCTGGCGCCCCGCGAGCAGTGTGCGGCCGAACATCCACGCAACAGCCATGGGGAGCAGTATGGGGGGCGCGTAGAGCGCGACGGGGTGGGCAAGTAGCAGGTCCGCCAATGCGGCGCCGAAGAGAAGCGCCACGGCCGCCAGACTACCGGGGGTTGGTCCCCCGCGCAGATAAAGCGTCAGTGCGGCCAGCACCGCCAGGCCGAGCAGGCTAGCGCTCTCGAGGCCTGCACTGATCATGGCGTGGGACCAGAGGGGGTAGAGGAGCAGGGGGAGTGCCGCTGCAACGGGGCGCTGCAGCGGCAGCCGGTTATCGGGTCCGGTGTTGATCGACATACTTGGCGAGCGAGCGCAGGGAAAAGAACACCTGCTGATTGTCCGCGTCATCGGCGCGCAGCTGCACCCCGTAGCGGCGGGAGACCTCCATGGCGATCTCGAGTGCGTCGATCGAATCCAGGCCGAGGCCGTCTCCGAACAAGGGCGCCTCCGGTTCGATGGCGTCTGCGTCGACATCGAGATTGAGGGCCTCCACGAGGGCCTCGGCAAGCTCCTGCTCTGTTTGCGTGCGCTCTGACATGGTGTTCCTAGGGTGTCCTGATGGGGTTGTCGGGGTGGTTGCGGCCCGGTGGCCGGGCCGGCCGGGAATGCCCGGCCGCCCCCGGCCCAAGGTAGCGCGCAAGCTTAGCGTCATGCGAGGCCCGCTTCAATGCGAGGGCAGCATATCCCTCCGAGCGCTGGCGCCGGGGGCGGGGGCGGTTGCGATACCCCCCCGCCCTGCGGCTTGAGTGGGACTGTCCGTCACGGCGGAGTTTGTATTAACCTTGCGCGGCCCCGTATTGGGACATTTTCTTGAATTGGAGGACGAGGATGGCTGGTCGACACAGGTTGTTCCATTGGGGTCTGCCCGGACTGCTCCTGCTGCTCAGCGGCTGCACCCACCATGTCGCCTTCGACGATATTGATTACACGGTGGATCAGGAGCCGCGGGAAGAGCCAACGGAGGTTGTCATCACGGAGGAGCAGCGGTCCGCCGAGGTGCCGGTGCGCTCCGGAATGGCCGGGTTCGCCCATTCGTGGGTTGCGTTTCCAGGAGAAATGCTCGTGCAGGTTGCCGAGGTTGAGGTGCCGCAGGTGTTCTCGGACTCGCAGCTTGTCACCGAGCCGAGCGGCGCGGAAGACAGATATCAGCTGTTTCTGGAGGTCCCGTATTACAGCTTTTCCAATCACCGCGCGACGGTTCGAATGCGGGCCGAGCTGCTCGATGCGGACAAGGAACAGCTTCTGGATCAGACCTACGAGAACCGGGGTGATACCTATGGCGCAAGGATGTTCTGGGGTGGCGCCTTTGGCATGAAGTCGGCCATGCGTAATTCGTCCCTTGAGGCTTATCAAGCGAATTTCGAGCAGCTCCGCGCGGATCTGGAAGAGGCCCTGGACGAGTGAGGTGGTGCGGCGGGCTCGTTGACGGTTGTACAGGGGGCTTGCTAGCCTCACCCCGCACTCAAGCGCCCTAAGTGCAACCCCCGCGAAATCGCGCAACCCGTGGTGCATGAGCCATGAGCCCGCCGCACGACCTGGAGCTGGGCGACCGCGCGCGCACCCTGCTCCGCACGCTGGTGCGTCGCTACATCGACAGCGGCAGGCCGGTCGGGTCGCGCAGCCTGGCCCGTGAAGCCGGGCTGTCCGTCAGCCCAGCCACGGTGCGCAACGTCATGGCCGACCTCGAGGAATTGGGCTATCTGGTCTCGCCGCACACCTCGGCCGGTCGGGTGCCGACCGATCGGGGCCTGCGCTTCTACGTCGACTGCCTGCTCCAGGTCCAGCCCATCGAGGGCGACACCGTCGAACAGCTCCGCCGGCGTCTGGTTCGCGACCGGGAGGAGGGGGCGGAGGAGCTGGCCGACTCCGCCTCGGACCTGCTCTCGCAGTTGACCCGGCTGGCCGGTGTGGTGACCCTCCCGCGCTGCGACTGGGCGGTGCTGCGCCACGTGGAGTTCCTGCCGCTGTCCGACCGTCGCGTGCTAGCGATCCTGGTGATCAATGAGCGGGATGTGCAGAACCGCGTCATCCGCACCGAGCGCGACTTCTCCGAGGCTGAGCTTCAGCGCATCGCCAACTACCTCAATGCGGAGTTCGCCGGCGTGGAGCTGCCGCGCGTGCGCCAGCGCCTGCTCGCCGCCATGCAGGCCGATCAGCAGCGACTCGACGAACTCATGCGCTCGGCGGTGGAGGTCGGCGAGAAGGCCCTGGCGGAGGAGCAGGACGACGAGGGGTACGTGGTCGCGGGTCAGACCAATCTGATGGAGTTCGAGGAACTCTCCGATGTGGACCGGCTGCGCCAGCTGTTCGAGGCCTTCACGCAGAAGCGTGACATCCTCCACCTGCTCGATCGCTGCGCGCGGGCCGATGGCGTCCAGATCTACATCGGCCAGGAGGCCGGTTACGAGGTCTTCGACGGTCTCTCGCTGGTGACGGCCCGTTACGGGGTCGCCGGTGAGGCGGCCGGGGTGCTCGGGGTGATCGGGCCGACCCGCATGGCCTACGACCGGATCATTCCGATCGTCGACATCACCGCCCGATTGGTCGGCTCGGCCTTGAATCCGCCGCGCTAGATCCCCACACCTGTGCCCAGGCAGGAGGCAGTGCACCCGGTGGCCGCGCTTGGGGCGCCCGGTGGTGGGCTGCCAGTAACCGTTTTCCGGCTCAATCTAGCGGAGCAGCCATATGACTGATAACCAGCGACAGAGCACGACCGAGGAGCAGCCCGAGGTGCGCGGCGACGCGCAGGCAACCGCCGAGGCGTCGGAGCAGAAGCACACCCGTCAGGCCTCGGAGGCGCTCGAGGGCGAGCTCCAGAGCGGCGATTCGGCGAGCGAGGGCGCCGCGGCGGACGAGGCCGGTACCAGCGCCGAGGACCTGGAGCAGCGTATCGAGGAACTCGAGAACGCCCTTGCTGACGCCGAGCGGAAGGCCCAAGAGAACTGGGATCAGGTGCTGCGCATGCGCGCCGAGCTGGAGAACGCGCAGCGCCGCGCGGAAAAGGATGTCGACCAGGCCCGGCGGCAGGGGCTCGAGAAGGTCTGCGGCGATCTCCTGCAGGTCAAGGACAGCCTGGAGATGGGCGTTCAGGCGGCCGAAGACGCCGAGGCCGATCGCGAGAAGCTCCTCGAGGGCTCGCAGTTGACCCTCAAGATGCTCAATCAGGTCTTCGAGCGCTTCGAGATCGAGGAGATCAACCCGCTGGGCGAGCGTTTCAACCCCGACTACCACGAAGCTATGGCGACGCAGCCCAGCGAAGAGCAGGAGCCGAACACCGTGCTCCACGTGGTGCAGAAGGGCTACCGCCTGCAGGATCGCCTGCTGCGCCCGGCACTGGTGGTGGTGGCCAAGAAGGCCGACGGCAGTGCGGGCAGCGGTGGCTCGGTGGACGAGACCGCCTAAAGGCACGCGATTCGGCGCGATTCAAACCGGGCCCTTGAAAAAGCCGATGGGGCACCGCACTTAAGGGGCAGAAGGCAATCAGGCCCGGACAGATTCAACGGTTAGCAGGAGCGAATTATGGGTAAGATCATCGGCATCGACCTGGGCACGACCAACTCGTGCGTGGCGGTCATGGAGGGCAATAAGACCCGCGTGATCGAGAACGCGGAGGGCGATCGGACCACCCCGTCGGTGGTGGCTTTCGCCGAGGATGGCGAGGTGCTCACCGGCGCCCCGGCCAAGCGGCAGTCGGTCACCAACCCGGAGAACACCATCCATGCGGTCAAGCGCCTGATCGGCCGGCGCTTCGACGAGGATGTCGTCCAGCGCGACATCAAGGAGATGCCGTACAAGATCGTCAAGGCGGACAATGGCGACGCCTGGGTCGAGGCGCAGGGTAAGAAGATGGCGCCGCCGGAGGTCTCGGCGCGCACCCTGCAGAAGATGAAGAGCACCGCCGAGGACTACCTGGGTGAGGAGGTCACCGAGGCAGTGATCACCGTCCCGGCGTACTTCAACGACTCCCAGCGCCAGGCCACCAAGGATGCCGGCAAGATCGCCGGACTCGAGGTCAAGCGCATCATCAACGAGCCGACGGCGGCGGCGCTGGCCTACGGCCTGGACAAGGAGGGCGGCGACAAGAAGGTCGCGGTCTACGACCTGGGCGGCGGCACCTTCGACGTGTCGATCATCGAGATCGCCGAGGTCGACGGCGAGAAGCAGTTCGAGGTCCTCTCCACCTCCGGCGATACCTTCCTGGGGGGCGAGGATTTCGACAAGCGGATCATCGACTACCTGATCCAGGAGTTCAAGAAGGACCAGGGCATTGACCTCGGCCAGGATCACCTGGCGCTGCAGCGCCTGCGCGAGGCGGCCGAGAAGGCCAAGGTGGAGCTCTCCTCGAGCCAGCAGACCGAGATCAATCTGCCCTACATCACCGCGGATCAGAGCGGTCCGAAGCACATGGCCATCAAGCTCACCAGGGCGAAGCTCGAGTCGCTGGTCGAGGACCTGGTCGAGCGCACCATCGAGCCGTGCAAGACCGCGCTCAAGGACGCAGGCCTGGCGGCCAGCGACATCCAGGACGTGATCCTGGTCGGTGGCCAGACGCGGATGCCGAAGGTCCAGGAGAAGGTCAAGGATTACTTCGGTAAGGATCCGCGCAAGGACGTCAACCCGGACGAGGCCGTGGCCGTGGGTGCAGCGATCCAGGCCGGTGTGCTCGGCGGTGACGTCAAGGACGTTCTGCTGCTCGACGTCACGCCGCTGTCGCTGGGCATCGAGACCCTCGGTGGCGTGATGACCAAGATCATCGAGAAGAACACCACCATCCCCACCAAGGGGACGCAGACCTTCTCGACCGCCGAGGACAACCAGACCGCCGTGACCGTCCACGTCCTGCAGGGCGAGCGGGAGATGGCCAAGGACAACAAGTCCCTCGGTCGTTTCGATCTGACCGACATCCCCCCGTCGCCGCGCGGTGTGCCGCAGATCGAGGTCGCCTTCGACATCGACGCCAACGGCATCCTCAACGTCTCGGCCAAGGACAAGGCCACCGGCAAGGAGACCGGCATCGAGATCAAGGCCTCCTCCGGGCTGACCGAGGACGAGATCGAGCGTATGGTCAAGGAGGCCGAGGAGCACGCCGAAGAGGACCGCAAGCAGCGCGAGCTGGTCGAGGCGCGCAATCAGGCCGAGAACATGATCCACTCGACCCGCAAGACGCTGTCGGATCTCGGCGAGCAGGTCGGCGATGCCGAGAAGCAGGAGATCGAGAGCGCCATCAGTGAGCTCGAGCAGGTCAAGGACGGCGAGGACAAGGAGGCCATCGAGCAGAAGACCCAGGAGCTGGCGACCAAGGCCGGCGAGCTGGCGCAGAAGGCGTACCAGCAGTCCGGTGGCGGCGAAGAGGCCTCCGCGGGTGCGGGCTCCGGCGAGGCCGCGTCGGGCGAGCAAAAGGAGGACGTGGTCGACGCCGACTTCGAAGAGGTCAAGGACGAGGACGGCAACTCCCGCAAGTGAGCCGCAGCCGGGGGGGGGGGGGGGGGGGGGGGGGCCGGGGGGGGGGGGGGCCCCCCGCCAGAGCGGAGGCGCAGGGTGGGACACCCTCCTGCGCCTTTGTCGTTACCGGGTGCTGAAACGCGGAGCAGCCTATGGCGAAGCGTGACTACTACGAGGTGTTGGGGGTCAACAAGAACGCCTCTGACGCCGAGATCAAGAAGGCCTACCGGCGCATGGCCCAGAAGTACCATCCGGACCGCAATCCGGGGGACGAGGAGTCGGCCGAGCGCTTCAAGGAGGTCAAGGAGGCCTACGAGGTCCTCTCGGACGCGCAGAAGCGCGCCGCCTACGACCAGTTCGGCCACGCCGGGGTGGATCCGTCCGCCGGCGGTGGCGGGCCGCGCGGCTACGGTGGTGGCGCCGGACCGGGCGGCCCCGATTTCTCGGATATCTTCTCCGACGTCTTCGGGGATATCTTCGGCTCCGGGGGGGGGCGCGGCGGCGGCCGCAGCCGGGCCTTCCGCGGTGCCGACCTGCGCTACACACTCGAGCTGAGCCTCGAGGACGCGGTGCGCGGTACCGAGGAGCAGATCCAGGTGCCCACCCACGTCGAATGCGACTCGTGCAAGGGCTCGGGCTCCCGGGCCGGCTCCAAGCCGCAGACGTGCCCGACCTGTAAGGGCCACGGCGACGTGCGCGTGCAGCAGGGATTCTTTTCCATCCAGCAGACCTGTCCGCGCTGCGGCGGCGAGGGCGTTGTGGTGACCGACCCGTGTCCCAAGTGCCGGGGCCGGGGTCGGGTCGAGGACCGCAAGACCCTCAGCGTGCGCATCCCCGCCGGCGTCGATACCGGCGACCGCATCCGCCTCTCCGGCGAGGGCGAACCGGGCGAGCGCGGTGGTCCGCCGGGTGACCTGTACGTCCAGGTCGCCGTGCGCGAGCATGAGTTCTTCGAGCGTGACGGGGCCGACCTGCACTGCCAGGTACCGGTGGACATCGTCACCGCGGCCCTCGGCGGCGAGGTTGAGGTGCCCACCCTCGACGGCCGCGTGAACCTGCGCATCCCGCCGGGGACCCAGCCCAACCAGGTGTTCCGCCTGCGCGGCAAGGGGGTCAAGCCGGTGCGCGGCAACCGCCAGGGCGACCTGCTCTGCCGGATCCACGTCGAGACGCCGGTCAACCTGACCAAGCGCCAGCGTGAGCTGCTCGAGGAGTTTCAGGCGACCCTGCAGGACACCGGAGGCAAGCACCATCCGCACACCTCGTCGTGGCTCGACAAGGTCAAGCGCTTTATCGAGGAGTGGCGGATATGAGCCTGGGCATCGGCATCATCGGGGCCGGCGGCCGCATGGGCCGTATGCTGATCGATGTGGTGCACCGGCAGCCGGGGGTGCATCTGGCCGCCGCCACCGACCGGGCCGGTGGCGAGGCCGTCGGTCGGGATGCCGGTGAACTCGCCGGGCAAGGGGCGGTGGGCGTGACCGTCGGGGACGACATTGCGACCGCCGTGTCTGCCTCCGAGGCTGTGATCGATTTCAGCCTCCCCGAGGCGACGGAGGCGGTGACTGCTGCCTGTGCGCAGGCCGGCCGCCCGCTGGTACTGGGGACCACGGGCCTCGGCGAGGCCCAGCGCGAGGCGGTGCGGCAGCTCTCGGAGCAAGTGGCGGTCATGCACGCGGCCAACTATTCGACCGGAGTGACGCTGCTGACCGCGCTGGTCGAGCAGGCCGCCCGCGCCATCGGTGAGCACAGCGACATCGAGATCATCGAGGCCCACCACCGCCACAAGGTGGATGCCCCTTCGGGTACTGCGCTTCGGCTCGGCGAGGCGGCGGCCGATGCCTTGGGACGTGACTTGGGGCAATGCGCCGTCTACGGCCGCGAGGGCTACACCGGGGAGCGCGACCGGCGGGCCATCGGCTTCGAGACGATCCGTGCCGGCGACATCGTCGGTGAGCATACCGTGCTTTTTGGCGGGGACGGTGAACGGGTCGAGCTCACCCACAAGGCCTCGAGCCGCACCACCTTTGCCGCCGGCGCCCTGCGGGCCGCCACGTGGCTGGTGGAACAACCGCCGGGGCTCTACGACATGCGCGATCTGATCGGCGTGTGAAGACCTGCGCACGGGGCGGCCGAGCGGCCGCCCCGTGCTCAGGCAGCCGAGCGCTTGGCGGGTAGCTCGGCCTGGTATCGGCGCAGGAAGTAGTCGATGGTCTCGGTGCGGATCTGGATCGATCCGCCGGGACGGTTCTCGTCTAGGTCCTTGAAGCAGAAGTAGGGTGTTCCGGATTGCTCGATGATCGCCTCGATCACCGAGTAGATCGGGGCGTCGTGGCCGCACTTGAAGTTCGACAGCTCTACGGCCACCAAGTTGGGGTGGCGGGCGATGAACTTCGCCGCCCAGAGCTTGCGGGAGCTGTGCTCTGAGAAGTCGTGCTTCCAGACATCGTCGATGGCCAGCGCCGAGCGCATGGCGCCGGCGCGCACCTCGGCGCCGAAGAGCTGCTCGAGCGTGGCCGGATCGCGGGGCAGGGCGTCCTGCCACAGGATCGGGTAGCCCTTGCGCTGCAGATCATCGAGGATGCCGTGGTTGATGCCCGGATCGTTGTGGTAGGGCCGGCCGAGGACCCCGATACCCACCCGTCCTTCCTGCTCCAGCCGCTGCAGCGTCTGCCGCTGTTCGGCCTCCATCCGCTCGTGGAAGGCGTGCAGGGCTGCCAGGCCCTGTTCCGCGGCGCGCCTTGACTCCCTGGCGCTGATGCCGAGTTCCTCTCCCCAGTCGGCGCGCATCTGTTCGGCACACAGCGCCGCGTCGTCCAGGTTGACCAGGGTCTTGCGGAAGCGGATCCCGTGCTCGGCGAACACGTCCCCCTCGCGGCGGAAGGCGGCGTGGGTGGCTTCGGCGGTGCCCGGCACCGTCGGGCACGCCTGGGCGGCGAGTGCGCCGTCCAGAGCGCCGGGCAGACTCTTGATCATCGGGAAGAAGATGTGGGTGAGCGGGCGCCGGCGGTGTTTGCGGGTAAGCAGGTTATGGACGTGCGGGATGCCGAGCTTGCTCGGGAAGCACGGGTCGATGCTGCCGCGGTTGGCGCCGCGACGGTAGAGTTCCGGATCGGTGTAGTCGGAGAAGACCAGCGCCCGTTCGGGGACGCCGAGCGCTGTGAAATAGCCGAGGAAGAAGGGCGCGCAGCTGTAGAGGTTCAGGACCCGGGGGATACCGATGCGCACCTGACGGCGATAGGCCATCGCCGCCCGGCGGCGGGCCGCAGGGCGGCCCAGCGGGCCGGGCAGGCGGGTCTGTGGCAGCGGGTCGGCGACCCCTTCGACCTGCGGGGTGCGGAAGACCTCGCGGGCGGCGCGGTCCAGGTGATTCGGATTGCGCTCGGCGTCGCGATCGAGCGCCGCCTTGATGCGCTGCATGGTGTCTTTGTCCTCGACCTCGCCCTGCTCGCAGGAGGCGATGATTACGCGCCGGAAACCGGGGGCCAAGGGGACCGAGGTCCGGGGTGGCGTATCGGCCCCGGTTGCCGGCTCGGTGACGTCGCCGGTGGCCACGTCGATGAAGGTCCGCAGGCAGAGGTTGCGGCAGAAACGACACCGTGTGCGCTCGTCGCGGATGGTGTGGTGTTGGAGGCGGCGCGCGCGTTCGAAGCCGATGAACGTCGAGCGGCGGTGCTCGCTGCGGTGCAGTCGGCGGGCCTCGAGCCCCGCGCCGATCGCCCCGGATTCACCGCAGTGGCGGTGCACGCGGATGTCACACTTCGCCCCCACCTGCCGGAAGCGCTCGCGCAGGTAGTCCACCTGTGCCTTCACGGCGGCGAGGTTGTGCTGCGTTCCCCCTTGTAAGACGAAACGCCGTCCCAGATCCGCCGGGTTGGGCTGCTGCGCCACATAGAGCCAGATGTTCTTCGGCAGGACCGCCGCCAGGCCGGCGAGGATCTCGTGGCGCTGCCAGCCCTTGCGCTGGAAGTCGACGATGTCCGACTGCAGGAAGACCGCACAGCCGTGGTTGAACACGGGCATCGCCTCCGCGCTGAGCGCGGTCTCGGCGTAGTCCTCGAGCTCGATGCCAAAGGCGCGCGCGGTTGCCTGCAGGAAGTAGCCGTTGCCCGCCGAGCATTGGGTGTTGAGACGGAAGTCGCGGACCCGGCCGTCGCGCAGGAACATCAGCTTGATGTCCTGGCCGCCGACATCGACGATGCAGTCGGTCCCGGGGTGCTCTTTTTCGCAGGCGTGGGCGTGGGCCACCGTCTCGACGACCGCGGTATCCGCATGCAGCACGTCGCGCAGGATATCCTTGGCGTATCCGGTGGTGCCCACACCGAGGACTTCCAGTTCCGCCCCTTGGCGCAGGACGGCGGTCTCCAGTTCGGCGAGCAGGGCAACGGCGTCCTCGATGGGGTTGCCTCCAGAGAGTCGATAGGCCTTGGCGAGGACCTCGCCGTCCGGATCCAGCAGGACGCCCTTGGTGGAGGTGGACCCGGCGTCGATCCCCACATAGCCGGTCACCCTTTCGCCGGGGGAGAAGCGGGCCGGCTGCCAGGGTTGCGGCTGGAACTCGCGCAGAAACGTTTCCAGCTCGGCGGAATCCTGGACCAGGGGCGGTGCGCCGCCCGGGCGCCGCCCGCCGGTGCGCTGCTCCGTCAGCCAATCGTCCAGCACGCCCGGCCCCGGGTAGCGCCCGGCGTCCGGGTCATCGGCCAGCTCGCTGCGCCCGAACGCGACCGCGCCGAGCGCGGCGAAGTACTGGGCCTGCTCGGGGACGTGGACGGCTGCCTCCAGCGGCGCGTTCCAGTCGACGCCTCGCTCCTCCCAGAGGGCCTGGATGTGGCTTCGCCAGCACTCCTGAAGGCCGCGGATGTAGGTGTTCGGCCCGCCGAGCAGCAGCACCCGGGGGTGGAGGGTGTGGCCCCGGGTCAGGACGGAGAGGTTCTGCTGCACGATGGCCTCAAACAGTGAGGCCATCAGTTCCTCGGCGGCGACCCCCTGCTTCTGTAGGGAGTTGATATCGGTCTCGGCGAAGACCCCGCACTTCCCGGCCACCGGGTGGACGGTGTGGCCGACATAGCCCATGTCGCCGAGCCGCTCCGGCGCGATGGCCAGCTTGGCGGCGATCTTGTCGATCACGGCGCCGGTGCCCCCGGCGCACTTGTCGTTCATGGCCGGGATCTTGCGCTTGCTGCCGTCTTCCAGCGACTTGAAGACGATGATCTTGGCGTCCTGGCCACCGAGCTCGACCACGCTGCCGACGTCGGGGAAACGCGACTCGACGGCCAGCGACACGGCGTGGACCTCCTGCACGAACCGCGCCCCCAGGGCCCGGGCGACGCTGCCGCCCCCCGAGCCGGTGGTGAACAGCCGCAGGTCTTCGCGACGCGCCGCTGGGATGGCTGCCTCGATCCGGGCGAGGAAGTCACGCACGGTCTCCAGCTGGCGCGTTTCGTGGCGGCGATAGTCGTGCCAGAGCAGTGTATCGTCGGCACCGTCGATGACTACGGCCTTGACCGTGGTGGAACCGACGTCCAGGCCGACCAGGATCGGGGCGTGATCAGCGGGGCTGGGCATGACGGGGCTCCCCGGGCTGGTGCTCGGTGGCGGCGTGGCGGGGCGAGTCCGGGTGGCTGGCCATGCGATCGGCCAGGTGATGGACGAACCGTGCCGCCCGGCAGATCGCCCCGCCGGTATGGGGGATCGGGTAGAGCGGGCTGCGCAGCTGCGGGCGTTCGGCGATGTAGGCGCGCAGCGTGTCCAGGTCGGTGCCGCGGGCGGTCAGGGCGTCTTGGAACTCGTTGCGGGCGGACTCGCGCGCCTCGCCCAGCGCCATCTGTGCCCGCGAGTAGGCGTTGATCTCGCCCTCGCCGGAGGTCTCAATGGGCAGGAAGCGGATATCCGGATAGTCGGCCTGCACGGCTGCCTGGGCCCCGTCGGACTGGGTCGAGGGCATGCAGCCGAAGGGCTTGAGCGAGAGGGTCATGTGCGCCAGACGGTTGCGGTGGTAGTAGAGCGTCTTGGCCACCTCAAGGTGTCCCTCGCCACCGGTGATGCGCGGGTGGTAGTAGGGGCGGCCGAGACGCTCCAGGGTGCGCTGGTCGGCCAGCGGGGCTGCACAGTTACCGAGGGCGGCGCGCATGCGGTCGTACTCGCGATGGAGGAGCCGGCCGATCTGCTCGATCAGCCAGTGGCGCAACCGTGTGGTGGTGGCCCGCAGTAGGGCGCGGCCCGTCCGGACGTGAGCCGCCGCCTCGGCCGCCCGGGCCTCATCGAGCTGGCCGTGGAGCCCGTGGCGCATGTAGTCGACCCATCCGGCGACCGGTTCCACCTGGATCTCGGCGCCTTCCCCCTCGAGAAACTCGAACATGCGGAAGTTGCCGTCCCCCTCGGTGGTCTGCGCCCAGAACTCGCCGGTGACCTTCACCAAGGGACGCGGGCGCAGGTAGTCCACCTCGAAACCCGCTTCGATGATCCTGCGACAGCGGGACAGGGCGGCGGTGCAGGTCGAATCCCGCAGGCGGGTGAGCAGGCGGGCGGCATCCTCGGCACTGGACAGGGGGGTCACGGCGGCCAGCAGCCGGGCCGTGGCCGTCACCCGGGGATGCGGCCGTCCCTGGCCGAGCGCCCGCTCGCACTCGCTCAGGCAGGCCTCGAAGGTCCGTTCGGCCGCGGAGCTATCGGTAGCGTAGGGGCGCGCCCGGTAGAAGACGGCATTGAGCACGTCGGCCATGAACAGGGCGTCGAGCACGGCGATGTAGAGACCAAGGTCCACGGAGAGTCCGTCTCCGTAGCCCTCGTCCGGGTGGCCATCGCCGCCGCCCTTCTTGTCGAAGGCGATCACCCGGAACCCCGGATAGCCGGCCTTGGCCAGGGCCTGCCGGTACTGCGCCTCGTACATCCCGAAACGGCAGGGCCCGCACGAGCCCGGCGTGACGAAGACGTACCGGTCCGTAACTTCGTCCCGCGCGAGGTTACGCTCGGCTCGGCGCCGTTCGAGGTGGTTGATCAGGGCGCCGGCGACGAAGTAGACCGGATTGCACTGGCCGTTGTTGCAAAGCTCCCGGCCGGTCTGCAGATCGCCGCGCTCCGGCGTGGGGATCGCCTCGGCATGGTAACCCAGCCCCCGCACGGCGGCGGTGAGCAGCCGATCATGAGCGACGCTGAGACTGCCGAAGAGCAGGGTGACCCGGTCCCGTTCCTCGCGGGTGAACGGCCGCTCGGCGGGGCGCCGGTAGTGACGCCTCGCGCCGTCCTGCGGGTGCGTCGGCGGGCTCGGTTCCATGGGCCACTCGCGTACCGCTGATCCGGTCAGCCTTCCAATCTAATCCTGTTGCCCGAAGGCATCAAATCGCCCCTGGGCCCCTCGCCGCCCGGGGCTCAGCCTGCCGCGCAGTCCAGCAGGCGCTGCAGGATGTCGAAGTAGATCGCCTCCAGCGCTTCGAGGTCGGCGACCGCGACGTGCTCATTCGCCTTGTGAATGGTGGCGTTCAGCGGGCCGAGTTCCACCACCTGCGCGCCGGTCGGGCCCATGAAGCGGCCATCGGAGGTGCCCCCGGAGGTCGATCGCCGTGGACAGCGCCCGGTGTGCGCAGTGACCGCCTGCTCGACGGCCTCGATGAGCGCCCCGCCTCGGGTGGCGAAGGGGCCGCCCGAGTGCCGCCAGGATATCGTGTAGTGGACGCCGTTGTGGTGGAGGATCGCCTCGATCCGTTGCTGCAGATCCTCGGCGGAGACCGTCGGGGCGTAGCGCAGGTTGAAGACGACCTCCATGGCGCCGGGGATGACGTTGTCCGCCCCGGTGCCCGCCTGGATGTTGGAGATCTGGAAGCTGGTCGGCGGGAAGTCGTCGTCACCCTGATCCCACTCGGTGGCCACGAGCTCCTGCAGCGCCGGTGCGAAAACGTGGATGGGGTTGTCCGCCTGGTGCGGGTAGGCGACGTGACCCTGCTCGCCGTGGACGGTGAGGTGGCCGGTCAGCGATCCCCGGCGGCCGACCTTGAATTCGTCCCCCAACTGCGCCTGGCTGCTGGGCTCGCCGACGAGGCAGTAGTCGATGGCGCTGCCCCGCTCGGCCAGGGTCTCCACCACGTGGCGCGTGCCATCCACCGCAGGACCCTCCTCGTCGCTGGTCAGCAGGACCGCGATGGCGCCGGCGTGCTTGGGATGGTGGGCGACGAAGCGCTCCACGGCAGCGGTGAAGGCGGCGACGCTGCCCTTCATGTCCGCCGCACCGCGGCCGTAGAGACAGCCATCCTCGACGATGGGCTGGAAAGGTGGGTGCTGCCACGCTGACTCCGGGCCACTGGGGACGACATCGGTATGGCCGAGGAAGCAGAACAGCGGCCGCCCGGTGCCGCGCTGCGCCCACAGGTTGGTCACCCCGCCGGTGCTCAACCACTCGGCGCCGAAGCCGGCCGCGGCCAGGCGTTCGGCGATGAGGGTCTGGCAGCCGGCATCCTCGGGGGTCACCGACGGTCGCTGGATCAGCTCCCGGGCCAGCTCGAGGGTTGCGCTCATGGGCGCAGCAGCTCGTTGATGCCGACCTTGGCGCGGGTCTTCTCGTCCGCGTATTTGATGATCACGGCACAGTAAAGACTGTGGCTGCCATCGGCGGCGGGGAGGTTTCCCGGGACGACCACGGCACCCTCTGGAACGTGCCCGAAGTGGACCTCACCGGTGTTGCGGTCGTAGATCTTGGTGCTCTGGCCGATGTAGACGCCCATGGAGATCACCGCGCCGCGGCCGACGATCACCCCCTCGACGATCTCCGAGCGGGCGCCGATGAAGCACTCGTCCTCGATGATGGTCGGGTTGGCCTGCAGCGGCTCGAGTACGCCGCCGATGCCCACGCCGCCGGAGAGATGGACGTTCTTGCCGATCTGGGCGCAGGAGCCCACCGTGGCCCAGGTGTCGACCATGGTTCCCTCGTCCACATAGGCGCCGATGTTCACGTAGGAAGGCATCAGCACCACCCCGGGGGCGATGTAGCTGCCGCGCCGCGCTGCCGCCGGCGGCACCACGCGCACGCCGGACTCGCGCAGGGCGTCCTCGCCCCAGTCGGCGAACTTCATCGGCACCTTGTCGAAGAAGTTGGTCACGCCGCCGCGCATCAGGCGGTTGTCGTTGAGCCGGAAGGAGAGCAGGACGGCTTTCTTCAGCCACTCGTTGACCTGCCAGCCCCCGTTGCCCGGTTCGGCCACCCGTGCCTGGCCGCTATCCAGACGGCGCAGGGCCTCATCGACCGCCTCGCGGATCTCGGCGGGGGTGTCATTCGGGTTGAGGCGGGTGCGTTGTTCGAACGCCTCTTCGATCACCTTCTGGATGTCTGCAGCCATGCTGGGCTCCCTATTGGAAATTTCTCTGGACAAACCGCCGGATCCGCTCCGCCGCCTCGATGCAGGTGGCCAGGTCGGGAACCAGCGCCATGCGGATGCGTCCCGCCCCCGGAGCAACCCCGTCAGGGCCGGTGCGGGAGAGGAAGCTGCCCGGTAGAACCGTGACGTGCTCTTCCTCCCAAAGCCGCCGGGTGAACTCCTGGTCGTCCACCGGTGTGCGCGGCCAGAGATAGAAGGTCGCCGGCGGCGGGGAAACGTCCTCGAGGGCGTCGGCGAGAATGGTACACACCTCCCGGTAGCGCTCGCGATAGCGCGCCCGGTTGTCGATGACGTGGCTCTCGTCGCCCCAGGCTGCGGTGCTCGCGGCCTGCACGTGCAGGGGCAGGGCGCAGCCCTGATAGGTGCGGTAGCGCAGGAAGGCGTGGATCAGGCCCGGGTCGCCGGCAACGAACCCGGAGCGCAGGCCGGGGGCGTTGGAGCGCTTGGACAGGCTGTGGAAGACCAGGCAACGGTGGAAGTCGGTGCGCCCCTCGGCCTGGCAGACCTGCAGCAGTCCGGGCGGGGGATCGTCCTCGTCGGCGTAGATCTCGCTGTAGCACTCATCGGCGGCCACGATGAAGCCGTACCGGTCACTGAGTTCCAGCACACGGCGGTGGTAGTCGGTGCCGGCCACGGCGCCGGTCGGGTTGGCCGGGCTGTTGAGGTAGAGCAGCTGGACCCGCTGCCAGGTCCGCGGCTCGATGGCGTCGAGATCCGGCAGCCCGCTGCCCGGGTCGATGGGCAGGTAGAGCGGGCGCGCGCCGCTGAGCAGCGCTGCACCCTCGTAGATCTGATAGAACGGGTTGGGCATGGCCACGTACGGCCGGCCGCGGCCGATGACAGTCTGGGCGATGGCAAACAGTGCCTCGCGGGTCCCGGCGACGGGTAGCACGTGGTACGCAGGGTCCACGGCCGTCCCGGGCAGGTCGAAACGCCGGCACAGCCAAGCGGCGATCGCCTCGCGCAGCGACTCGAGGCCCCGGGTGGCCGGGTAGCGAGCTACCTGATCCAGGTTATCGCGGAGCACCCGGGTGAGCAGCTCGGGGGGCGGATCCTGGGGCTCGCCGATCCCCAGCCGGATGGGCGCTGCAGCCGGCGCGCGGTGCCCGGCCAGAAGCCGCTCCATGCGCTCGAAGGGGTAGGGCTGCAGCTCGGAGAGACCGCGATTCATAGATCCTCCGCGTCGAGGAGTCCTTGCAGGGCCTGACGCACACAGCGGTACTGCGCCGGCCGGCGCAAAGGCTTGCCCTGGTCATCGGTGATGAAGAACACGTCCTCGGCCCTCTCTCCCATAGTGGCGATCTTGGCGTTCTTGACCCGCACGCCGCACTGCGAGAACGCCCTGCCTACCCGTGCCAGCAGTCCGGGCCGGTCGGCGGTGATCAGCTCCACGACGGTGCGGGTGTTGTCCGGGTCGTCCGTAAAGCGGATCTGCGTCTCGGTGCGAAAGTGCTGGAGCTGTCGCGGGATGTGCCGCGCCACCGGGGCCGGGGGCGGGCCCTGCTCAGCGGCGGCGGCGGCCAGCACGCGGCGCACCTCCTCGATACGTTGTTCCTCCCGCGGTGGCTCGCCGTGTTGTTCCAGCACCCGGTAGCTGTCCAGGGTATAGCCGGCGTCGGTGGTGATCACGCGGGCATCCTGGATGCTCAGACCGAGCCGGTCCAGGGCCCATACACAGCGGGCGAAGAGATCGGTGCTGTCGGGTGCGTAGAGGAAGATCCGCGTGCCGCCTCCAGCGTCCTGCGCGGCGGCCAGCACCAGCGGGAGCTGGGCCGGCAGCGCCTCGGCAATGGCCTCGGTGTGCCAGGCGATCTCCTCGGCGCTGTGGCGCAGGAAGTAGTCCTCCGGCAGCTCCCCCCAGACTTTGCGGATGCGCCCCGGTCCGTAACCGCGCTGGCGGAGGATTCGCCGGGCATCGCGCTGGGTGTCGCGGATCAGCTCGCGCTTGTCCAGCGGCTTACCCAGTCCGCGGCGGATGGCGGCCCGGGTCAGCCCGTAGAGCTCGTTGAGCAGCGCGGCCCGCCAGGCGTTCCAGAGTTCCGGGTTGGTGGCGCGGATGTCGGCGACGGTCAGCAGGTAGAGGTAGTCCAGGTGGGGCTGGTCGCCCATGGCGCGGGCGAACTCGGTGATCACCGCCGGGTCGGAGAGATCCTTGCGCTGCGCGGTGACCGACATGTCCAGGTGGTGGCGCACCAGCCAGGCGACCAGGCGGGCGTCGTAGGCCCCGAGCCCGTGCTGGATGCAGAAGTCGTAGGCATCGGTGGCGCCCAGTTCGGAGTGATCGCCGCCGCGGCCTTTGGCGATGTCGTGGAACAACCCCGCCAGGAAGAGCAGCTCGGGTTTTGGCAGCTGCTGCATGATGTCGTGGGCCAGGGGCAGCTCGGCACGGTGCTCGGCCAGGGCCATGCGGCGCAGGTTGCGCACCACGAAGAGGGTGTGCGAGTCGACGGTGTAGACGTGGAACAGGTCGTACTGCATGCGCCCGGCGATTCGCCCGAACGCCGGGATGTAGCGCCCGAGCACGCCGTAACGGTGCATCCGGCGCAGGGCGTGGGTGATGCCCTGGGGCTGGCGGAGGATCTCCATGAACAGGCTGCGGCAACGCAGATCGCGCCGGAAACTCTCGTCGATGAGCGTCCGGTGCTGGCGGATGAGCCGGATGGTCGAGGCACGCACGCCCTTGAGTTCCGGGTGCTGCTGCAGCACCAGGAAGACCTCCAGCAGGGCGAATGGATAGCGCCGGAATACCGAGGGGTCGGTGACCTCAAGGAAGTCGCGGCGGATCTGGAAGCGCTTGTTGATCGGGGTCGGCTCGGTACCCGAACCGGCGTAGAGGATCGCCTCCTGGAAGTGCTGCAGGAGCATCTCGTTCAGCCGCGAGATGTCCATGGCGGTGCGGAAGTAGCGCTGCATGAACTGCTCGACGGCCAGGGTGCGGTCGTCATCGACGTAGCCGAACAGCTCGGCCAGACCGACCTGGTGGTCGAAGAGCAGACGGTCCTCGCGTCGACCGGCGATCAGGTGCAGACCGAAGCGCACGTCCCAGAGGAAGCGTTGGCCGGCGTGGAGGGCCTGGTACTCGGCTTCGGTCAGGAACCCCTCCGCGACCAGCTCATGCACGTGCTCGGCCCCGAAGTGGCGCTTGGCGACCCAGCCCACCATCTGGATGTCGCGCAGACCGCCGGGGCTGGATTTGATGTTTGGTTCCAGGTTGTAGGCGGTGTCGTGGAATTTGGCGTGGCGGGCCTGCTGCTCGGCCAGCTTGGCCTCGAAGAAGGCCGGGCTTGGCCAGATGCGCTCGGCCGACATGGCCTGGCGCAGCGACTGACAAAGCTGCGGGTCGCCGCAGAGCAGGCGCGACTCCATGAGATTAGTCGCGATGGTGATGTCGTCGCCGGCGGCCTCGATGCACTCCTCGACGCTGCGAACGCTGTGACCGATGTCCAGACCTAGATCCCATAACCCGGTGATGAGGGATTCGAGCGAAGGGGTGAGCGCCTCTCTGCGCCCGGGGGCGACCAGGACCAACACGTCGATGTCGGACCCCGGGTGCAGCTCGCCGCGGCCGTAGCCGCCCACCGCCAGGAGCGCGCAGCCGCCTGGATCGTCGCCGCCCAGGCTGCCTCGCCACAATTGTCGGACCACCTCATCCACCAGGGCGGCCCGTTCCGGAACCAGTTCCTCGGCGCCGGTCCCGGCGCGGAATCGCTCGGCGAACTCTGCATCAGCCTGCCGCAGGGCTTGGCGCAGGGTGGGCAGCAGCGGCTCACCCGCCTCCAGCGCCCGGGCTAGATCACCGGACTCCAGGACGGCGGGGCGGGCCGTGGCGGGCATGGTGGGGCTCCTGTCGATGGGGCGGCGACTCAGCGGCCGTCCGGTGCCGGGGTGAGGATCTCGTAGCCGGTCTCGGTGACAAGCAGGGTGTGCTCCCACTGGGCCGAGAGGCTGCGGTCCTTGGTCACCACCGTCCACTGGTCCCGCAGCAGCTTGGTGGCCGGTTTTCCGGCGTTGATCATCGGTTCGATGGTGAAGGTCATGCCGGGCTCGAGGCGCATGCCGGTGCCGGGCTGGCCGTAGTGAAGCACCTGTGGCTCCTCGTGGAAGCTCTGCCCGATGCCGTGGCCGCAGTACTCTCGCACGACCGAGAAGTTGTGCTCCTCCGCGTGGCACTGCACGGCGTGGCCGATATCCCCCAGAGTGGCGCCGGGCCGGACCTGCTCGATGCCGCGCCAGAGGCAGTCGCGGGTGGTTTCCACGAGGCGTCGGGCCAGGATGCTCGGCTCGCCGACGTAGAACATCCGGCTGGTGTCGCCGTGCCAGCCCTCGGGGTCGATGACCGTCACGTCGATGTTGAGGATATCGCCCTTCTTGAGCTTTTTCGGCCCGGGGATGCCGTGGCAGACGACGTGATTGACCGAGGTGCAGGTGGCCTTGGGGAAGCCGCGGTAGTTCAGCGGCGCCGGCGTCGCCCCGAGCTCCTCCGTGATGTAGCGATGACAGAGCTCGTCGAGGTACTCGGTTGTCACCCCGGGCTCGACCCGGGGGGCGATCATGTCCAGCACGCTCGCGGCCATCCGGCCGGCGCGGCGCATGCCCTCGATCTCTTCAGCGGTTTTGATGGGTACAGACATGCGCCTCATCATAACATGTGGAGTTCGCCTGCGGTGTGTCGCCGCCCGGCCGTGGAGGGTGTTGCCCAGCATCGGCAGGCCGTGCAGTTCGTTCTTGTAACCGACTGTCGATAGTGGTATAAACCGCGCTGCTGCGGCGTAAAGGTGCGCCCAGCAAACTGGGAAAACCACTGAATCCACACATACGCCGTCACATTCGACCGGGTGCCCGGTGGCCGTGCGCGATCGGGTCGTCGTCTGCGGGCGTATGGAGGCTCAACCCGATCCAAGGAGATCCGACATGGCCGACGTTTCCATGCGTCAGATGCTGGAAGCGGGAGTGCACTTCGGGCACCAGACCCGCTTCTGGGATCCGAAAATGCGCCCCTTCATCTTCGGTGAGCGCAACAAGATCCATATCATCAACCTCGAGAAGACGCTGCCCCTCTACAAGGACGCCCTGAACTTCGCCGGGCGCCTGGCCAGCAACGGTGGCAAGATCCTCTTCGTCGGGACCAAGCGGCCGGCGCGGGAGCTGGTCCGCGAGCATGCGGCCCGCTGCGGGATGCCCTACGTCGATCACCGCTGGCTCGGCGGCATGATGACCAATTTCCGCACCGTCAAGCACTCCATCGCCCGCCTCAAGGACCTGGAGACCCAGGCGGAGGACGGCACCTTCGACAAGGTGACCAAGCGCGAGGCGCTGGCGCTGAGTCGCGAGCGCGAGAAACTTGATCGCAGTCTTTCGGGCATCAAGAACATGGAGCGCCTTCCCGACGCCATGTTCGTCGTCGACGTGGGCTATGAGCACATCGCCATCTCCGAGGCGAAGAAGCTCGGCATCCCGGTCATCGGCGTAGTGGACACCAACTGCTCGCCCCGCGAGGTCGACTACGTCATCCCCGGCAACGACGATGCCATCCGTGCCATCGAGCTCTACGTCAGCGGTATCGCCGATGCCGTCCTCGAGGCCAAGCAGGCAACCAGTCATGCCGCGGCCTCGGGCAAGGACGACTTCGTCGAGATCAACGACACCGCATCCTGAGGGGGGCAAACAGAGATGTCCGTATCCGCAAATCTGGTCAAGCAGCTTCGTGAGCGCACCGGCTCCGGCATGATGGAGTGCAAGAAGGCCCTGGTGGAGGCCGACGGCGACCTGGAGGCCGCCGCAGAGCTGATGCGCAAGAAGGGCCTGGCCAAGGCCGACAAGAAGGCCGATCGAGTCGCGGCCGAAGGCCGCATCGTGGCGGCCCGCTCCGATGACGGCAAGGCCGGCGTGCTCGTCGAGGTCAACTCCGAGACCGACTTCGTCGGCAACGGCGACGAGTTCCGCGCCTTCGCCGAGTCCGTGGCGCAACGGGCTCTGGACTCCGGCGCCGAGGACCTGGACGCCCTGCTGGCCAGCGAGGTCGACGGCAAGTCGGTGGAGACCCTGCGCCAGGAGATGGTCGCGCAGCTCGGCGAGAACATCGAGGTCCGCCGTTTAATCCGCTACGCTGGGGACCATCAGGTGGCTCAGTACCTGCACGGCGCGCGGATCGGCGTGATGGTCGAGTACACCGGGGGCGACGAGCAGCTCGGCCGCGACCTGGCCATGCACATCGCGGCCTCCTCGCCGGTTTGCGTCAGCCCCGACGATGTGCCGTCGGATCAGCTGGCCTCCGAGAAAGAGGTACTGCTGGCGCAGGCTCGCGAGAGTGGCAAGCCGGAAGAGATCGTCGAAAAGATGGTCGAGGGCCGGCTCAATAAGCATCTGAGCGAGATCACGCTGCTCGGTCAGCCCTTCGTCAAGGACCCGGATCAGACCGTCGGGGACCTGCTCAAGGCCAAGGGCGCGGAAGTGACCCGCTTCGCGCGCTACGAGGTCGGCGAGGGCAAGGAGAAAAAGGACGAGAGCTTCGCTGACGAGGTGATGGCCCAGGTCCGCGACTCCTGAGCCCGGGCGGCGCTATCAGCAACGGCGGTGCCCGGGGTTCCCGGGCACCGCGCCCGCTCACCGAAAGGCCGGAGTCATGACGGTGCCGCACTATCGCCGGATACTGCTCAAGCTCAGCGGCGAGGCGCTGCTGGGTGACGGACAATACGGGATCGCCGCCAACACGCTCGATCGCATCGCCGACGAGCTCGCCGAGATCAACGCCATGGGGGTCCAGGTGGCGGTGGTCATCGGGGGTGGCAACATCTTCCGCGGGGCCGGTTTGGCCGCATCGGGCATGGACCGCGTCACCGCCGATCACATGGGCATGCTGGCCACCGTGATGAACGCCCTGGCCATCCAGGACGCTCTGGAGCGGCGGAACGTGTTCTGCCGCGTCATGTCGGCCATCAAGATCAATCAGGTCTGCGAGGATTACATCCGCCGCCGGGCGGTGCGTCACCTGGAGAAAGGCCGGGTGGTGATCTTCGCGGCCGGTACCGGCAACCCCTTCTTCACCACCGACTCCGCCGCCAGTCTGCGCGCCGTGGAGGTCGGAGCCGAATTGCTGCTCAAGGGAACCAAGGTCGACGGGGTTTACAGCTCCGACCCGGTCCGCGACCCCGAGGCGAAACGCTATCAGCAGCTCACCTACGATGAAGTGCTGAGCAAGCGCCTGGAGGTCATGGACGCGACCGCCATCGTCCTGTGCCGCGATCAAGCGATGCGCATCATGGTCTTTGACATCACCAGCCCGGGTACCATGGTCGCCGCGGCCCGTGGCGAGCCGGTGGGCACCGTGGTCGACCCGGGCCTGCCCAGCGCCCAGGAGGAATCATCGTGATCGAAGATATCCAGGAAGACGCCGACCGCCGGATGGCCAAAGCTGTCGAGAGCCTCAAGCACGACCTGGCTCGG
Organism: Halorhodospira sp. 9622; assembly: GCF_022228025.1. NCBI lineage: Bacteria > Pseudomonadati > Pseudomonadota > Gammaproteobacteria > Chromatiales > Ectothiorhodospiraceae > Halorhodospira > Halorhodospira sp. 9622. The sequence goes on along the minus strand of NZ_JAJNRE010000002.1, from coordinate 90,747 downwards.
CTGCGCACCGGGCGCGCCCATACAAGTCTGCTTGATCAGGTGAATGTCGAGTATTACGGCATGGAGGTGCCCATCAAGCAGGCGGCCAACATCAGCGTGGAGGATTCGCGCACGCTCGCCGTTACGCCCTTCGAAAAGCACATGGTGCCCGCCATCGAGAAGGCGATCATGGCCTCGAACCTGGGGCTGAGTCCGGTTACGGCCGGGCAGGTCATCCGGGTGCCGCTGCCCTCACTGACCGAGGACCGCCGCAAGGAGATGGTCCGCCTGGTCAAGAACGAGGCCGAGCAGGCCCGCGTCGCCATCCGCAACGTCCGCCGGGATGCCAACTCGGACCTCAAGGACCTGGCCAAGGGCAAAGACATCACCGAGGACGAGGAGCGCAGCGCCCAAGAGGCCATTCAGAAGCTCACCGATCGGTACGTGGCGCAAGTCGACGACCTGCTCGAGGAGAAGGAACGCGAGCTCATGGAGGTCTGAGCAGGTCGTATGGCGGAGACGAATGGGCCAGCGCAGATCGCCGAGCGATTAGCCGGTGTCGAGTTACCGCGCCACATCGCCATCGTCATGGATGGCAATGGGCGGTGGGCGCAGCGGCGTGGGCAGCCGCGCTACGCCGGCCACCGCGCTGGCGTGCGCTCGGTGCGTGAGGTGGTCGAGGCGTGCGGGCGCCTGGAACTCGAGGCACTGACGCTCTTCGCCTTCAGCAGCGAGAACTGGCGTCGTCCGCGCGGCGAGGTCCGCGTGCTGATGGAGCTGTTCCGGACCACGCTCGATGAGGAGCTGCAGCGGCTCCACGAGAACGGGGTGCGCCTGAGCTTCATAGGCGATCGGGCGCAATTCAATAAGGCCCTGCAGCGGCGGCTCGTCGATGCCGAGACGCTGACGGCCGGGAATACCGGGCTGAATCTGATCGTGGCCACCAGCTACGGCGGACGCTGGGAGATCGCCGAGGCGGCCCGCCACCTGGCGGCGTCGGCGGCCCGCGGAGAGGTCGATCCGCAGGCCATCGACGAGGAGGCCTTCCGCGGCGCGCTGTCCCTTCCGGATGTGGCCGATCCCGATCTGTTCATCCGCACCGGGGGCGAGCGACGCATCTCCAACTTCCTGCTCTGGCAGATGGCCTATACCGAGCTCCACTTCGCCGAGACGCTTTGGCCGGAGTTCGGCACCGAGGAGCTAGCCCGCGCCATCGAGGACTATGCCGGGCGGGATCGCCGCTTTGGCGCCGTATCCTCCCGTCCGCTGAAGTCGGTGCGCCATGCTTAAGGCACGGGTGCTGACGGCACTGGCGTTGGGCCCCCTATTACTCGCCGCCATCTGGCTGCTCCCCACCGGGGTGCTCGCCGTGCTGCTGGGGGCCACGGCGGCCCTTGCGGCCTGGGAGTGGACCACGTTGATCGGGGTTCAGGACACGGCGCGTAGGGCGGCCATCGTGGGCGGGTTCGCCGCCACCCTGCTGCCGGGGTGGTTGCTTCTGGAAGCCGGTGTCGCGGCTGGCGGTATTCTCTATGCGGTGGCCGGTCTGTGGGTCGGGGCCCTGGTGTGGCTCCTGCTCTACAGCCGGCGTGACCTCCCGGCGCCTTCGCCCCTGCGGGCTGCCCTGGTGGGTTGGTTGGTGCTGTGGCCGTGCTGGCTGGCGTTGGTCTACCTCCACGGCAGCACGCCCTGGGGGCCGTTCTGGCATACATTCCTGCTGGTGCTGGTCTGGGCGGCGGACACCGGCGCCTACTTCACCGGTCGGGCGTGGGGCCGCCACCGGCTGGCACCGCGGATCAGCCCCGGCAAGAGCTGGGAAGGGGCGCTCGGTGGGGGTGCCGCTGCGCTGCTCGGAGGCGGGCTGCTGGTGCTCGCCCTGCAGCCGCAGGCCCCGGGGCTGGGAGCGCTGGCCCTGCTGACGGTGGCGGTCGTTGTTGCCTCGGTGGTGGGGGATCTTTTCGAGAGCATGCTCAAGCGTCAGCGCGGCGTGAAAGACAGCGGCGGCATCCTGCCGGGGCACGGCGGGATCCTCGATCGCATCGACAGCCTGACTGCGGCGGCGCCGGTTCTAGCAGCGGGGTTAGCGTGGTGGCAGAGCGGAATCTGATGCAGCTGGCAGTACTCGGGGCCACCGGCTCCATCGGCACGAGCACCCTGGATGTCGCGGCCCGGCATCCGGAACGGTTCGGCGTCCACGCGGTGGCCGCCGGCCGGGACTGGGAGGGGTTGCTGCGGATCTGCCGCGAGCACCGTCCAGCACGCGCGGCCCTTGCCGATGCGGCGGCGGCGGACGAACTGCGCCATCGCCTCCGGGACGAGGGGCTGCAGCACATCGAGGTCGATGCCGGCGAGGAGGGTGTGGCGGCCCTGGCGGCGGATAGCGACGTGGACGCCGTGGTGACGGCGGTGGTCGGCGCCGCGGGTCTGGCCTCTTCGCTGGCGGCCTGCCGCGCCGGCAAGCGGATCCTGCTGGCCAACAAGGAGACACTGGTCGTCGCCGGGGAGCTGTTCATGGCGACGGCGAAGCGGTTCGGAGCCCGGATCGTGCCCGTGGATAGCGAGCACAACGCGGTCTTCCAGGGACTGCCGGCCGGTGCAGATGCCACGGCGGGGGTCGAGCGCATCGTGCTCACCGCCTCCGGCGGCCCGTTCCGCGATCGCGATCCCGACACCCTGGCTGCGGTCACGCCGGAGGAGGCTGTGGCGCACCCGAACTGGTCCATGGGTCGCAAGATCTCCGTGGATTCGGCCACGATGATGAACAAGGGCCTGGAGGTCATCGAGGCCTGCCACCTCTTCGACCTGGAACCTCGGTGCGTCGATGTGGTCATTCATCGACAGAGCCTGGTGCATGCGCTGGTGGGCTACCGTGACGGTTCCTACCTGGCGCAGGTCGGGTCGCCGGACATGCGGGTGCCGATCTCTTACGCCATGGGCTATCCCGGGCGGATCGCCTCCGGCGTCGATCTGGTCGACCTGGCTGCGGCGGGTCGTCTCGACTTCGAGGCTGTGGACGAGCGCCGTTTCCCGTGCCTGCGCCTGGCCTATCAGGCGCTGCGTACCGGCGGCGGTGCCTGTGCCGTGCTCAATGCGGCCAACGAGATTGCGGTGGATGCCTTCCTCGACGGGCGTCTCCGTTTCGACCGCATCGCGCCAGTGATCGAGGAGGCCCTGGCGGCGGAAACCCCACCGCCCCCCCAGGATCTGGATTCGGCCCGTGGGATCGACGCGCGGGCCCGCCGCCAGGCCGAAGAGGCCGTGCGGCGCATCGCGGACTGATTCGACTATGACCATCGTCTGGAGCATCATCGCCTTCCTGGTCGCCATCGCGATCCTGGTGACGGTCCACGAGGCCGGTCACTACCTCGTCGCGCGCTGGTGCAACGTCCGCGTGCGCCGCTTCTCGGTCGGCTTCGGGCGCCCGCTGCTGAGCTGGCGCGGGCGCGGACCGGACCACATCGAGTACTGCCTGTCGGCCATCCCTCTCGGCGGTTACGTACAGATGCTCGATGAGCGCGAGGGCGAGGTCGATCCCGCCGAGCGCCACCGCGCCTTCAACAATCGCCCCCTGGGACAGCGCACGGCCATCGTCGCCGCGGGGCCCGCGGCCAACTTCCTGTTCGCGGTGGTGGCCTACTGGCTGGTGGCGGTGCTCGGCATGGTCGAAATGCGGCCCATCGTCGACGAGCCCATCACCGATTCACCGGCCGAGATGGCCGGTTTCGAGCGGGGGGAGGAGATCGTGGCCATCGACAGCCGCGATACCCCCACCTGGCAGCGGGTGGCTATGGGGCTGATGAATGCCGGGTTCAACCGCGAGGATGTCCCGGTCACGGTACGCGATGAGGCCGGCAACGAGTTGGAACGCTCCCTGAATCTGCGCGCCGAGCCCCGGCTCAAGGACACCACCGATATCCTCGGCACCATTGGCTTGCGCGCCTACACGCCGGATCTGCCGGCGACCATCGGCCGTCTCGCCGAGGGTGGGGCGGCAGCGCAGGCGGACCTGCGCGAGGGGGATCGGATCCGCGCCATCGACGGCGAGGCGGTCGGTTCCTGGCTTGAGCTGGTTGAACGGGTCGAGCCACGCGCCAACGAGCCAGTGACCCTGACCTACGAGCGGGAAGGCCAAGTCCGCGAGGTTACGCTCACTCTGGGCGCGCAGGAGCGCGGCGAAGCCGAGGTCGGCATGCTCGGTGTCGGGCCGGCCATCCCCGAGGGGTATCAGGAGCGCATGGAACGGGAGGTTCGCCACGGGCCAGTGGCCGGGATCGCCTACGGCGTGGAGCGCACCTGGGACACCACTGTGGTGACCGTCAAGATGCTCGTGCGTATGGTCATGGGCGAGGCGTCGCTGAAGAATATCGGTGGCCCGGTGACCATCGGCCAGTTCGCCGGGGATACCGCCTCCATGGGGGTGGTGCCGTTCCTCACCTTCCTGGCGGTCATCAGCATCAGCCTGGGCATCATCAACCTGCTGCCCATCCCGATCCTCGACGGTGGCCATCTGCTCTACTTCTTGACCGAGGCCATCCGCGGCAAGCCGGTCTCGGAACGGACGCAGTTGATCGGGCAGCAGGTGGGTATCGTCATCCTGCTCGGATTGATGGCACTGGCCTTCTACAACGATTTTGAGCGTCTGCTCGGTGGTTGAGCCCGGCGGCGACGATACGAGGCGGACAAGGAGCCGGCCCGATGCGGCACACGGTAGACAAGGGGGCGCTTTGATTCGACGCTGGGGGCGCAATGCGGTTGTCGCGCTGCTGCTGCTGGGCACGGCCACGGTCGCGACGGCCAGGGCGGACTCCTTCGTCGCCGAGCAGATCCGCGTGGAAGGACTGGAGCGCATTGACGAAGGCACGGTCTTCAGCTATCTGCCCGTCGAGCCCGGTGATCGCGTGGGCAGCGGCGAGGTCGCGGAGGCGATCCGTGAACTCTACCGCTCCGGCTTCTTCCGCGACGTGGAGTTGGCTCGGGACGGCGATGACCTGATCGTGCGGGTGCAGGAGCGGCCGTCCATCGCACGGCTCCAGTTCGAGGGCAACGAGCAGATCCGTACCGAGGACCTGCGCGAGGCTTTGCGCAGCGCGGGGATGGCCGAAGGGCAGGTCTTCAACCGTGCGCAGCTGGCGGAGATCGAGCGGGAACTGCGCCAGCAGTACTTTGCCCAGGGCAAGTACGATGTCTCCGTGGAGAGCACCGTCTCGCCGCTGGAGCGCAACCGGGTGGCCATCCGGATCGACATCGAGGAGGGCCCGGTTGCCGAGATCCGCGAGATCCACTTCACCGGCAACGAGGCCTATTCCGACCGCGAGCTGCGCGGCGTGTTCGAGCAGCAGGCTCGGCGCTGGTGGGCGCCGTGGTCGCAGCGGCACCGCTACGCCCGTGATCTGCTCGCTAACGACTTGGAGAGCCTGCGCGGGTACTACCTGGATCGTGGCTTCCTGAACTTCGCCGTGACCTCGACCCAAGTCTCCATCAGCCCCGACCGGCGCGATGTCCATATCGCCGTCAATGTCGCCGAGGGTGAGCAGTACGAGATCGGCAGTATCGACGTCCAGGGGCATCTGGTGGTTCCGCCGGAGGAGCTGCGGGAGCTGATTACGGCCGAGCCCGGCGAACTCTATTCGCGCAGCCGCGTCAACGCCGGCTCCTCGGCCATTCGTTCGCGACTGGCGGAGGAGGGGTACGCCTTCAGCAACGTCAACGTGCGCCCGCGGGTCGACGAGGACGAACAGGTCGTCGATCTGACCTATGTGGTGGACCCCGGGGCGCGGGTTTACGTGCGGCGGATCAATATCACCGGCAATCAGCGCACCCAGGACGAGGTCATCCGGCGCGAACTTCGCCAGCTTGAGGGGGCGCCACTGTCCAGCGAGGCCCTGGAGCGCTCCCAGACCCGGCTCAACCGGCTCGGTTTCTTCGACTTCGTCAACGTCGAGACCCCCCGGGTGCCGGGCGAGGACGATCGGGTGGACGTGGATGTCAGTGTCCAGGAGCGCATGACCGGGCAGCTGCAGGCCGGCGTCGGGTACGGCGATGTCCAGGGACTGCTGGTCAACTTCTCCGTCTCTCAGGACAACCTGCTCGGCACCGGCGACCGGCTGAGCATGACGGTGAACAACTCCAGCGTTTCGACGATCTACAACGTCTCGTACACCGACCGCTACCACACCCAGGAGGGTGTCTCCCAAACGTTGTCGGCCGGCTACCGCGAGACCCGCGCGCGTCGCGCCGACCTGGCCGACTACGACCTGACCTCAGGGCACGCCTCGGTGGAGTACAGCGTGCCGGTCACCGAGGTGGACCGGCTGGCGGCGCGGCTGCGGCTGGAACGCATCGGCATCGATAAGCGCTCCAATACCCCTGACTGGATCACGGACTACCTGGCGGATCAGAGCGACGATCGCTTCACTATGATCAAGCCGCGGCTGTCGTGGAACCGGGACACCCGGGATCGCGGCGTCTTCCCCACCGCTGGCGGGCGTCAGCGGCTGTCGCTGGAGGGGACCGTCCCCGGTGATGACCTGGAGTTCTACAAGCTCACCTACGAGAACCGGCGCTACTGGCCGCTGCGCTGGCTCGGTGACCGCACGACGTTCTCAGTGGAGGGGCAGGTCTCCTACGGCGACGGCTACGGCGATACCGACCGCCTGCCGTTCTTCGAGAACTACTACGCCGGCGGTGTGCGGACCGTCCGCGGTTACCGCGGCAACTACCTCGGGCCGCGCGAGGAGGGGGGTGATCCGATCGGCGGCAACGCGCGGGTGCTGACCAAGGCGCAGGTGATCTTCCCGCCCACGCCGGAGTCGCAGTCGGTGCGCATGGCCGCTTTCGTCGACGCCGGGCAGGTCTTCAATACCCGCCAAGACGAGTACGGCTTTGAGGACGTGATCCCGGAGGGACTGGACCGCGTGGATCTCGGCGAACTCCGGGCTGCGGCGGGTATCTCCCTGATCTGGATGTCGCCGGTGGGTCCGTTGACATTCAGTCTTGCCGAACCGTTAAATGAGTCGCGGGACGACGAGACCGAGACCTTCCAGTTCTCGCTCGGGACGGAATTCTAGGGCTGTCGCGAAGCGGGCAGGGCCGGATGCAGAAGGCGGCAGCCCCCGGACCGTCCCGGACGCCCGGTCGATCCGTGATCTCCCGGGGGAGGGTGGCCGAGTTCATCCGAGCGCCCGGTGTGATAGGCTCTGCCGCTTATGGGGTCGTCCGCGGCCTGCGGATGGCACGAGGCGCACGGCGCCGGGAGTAACCGGATCAGACGACGGAGGAGTGAGCGTGAGCGAGAGTGACGCGCAGGGGGCAACGGATATCGAAGGCATCATGAACCTGCTGCCGCACCGGTATCCGATGCTGCTCATCGACCGGGTGCTAGAGTTCCAGCCCCACGAGCATCTGGCCAGCATCAAGAATGTCACCATCAATGAGCCGTTCTTCGTCGGCCATTTCCCGCAAAAGCCCGTAATGCCGGGGGTGCTCATCCTCGAGTCGCTGGCCCAGGCTTGTGGCATGCTCGCGTTCAAGAGTGTTCAGGACACCCTCACGGACAACGACGTCCTCTACCTGGTGGGGATCGACAAGGCGCGCTTCAAGCGGCCGGTTCAGCCCGGTGATCAGCTTCGACACGATGTCTCGGTGCGTCGTGTGGCTCGGGGGATTTGGATCTTCCAGGCACGCGGAAGTGTCGATGGCGAGTTGGCGGCCGAGTGTGAGATCCGCTGCACGGTGCGTACGGTTTGAGTCGAGTCCATCCGAACGCCCTGGTCGACCCCAAGGCCCGCCTCGGCGAGGACGTCGAGGTGGGGCCTTTCAGCGTGATCGGGCCGGATGTGGAGATCGACGAGGGGACCTGGATTGGCCCGCACGCGGTCATCCAGGGGCCGACCCGCATCGGTCGGGATAACCGCATCTACCAGTTTGCCGCCCTGGGGGAGGCCCCGCAGCACAAGGGCTATCAGGGCGAGCCCACGGAACTGGTGATCGGCGACGGCAATACCATCCGCGAGTTCGTCACCTGCCACCGCGGCACCGCGCAGGGGCGGGGCGAGACCCGCATCGGCGATCACAACTGGCTGATGGCGTACTGCCATATTGCCCACGACTGCCGGCTGGGCGACCATCTGCTGTTCGCCAACTCCGCGTCGCTGGCCGGGCATGTGGATGTCGGTGATCACGCCACCTTGGGCGGCTTCGCGCTAATACACCAGTTCTGCCGCATCGGTCCTTACGCCTTTTGCGGTTTCGGCAGCGGGATCAATCGGGATGTACCGCCGTTCGTCACAGTCTCCGGACAGATGGCGGTGCCGCACGGGATCAACTCGGTGGGGCTGCGCCGGCACGGGTTCTCGCGGGAGCGCATCCGGGATATCAAGCGCGCCTACCGCATGATCTACCGACAGGGGCTGCGTCTCGACGATGCGCGCGAGGCGCTGTGCCAGCAGCTCGGCCACTCCGCGGACGTGCAGGGCATGGTCGATTTCATCGACAGCAGCCAGCGCGGTCTGTTGCGCTAGACTGCCGTCGGCCGGCGCAGGGGGGTCCGCCAATGGCCAGTCCCAGGGTGGCGATTCTCGCCGGTGAACTCTCCGGTGACGTCCTCGGCGCCGGCCTGATGAGCGAGCTTCGGGGCCGGTGCCCCGGTGTGCGTTTCGAGGGGGTTGGTGGGCCGGCCATGGCAGCCCAGGGGCTTGAGTCGCTGGTACCCATGGAGCGGCTCTCGCTGATGGGGCTGACCGAGATCGTGCGGCATCTGCCGGGGCTTCTTCGCCTGCGCGCTGATCTGGCCCGGCGCTGGCGGGAGGATCCGCCGGATTGCTTCATCGGCGTCGATCTGCCCGATTTCAACCTCGGTCTGGCCCGGCGCCTGCGTGCGGCCGGGATCCCCACGCTCCACTACGTCAGCCCCACCATCTGGGCCTGGCGTCGTGGGCGCGTGCGGGGCATCCGGCGCTCGGTGGACCGGATGCTGACCCTCTATCCCTTCGAGGAGCAGTTCTACGCCGACAGCGGCGTCGACGCGGTCTGCGTCGGTCATCCGGCTGCTGATCGATTCCCGCTGCAGCCGGATACCGTTGCGGCGCGCCGGAGGCTGGGGCTGGATACGGACGCCACGGTGGTCGCCCTGCTGCCCGGTAGCCGTGGCAGCGAGATCGACCGCCTGCTCGAGCCCTTCCTCGGGGCGGCAGCGCTTCTGGCGGAGCGGCCGGATGCGCCGGACTTTGTCATACCGGTGGCCGCACCGCGGCTGCGCGAGCGGATCGAGGCGGCCGTGGATCGGCACCAGGTCCGCCTGCGCACGCGGCTGCTGGACGGCGACACGGCGACCGCGGCGACCGCGGCGGATGTGGCCCTGACCGCCTCGGGCACGGCAACCCTGGAGGTCATGCTGGCCAAGCGTCCGATGGTCGTGGCGTACCGCCTGTCGCCGCTGAGCTATCAGATCATCCGCCGGTTGATCCATGTCCCTTGGGTATCGCAGCCGAATCTGCTTGCCGGCGAGCCCCTGGTCCCGGAGTACTTCCAGGGCGACGTCACGCCGCAGGTCCTGGCCGAGGCGGCCGCATACTGGCTCGATGAGGCCCCGGCCCGGCTACAGCTGGTCCGCCGCTTCCGGGAGCTCCACGCCTCACTGGCCCGCGGGGCCGATGCCCGGGCGGCAGAGGCCGTTCTGGAGGTCCTGCGGTGAGCGGCGACGGCGGCGCGTGGCAGGTGGGTGTCGACGAGGCTGGCCGTGGGCCGTGGGCCGGGCCGGTGGTGGCCGCCGCGGTCATCCTGCGCGAGCCCATCGCCGGTGTCACCGACTCCAAGCGGCTGTCGGCGCGGCGCCGCGAGCAGGCCGCTGGGCTGATCCGCAGCGAGGCCGTGGCCTGGGGAATCGGGCGGGCAGAGGTCGCCGAGATCGATGCACTGAACATCCGTCGTGCCACCTTCCTGGCCATGTCCCGTGCGGTGGCGTCGGTGGCCAGCACCGCGCGGATCGCCGAAATCCTGGTGGACGGGCGCGAGATGCCGGAGGATTTGCCCGCTCCAGCGCGGGCCGTGGTCGGTGGCGATGCCCTGGAGCCGAGCATCTCGGCGGCATCCATCCTGGCCAAGACGCTACGTGATGCCGAGATGGTGGCGCTCGAGGAGACCTACCCGGGATACGGTTTTGCCCGGCACAAGGGCTACGGGACCGCCGAGCACCGCCACGCCCTCGAGCGCCTCGGCCCGTGCGCCGCGCACCGGCGCAGCTTTGCCCCGGTGCGCAGGATGCTCGGCGGCTGAGGCGCGCACCGCACGCGCTTGGCTGACCCGTTGACCACCGCGACCCTGATATCCTGACGCGACCATGAGTGAAGCCCCACCGTCCTTCGTCCATCTGCGTCTGCACAGCGAGTTCTCGCTGGTCGACGGCATCGTCCGCATTCAGGAGGCGGTGTCCGCGGCGCGGGACGCCGGCATGCCGGCGGTGGCCATCACCGATCAGGCCAACCTGTTCGGCATGGTCAAGTTCTACCGGGCCGCGCTAGCCGCCGGAGTCAAGCCGATCATCGGAGCCGACGTGTGGCTGGCGGACGATACCTTGGAACTCGGCTACGCCCGGATGACGTTGCTCTGCCGGGATCGCGGCGGCTACCGTGCGCTGTCGCGGCTGCTCAGCCGCGCTTATCGCGAGGGTGCCTGCGGCGATATCCCGGTCATCCGGCGGGAGTGGTTGCAAGCGGATGCCGGCGGGCTGCTGGCCCTCTCCGGCGGGGCCCAGGGGGATATCGGTCAGGCCCTGCTGCGTGGTGATGAGGCCACCGCGCGGCGCTACCTCGAGCAGCACCGGCAGACCTTCGGCGAGGACGGCTTCTATCTGGAGCTCCACCGTCTGGGCCGGCCGGGCGACGAGCGCCACCTGCATGCCGCGGTGGCGCTGGCCGCCGACGAGGACGTGCCGGTGGTGGCCACCAATGACGTGCGCTTCATGCGCCCGGCGGATTACGACGCCCATGAGGTCCGTGTCTGCATCCATCAGGGGCGTACCCTGGACGACCCCAACCGGCCACGCCACTACACGGAACAGCAGTACTTTGCCGACGCTGCGGACATGGCCGAGCGCTTCTCCGATCTGCCCGAGGCGCTCGAGACCACCCTGCGTATCGCCGAGCGGTGCAGCGTGGATCTGGAACTCGACACCAACTATCTCCCGGACTTTCCGGTGCCCGAGGGCCATACGGTGGCCTCGTTCCTGCGCGCCGAGTCCGAGCGCGGCCTGGCGCAGCGGCTCGAACAACGCGGCCTGACTGAGGACGAGGATACCGGCGAGGTCGAGGCGACCTACCGGCAGCGCCTCGAGCACGAGCTGGCCGTCATCGAGCAGATGGGGTTCCCCGGCTACTTCCTCATCGTCGCCGACTTCATCCGCTGGGCGCGGGAGAACGACATCCCGGTTGGCCCCGGGCGCGGCTCCGGTGCGGGATCGCTGGTCGCCTATGCCCTGGGCATCACCAACCTCGACCCCCTGCGCTATGACCTGCTCTTCGAGCGCTTCCTCAACCCGGAGCGGGTCTCCATGCCCGACTTCGACGTGGACTTCTGCATGGAGCGCCGCGACGAGGTCATCGAGTACGTCTCGGACCGCTACGGCGCCGAGAAGGTCTCGCAGATCGCCACCCACGGCACCATGGCGGCCCGGGCCGTGGTGCGCGACGTGGGCCGGGTCTACGGTCACGCCTTCGGCTACATGGACCGGATCGCCAAGCTGATCCCTTTCGAGATCGGCATGACCCTGGACAGGGCCCTGGAGCAGGAAGAGGACCTGCGCGCCGAGTACGACAACGACGAAAACATCCGCGAGTTGATCGACACCGCGCGCAGCCTGGAGGGGATGGCGCGCAACGTCGGCAAGCACGCCGGAGGCGTCGTCATCGCGCCCACGGACCTGACCGATTTCTCGCCGCTCTACCGCGACCCGGAGGAGCGCGACGACGCCGAGGCTTGGAAGGTGGCCACCCACTTCGACAAGGACGACGTCGAGGCGGTGGGTCTGGTCAAGTTCGACTTCCTGGGTCTGCGCACGCTGACCATCATCGACTGGACCGTCCAGGCGGTGAACCGCATCCTCGAGCAGCGGGGAGACCCGGCGCTGGATATCGATGCCATCGCCCTGGATGACGGCGCCACCTTCGAGCTGCTTAAGCGCTGTGCCACCACCGCGGTCTTCCAGCTGGAATCCCGCGGGATGAAGGAGCTGATCAAGCGCCTTCAGCCCGATAGCTTCGAGGATATCGTGGCACTGGTGGCGCTGTTTCGGCCCGGTCCGCTTCAGTCGGGCATGGTCGACGACTTCGTCGAGCGCAAGCATGGCCGTTCGGCGGTCGCCGGTTACCCAACCCGCGAGCTGCACCATCCGGACCTGGTGCCGGTCCTCCAGCCTACTTACGGGGTGATCCTCTACCAGGAGCAGGTGCAGCGCATCGCGCAGGTCCTGGCCGGCTACAGCCTTGGCGAGGCGGATCTGCTGCGCCGCGCCATGGGCAAGAAGAAGCCCGAGGAGATGGCCAAGCAGCGGGCCAAGTTCCTGGAAGGGGCCAAGGCCCGGGGTCTGTCCGAGGACCATGCCACCGGCATCTTCGACCTTATGGAGAAGTTCGCCGGCTACGGCTTCAACAAGTCGCACTCGGCGGCCTACGCGCTGCTCTCCTACCAGACGGCCTGGCTCAAGTGTCACTACCCGGCGCCGTTCATGGCCTCGGTGCTCTCCTCGGACATGGACAACACCGACAAGGTGGTGATCTTCCTGGATGAGGCCCGGGCCATGGGGCTGGAGGTGCTGCCGCCGGACGTCAACCGCAGTGACAAGCCCTTCCGGGCGGTGGACGAGCGGACCATCGTCTACGGTCTGGGTGCCATCAAGGGGGTGGGGGAGTCGGCGCTCGATGCGGTGCTGAGCGAGCGCGATACCAACGGGGCGTTCCGGGATATCTTCGACCTGTGCCGCCGGGTCGACACCGGCCGCGCCAATCGTCGCGTGCTGGAGGCCCTGTGTCGTTCGGGGAGCCTGGATCGCCTGATCCCCAACCGTGCCACGGGGATGGCACAGATCCCGGCGGCGCTGGCGGCTGCCGAGCAGGCGACGCGCGACCAGGCCGCCGGGCAGACCGATCTGTTCGGTGGCCCTGCAGAGGCGGTGATCGCCCCCCGTGGCGAGGGCGAAGAGGTTGCCGAGCAGCCCGAATGGCCGGAGGAAGAACGCCTGGCCGCGGAGAAGGCCACACTGGGTCTATTCCTGACGGGGCACCCGATCGACCGTTATGAGCATGAGCTTCCGTATCTGGCTACGGATCGCCTGCAGCGGCTGTCCAGTGGCGCCGGCGGCAATGGCGGAGACGGCAATGGGGGCCGAGGCCGGACGGTTACCGCGGCTGGGCTGGTGGTCGCGCTGCGGGTGCGCAGCACCTCCACTGGCGGCCGCCTGGCCACCCTGACCCTGGATGACCGCACGGGCCGGATCGAAGTGGTGCTATTCCCCGAGGCGTTCGGCAAATACCGGCATGCCGTTGAGAAGGATGCGCTGCTGGTGGTGCGCGGCAGTCTCGACTACGACGACTTCAGTGGCGGGTACCGGATCACCGGCGAAGAGGTGCTGGACATCGCCCGGGCCCGCGAGCGGGCAGCCGGTCGGTTGGTGATTCCGGTAACCGCGGCTCGTGCCGCTAACGGTCTGGTGCCCGAGCTGCGCCAGGTCCTCAGCAGCTACGCTGGGGAGAGTCCGGTCCATGTCGATTACCGCCACCCAAGGGGCCGGGGGCGCGTCGTCCTAGGCCGCAACTGGACGGTGACGCCCAGCGATGACCTGATCAAGCGGCTTGAGTCGGTGGTCGATGACCGTGTGGGGGTCGAGTACCCCCGCTAGCGGCTCTCGCGGTGAATGGCGATCAGGTCATCGATCCCCACGGCGGTGCCGTCGGGTCCGTGGTCCAGGTCATCAATGACCGCTGCGGCACCCGGGAATGCGTCGTCCCGGGTCCAGCGGTTGCGGGTGATCAGCGTCGGGATCCCGGCCGCGCGGGCGGCGCGCAGCCCGTTGACCGAATCCTCCACGGCGAGGCAGTCCTCGGCCGCGAGCCGCAGTGATCGCAGGGCCTGCAGGTAGGCCTCGGGGTCGGGTTTCTTGGCGTTGACGTCGTCGCCACAGATGCAGACCTCGAAGGCCGGTTGCAACTCGGCGGGTAGCACGCCGTTGAACAGGGCCTCGACGTTGGCGCGGGCGCTGGTCGTGACCACGGCCAGGCGCACCTGCCGCTCTCGCGCTTCGGCAAGGATTCGCTCGATCCCCGGCCGGGGCGGGATGGAGCCGGTGCTGAGGCGCTCGGCGTAGAGGCGGTTCTTGGCCTCGTGCAGTCGCCGCGCGAGCGTATTGATATCGCCGTGCCCGGGCGGGGGCGGTTCCCGGGTCAGGGTGTCGTGCAGTCGTTCCCGGCCGCCCGGGACCGCGTTCAGGAGGCGTCGATAGGTGGTTTCATCCCAGCGGTGGGGAAGGCCGAATGCCTCGAAGGCGGCGTTGAAGGCGGGCAGGTGGCCCGCGCCTTCGGTGTCGGCCAGGGTGCCATCGACGTCAAAGAGCAGCGCTTGCATGGGTTTCCGTTCTCCAGGGGTGTCGGGTCCGTGGCGGTGCCGGCGTTATCATCTTAGGGTTCTTGACCCGTCCGGGAAAACGGGCTGGAGTAACCGCGTCGACGGACTCGCCGTATCCGCATGATCCGGAGGAAAGCACTGCATGGCTGAGGGTCGCCCGAAATATTCGCCGGAGTTCCGGCGCAAGCTGGTCGAACTGGTCGAGGCGGGGCACACCCCGCAAGAGTTGGCACGGACCTACGAGCCGGCGGCCAAGACGATCCGCCGCTGGTACCAGGAGGACCGGCAGGAGACCAGCGAGCGGCGCACCGGGGCTGCAGATCGGCGCAGCGCTGGCCCGGGAGGCAGGCAGCAGGGCAAGAGCCCTGGCGCTGCTGCGTCCGCGGCGGGGTCCGGGAAGCGCTCGAAGACGGCGAAGGCCGGTCCCCGGAGCAGGCCGGCGAGTAGCCAAGCGCACCGGCTGGCCGGCAAGCGCGTCTTGGAGCGCCCCGCGGACACGGCTGCGGAGGCTGGGGAGGGGGCGCCCGAGCGGGCCGAACCCGAGCCGGCGGAAGAGCCGGCCGAGGTGGCCCCATCGGCGGACGGCGAGGTGATCGTCGACCCGGCTCCCGAGGGCGGGGTGCCCGAGGAGGAGGGGGTCGAGCTAGATGTGCAGCCGCACGCCGGCCTCGAGACGGAGGGCGATCCAGCCGAGTTGCTTGCCGTCGGCCTGGAACGCGCCGATCAGGGCGATGCCGTCTACGACGACGAGGGTCCCGAGGCGGCTATCCCGATCTACCAGGAGGCACTCGACTGTCTGGATGCAGCGATCAGCGCCGGTGAAGGGGGAGATGCCGCGCGCCGCGACTGGGGGATCACCCTGGAGCGCCTGGGCGATGCGCTCTTCGAGGCCGAGGGGGCGAGTGCCGCACTGCCCTGCTACGAGGCTTGGTGTGAACTCGCCGAGGCCCTGGCCACCGAACACGCCACGGCGCAGTCGCTTCGGGACTGGAGCGTTGCGCTGGGTCGCTACGGCCAGGGGGTGCTGGTCGAGGAGGGGGCCGAGGTGGCACTACCCTACTACCGGCAGGTGATCGAACTGCGCGAGGACATCGTCCGCGAGCGGCAGAGCGCGGATGCCTACCAGGATTGGGCGCTGGCGCTGGAGCGCTGCGGTGCGGTCCAGGAGGCCGTGGAGGGGTTGGCCGAGACGGTGGAGACCTACCGCCACGCCCTCGAGGTGCGCGGGGCGCTGGTCGAGCAGCAGGACACACCGCAGGCGCGCCGGGCTCTCGGGATCGCTCAGGAGCGCCTGGCCATGGCGGTGCTCGCCGCCGAGGGCGCCGAGGCGGCCCTGCCTCACTTTGAGCAGCTCGCCGAACTCTTCACGGAACTGGCCGAGGAGCTGGGCACTGAGGAGGCCGATGCTGAGCGACGGCAGGCGGATACCATGCTCGGCAAGGTACAGATGGCGGCACTGGATCTGGAGTGACACCCGCGTCCGCGACGGTTGGACCTCCGTCGTGGCCCTGGATCCCGGGAGGCGCATTGCAGGCGATCGAAGACATTGAGTGCGACTTGGTTGTTGTTGGTGGCGGCGGGGCCGGGTTGCGGGCCGCTATCGCGGCGGCCGAGCGCGACCCTGGGCTGCGGATCGCGCTGATCTCCAAGGTGGTGCCCATGCGCAGCCACACCGTCGCTGCGGAGGGGGGCGCTGCCGGTGTGGCCCGGGCGGATGACAGCCTGGACGGGCACTTCAACGACACCGTCTCCGGGGGGGATTGGCTGTGCGACCAGGACGTGGTTGAACGCTTTGTCGCCGAGTGCACTGGCGAGATGGTCCGTCTCGAACAGTGGGGTTGCCCGTGGAGCCGACAGGCGGACGGCCAGGTACATGTCCGGTTTTTCGGGGGCATGACGACCCAGCGCAGCTGGTACGCTGCCGACAAGACCGGCTTCCACATGTTGCATACGCTGTTCCAGACCTCCCTGCGCTATCCGGGGATTCAGCGCTACGACGAATACTTCTGCTCAGATCTGCTGGTCGACGACGGGGTGGTCTGTGGCGTACTGGCCTTGGAGATCGCCAGCGGCAAGCCGGTGCGCTTCGGCGCACCGGCGGTGGTGCTGGCCACCGGCGGGGCCGGGCGGGTCTACGGGCAGAACACCAACGCCGGCATCGTGACCGGCGAGGGCATGGCCATGGCGCACGCCCAGGGGGTGCCCCTGCGCGACATGGAGTTCGTTCAGTGGCACCCCACCACGCTGCCCGGCAGTGGCATCCTGATCACGGAAGGGTGCCGGGGCGAGGGCGGCGTCCTGACCAACCGGGATGATCGTCGCTATCTGCAGGACTACGGTCTCGGGCCCACCGAACCGTGGCCGCGTCCGAAAGCCATGGAGCTGGGGCCGCGGGATCGGCTCTCCCAGGCTTTCTGGTACGAGGACCAGGCGGGCCGGACCGTGCCCACGCCGCAGGGCACGGCGGTCCAGCTGGATCTACGCCACCTGGGCGAGGACCGCATCCTAGAGCGGCTGCCCATGATCACCGAGGTGGCTCGCCGCTACGCCGGAGTGGATCCGGTTCGGGAGCCGATCCCCGTCCGTCCGGCGGTCCACTACACCATGGGGGGGATTCCCACCGACGTCCGGGGTGCCGCCCCCCTGTCGGGGCTGTTTGCTGCCGGGGAGTGCGCCAGCACCGGGATTCACGGAGCCAACCGGCTCGGTTCCAACTCGCTCGCGGAACTCCTTGTCTTCGGCCGGGCGGCAGGAGAGGCGGCCGCCGAGTACGCCCGCGAGGCACCGCGGCGGCCGCAGCGCGTGGTGGAGCAGCTCGCTACCGAGGCCCTGGCGCCGCGGCTTGAACTGCTGCGCAACGACAGGGGCGAGCGGCTCGCTGCGCTGCGCGCGGATCTCAATCGGGCCATGGAACAGGGGGTGGGGATCTTTCGCAACGAGGCCGGCCTGGAGCAGGCGTGCACGACGCTGGCGGCGCTGCGCGAGCGCCTGCGACGCGGCATTCGCCTCGACGACCGCAGCCGGACATACAACACCGAGTGGCTGACTGCGATGGAGTTCGGGGCCAGCCTGCAGGTGGCTGAGGCGATGGCCTGGTCGGCGCGGGCACGCAAGGAGTCCCGCGGCGCCCACGTGCGCGATGACGCCTATAGCGAGCGTGATGACGAGCGCTATCTGGTTCATACCCTGGCCTACCCCGGTGACGGGACGGGCCCCGTGATCGACCATGCGCCGGTGACCGTTACCCGCTCTGCGCCGCGGCGGCGGGCCTACGGCGCTGAAGGGGAGGCGCAGGCATGAGCGAATCGCAGCGGATCACTCTGGCGGTGCAGCGTTTCCACCCGGAACAGGACGCCGAACCGCGCTGGCAGCGCTATGCCGTGCCGTACACGCCGGATATGTCCGTGCTCGAGGGGCTGCAGTACATCAAGGATCACCTCGATGGCAGCCTGACCTTCCGCTGGTCCTGTCGCATGGCGATCTGCGGTAGCTGTGGCTGCATGATCGACGGCGAACCCGAGCTGGCCTGCCATGTCTTCCTCCGCGACTACGCGCCGGGGCCGGTGTGGGTGTCGGCACTGGACCACTTCCCCGTGCAGCGGGATCTGGTCATCGATCAGAGCGACTTCCTCGAGAAGCTCGAGACGGTGCACGCCTACCTGATCCCGGCCGGGGAACGGACGGCGGCCGAGGGGACCTATCGGCAGACGCCGGAGCAGATGACGGATTACTACGCGTACGCCCAGTGCATCAACTGCCTGCTCTGCTATGCCGCCTGCCCGCAGTACGGTTGGCATCCGGACTTTGTCGGCCCCGGGGCCCTGGCGCTACTCCAGCGCTACAACCTGGACAGCCGTGACGCAGGTAGCGAGTTGCGGCACGCGGTGGTTGATGCCGAACAGGGGGTCTGGGGCTGCACGCTGGTCGGCCACTGCTCCGAGGTCTGCCCCAAGGGGGTCGATCCCGCGCGGGCCATCAATCAGAACAAGCCCGGCAGCAGCGCGCGGTACTTGCTCGACTGGCTGCGGCCCGGTCGTCGTCGACAGGAGGGATCGGAATGAGCCGAGCGCGCGTCTACCGTCCGACCATGCGCGGTTGGTGGGAGCGGCATCCGGCCTACCGCCGCTACCTGTTGCGCGAAGGCAGCAGCGTCCTGCTGGGCCTTTATGCGCTCTGGCTGCTTGCCGGACTGTTGGCCCTTGCTGCTGGGGAAGCCGCCTACCAGGGGTGGCGGGACCTGCACGGCAGCCCCTGGTTGTTCGGCCTCCACCTGGCCGCTCTGTTGGCCGCCGCCTACCACGCTGTCACCTGGTTCCGGTTGCTGCCCCTGACGCTGCCGGTCCTGCGCTGGCGGGGCCGCCGGCCCACCGACCGGGCGGTCGTGCGGGGTGCCTGGGTGGTCTCGGTGGCCCTCTCGGGCGGGGTTTGGCTCTATCTCCTGGGAGGCGTCCGATGAGGCGTTCGCACGAACCGCCGCTGTGGCTGCTCTTCGGTGCCGGGGGCCTGCTCGCCGCGCTGTTCGCCCCGGCGCTGATCCTGCTGACCGGCGTCGTGATGCCCGTGGCTGCAGAGCATGGCATCGAGGTACTGGATTACCACGCATCCCGCGAGCTGTTCGCCCGGCCGGTGGTGGGGGTGCCAGTGGCCCTCGCGCTGGGGCTGGTGCTCTGCCACGCCGCTCACCGCATCTACCATACCCTGCGCGATCTCGGGATTCCGGCAGGGCGCGGTACCTGGTGGGTCTGCTACGGCGGCGCCGGTGTCGCGGGGGTGCTCGGTGTGGGCGCGGTTGTTGCCCTGTGGTGGTGAACTCAGGGCGGGTCGTTGGGCGCCTGGGGGCGACAGCAGCGTAGCCGCGGGTGGGGCTCCGGCCGTGCCCAGAGGAATCCCTGGCCGACGCGGCACCCGGCATCGATGAGCTGGTCGCGCTGCTGCAGGGTCTCGACCCCCTCGGCCACCACCTCAAGCCCGAGGACATGGGCGAGCTGCAGGATGGTCTCCACGATGGAGCGGGATTCCGGCGTGGTCTCCATGTCCCAGATGAAGCCGCGGTCGATCTTGACCCGGTTGATGGGCAGGCGCTTGAGGTAGAGCAGGGACGAGTAGCCGGTGCCGAAGTCGTCGATGCTCAGCGACACTCCGGCCCGGCGCAGGGCGGCCAGCCGCTCCAGGGTGCGGGGGCTGAGATCCATGATGGTCGACTCGGTGATCTCCAGCTCCAGGTGCCGTGCCGGCAGGCCGGTCTGCTCCAGCGTACGCAGGACCGTCTTTTCGATGTTGCCGTTGTGGAACTGGGCCCCGGACAGGTTGACGGCGATGCGCCCGAACTCGCGTCCCTGGTCCAGCCAGGTGCGCCCTTGCTGACAGGCCTGGTGGAGGATGTCCTCCCCCAGCGCCGCCATGGTTCCGACCTCCTCGGCGACCGAGATGAAGGCGCCCGGGGCCAGTAGCCCCCGGTCCGGGTGGTGCCAGCGGACCAGGGCTTCGATGCCCACGATCTGACCGGTCTGCAGCTCGACCTGGTGCTGGAAATAGGGGACCAGTTCACCGCGCTGCAGGCCCTGACGCATCTCCTGGGCGAGATCCAGCCGGCGCTGGGCATGTTCAGTCAGCTCCTCGGCGTAGAAGCACGTGGTGTTGCGTCCGTCGGCCTTCGCCTTGTGCAGCGCCGAGTCGGCGTTGCGGACCAGCGCCTCGACGGTCTCGCCGTTGTCCGGATACATGCTGATGCCGATGCTACACCGGCACTGGAACCAGCGGCGGCTGTACTGGAACGGTCGTTCCAGTTCCTGGTGGACGGTCTCAGCGCAGGCGAGAGCGTCCCGGTGGTCGCGGATCTCGGCCAGGCAGATGCTGAACTCGTCGCCACCCAGTCGCGCCAGGGTGTCATCGGCGCCGAGGCGCGCCTGGAGGCGGTGAGCCACCTGGCGGAGGACGCGATCGCCGGCGGTATGACCGAGGCTGTCGTTGACGTCCTTGAAGTGGTCGAGGTCGATGAACAGCACGGCTAGCTGTTCACCGGACTGTCGCGAGCGCTCCAGGGCGCGGGCCATGCGGTCCTTGAACAGCAGGCGATTGGCGAGGCCGGTGAGCGCATCGTGGTAGGCCTGGAACTGCAGCCGCTCCTGGGAACGTTTGAGCTCGGTCAGGTCGCTAAAGACGGCAATGTAGTTGACGACTTCGCCGTAGGCCCCGGTGACACGGCTGATGGTCACCCACTTCGGCTGCAGGGTGCCGTACTTGGAGCGGTCCCAGAGTTCGCCGGACCAGCTACCCTCCCGTTGGATCGACTCCCACATGGCCCGGTAGAAGTCGTCGTTGTGGTGGCCCGACTGCAGGATCCGCGGCGTCAGCCCGATGAGCTCGTCCTCGGTGTAGCCGGTCATTCGCGCGAAGGCGTCGTTGACCTGGAGGATGCGGCTCTCGGCGTCGGTGATCAGGATCCCGTCCCGTGTGGCGGTGAAGACCTTGGCCGACAGCTGCAGGCGTCGTTCCATCTCCTTGCGCCCAGAGATGTCACGCAGCGTGGCGCAGCAGAGGGTCTCGTCCTCCAGGTGCAGCGGGGTGAGCACCACCTCCAGCCAAAGGTGTTCGCCCTGCGGGGTAACGTGCACCCACTCAAAACGTTGGGCGCCCTCGATGAGTGCGGTCTCGAGCAGGTTTTGTGCCCGCTCCGCCGCCGAGGATCCGTCCGGCTGGAGTTGCGAGGAGATGGCCTCCGGGCGCAGGCCGATCAGCTGCTGCGGATCCTCCCAGCCCAGCATGCGGGCAGCCGCCGGGTTGCAGGCGATGAAGTGCCCATCGCGCAGGATCAGCATCCCGTCTTCGCTGTGCAGGAAGAGGGTCTGCGTCAGGCTGCTCGAGAGCGCCGGGGCCGGAGTGGTTGGGGGAACCACGTCGTCTTTCACAGGGGTTAGCTCACGGGTCCGGTGCCACGATGCGGTTGCGCAGGGTGCCGAGCCCCTCGACCTCACAGGTGACGATGTCCCCGGCCTGCAGGAAGCGGGGCGGGGTGCGGGCAAAACCGACGCCGGCCGGCGTGCCGGTGGCGATGATATCCCCGGGAACCAGGGTCATGACCCGCGAGAGCGTGGCGATGACCGCGGGGATGGAGAAGACCATCTCGCCGGTATGCGACTGTTGCTGGGTGGTGCCGTTGACCTGACAGGAGAGGGCAAGGCCGTGGGGATCGGGTACCGCGTCGGCGGTGGTGATCCAGGGCCCCATCGGGCAGCTGCCGTCCACCGACTTGCCGAGGAAGAACTGCTTGTGCCGGAATTGCAGGTCACGTGCCGACAGGTCGTTGATCACCGTATAGCCGAAGACATGCTGTAGTGCCTCGCTCTCCGGGATGTGCCGGCCACCCCGGCCGATCACCACGCCGAGCTCCACCTCCCAGTCCAACTCCCGGGTGACGGCTGGGTCGAGGAGGAAGTCCGCGTATGGGCCGGCGACGGTGGTCGTTGCCTTGGTAAAGACCACCGGCGCCTCGGGCAGCGCCAGCTCGTCACCCTTGGCCTGTTGCGACTCTCGGGCGTGGTCGGCGTAGTTCAGGCCCAGGCACATGATGTTGCGGGGTGGCTGCGGCAGCGGAGCCAGGAACGTCAGGGCCTCGGCCGTGACCCGCGGCCAGTCGTAGCCGGCCTCGGGTAAGGTGCCGGCGCACAGGTGTCCGCCCAGATCACCCGCGACGGGTGAGACGGCCCAGCGGTCGCCCTGTTCGTGGATGGCGACCCGGGTGACGCCCTGGTGAACAACGGTGGTGATGCGCATGCTGCCGTTTCCGCCTTGGGGGTTGCGGTCAAGCCTGTCGGCCCCGCATTGTCCCGCATTTGGGGCCGGTCGTCGACGGTGATCGGTCGGATGATGCGGATCGGGGGGCGGCATGCACGATGAAAGTGGCGACAATGCCCTGGAACGGGCGACGCTGGAAGCGGTCCGGCGGATGGCGGCGGCCTTTGCCGATCCGCTGCTCGCCCCGTTGGACGCGGGTGCCGACGGCGTCGCCCAGCGCTACCAAGCGGAAGGGGACGCGCAGGCGGGGACGGAGTATGTGCTGGCGCTGACCAGCGTCGCCGGGTGCCGGGTCGAGGTACGTATCCCGCGAAGCGATCTGCTGGCGCTGGAGGGGTCGGGGGTGGTCCACGCGGTCTACCAGACCCTTGTGCGCGAGTGTGGTGCCCATCTGGCCGAGCGCGAGACGCTGATCGTCACCACCCGAGGGCGACCCGGGCCGGGGCAGCTGCTCAGTGTCTACCGGCGCCGCCTTGGTTAGGCCAAGCCGGCGTCCCCACAGGAGTTTCGCTTCTGGTAAGGTACGCCCACGACGCATTTAGCCTGTGGTATCCGCCCGCCCATCGGAGAGGTCAACGGGGAGCTCATGACCAAGAACTTTCTGGATTTCGAGCAGCCGATCGCCGAGCTAGAAGCCAAGATCGAAGAGCTGCGCAACGTCGGCCAGGATTCCGAGGTCAACATTAACGAGGAGATCCAGCGCCTCGAGGCCAAGAGCCGCTCGCTGACGGAGAAGATCTTCTCCTCGCTGAGCGCCTGGCAGATCGTGCAGCTGGCCCGTCATCCCGAGCGCCCCTACTTCTTCGACTACGTTGAGCGGATCTTCACCGATTTCCAGGAGCTTCACGGTGACCGAGCCTATGCCGACGATGCCGCCATCGCCGGTGGCCTGGCGCGCTTCGACGGCCGCCCGGTGATGGTCATCGGGCAGCAGAAGGGGCGGGATACCAAGGAGAAGGTGCGGCGCAATTTCGGCATGCCCCGACCGGAGGGGTATCGCAAGGCGCTTCGGCTGATGCGCATGGCGGAGCGCTTCGGTCTGCCGATCTTTACGTTCATCGATACGCCGGGCGCTTATCCCGGCGTCGGCGCCGAAGAGCGCGGACAGAGTGAGGCCATTGCGCGGAATCTGGCCGAGATGGCACAGCTGCGCGTTCCGGTGATCTGCACCGTGATCGGTGAAGGCGGGTCGGGCGGCGCGCTGGCGATCAGCGTTGGCAATCGACTGCTGATGCTGCGCTACTCGGTGTATTCGGTGATTTCGCCAGAGGGGTGCGCCTCGATCCTGTGGAAGAGTTCCGAGCGGGCCGCGGATGCGGCCGAGGCCATGCAGATGGCGGCCGAGCGGCTGCACGACCTGGGGGTCGTCGATCGCGTGATCCCCGAGCCGCTCGGGGGCGCCCACCGGGACTACGACGCGATGACCGAGAGCGTGCGCGAGGTGCTGCGCGAGGAGTGGGGGCGGGTCGCGCAGATGAGCCCGGATGAGCTCGTGGCCGACCGGCACCGGCGGCTTGCGGGGATCGGTCAGCCCCAGGGGTAACCTGCGTGCTCGACCCCGGGGCGCTGGTGGCGCGGTTGTTGGCCCTGGCCCCCGCGGCCGCGGGCTACCGGGTCGCCTTCAGCGGCGGGCGGGATTCCACGGCACTGCTTCACGCCCTGGCCGAAGGTCGCGATGAGTTGCCAGCGCCGCTGGGTGCAGTCCATATCGATCACGGCCTGCACGCCGGATCGGCCCGCTGGGCGGAGCATTGCCGGGCCGTGTGCCAGCGCCTGGGGGTGGCACTCGAGTGCCGCCGCGTGGATGTGCCTTCCCCCGTCGGTCAGGGCCTGGAGGCCGCCGCCCGGGAGGCGCGCTACCGGGCTTTCAGTGCCCTGGTGGCCCCCGGCGAGTGCCTTGTCTTGGCGCACCACGCCGAGGATCAAGCCGAGACCTTCCTGCTCCGGGCACTGCGCGGGGGGGGGCTGCACGGGCTGTGCGCCATGCCGACAACCCGACCGCTGGGGCGGGGTCGGTTGGCGCGGCCGCTGCTGGAGGTGCCGCGTGCCTCTTTGACGGCCTACCTGCAGGCCCGTGGTGCGGACTGGATCGAGGATCCGGCCAATCGGGATCCTGCCCATGACCGGGTCTATCTGCGCGAGCATGTGCTGCCGGCGTTGGCGGCGCGCTGGCCGGATGCAGCTGGCCGCCTGCAGGCGGGGGTGGCTGCCCTGCAGGCGGATCAGGCCTTGCTGGATGGCTACCTGGACAGCGATCTGGCGGCGGCGCGTGCCGCCGACGGGCGCCCGGCGGTAGCTGAGCTGCTGCGACTGGCGCCGTATCGGCGTCAGGCCGTGCTTCGCCACTGGCTGGTTCGTTCCGGGCACCGTCCGCCGCCGGGCCGGCGGCTGGCCGTCGGCGTGCAGGCG
The DNA here is from genome assembly GCF_022228025.1 of Halorhodospira sp. 9622. Lineage (NCBI taxonomy): Bacteria > Pseudomonadati > Pseudomonadota > Gammaproteobacteria > Chromatiales > Ectothiorhodospiraceae > Halorhodospira > Halorhodospira sp. 9622. The sequence goes on along the minus strand of NZ_JAJNRE010000002.1, from coordinate 65,955 downwards.
CTACTTGAATCGGGCGAAGGGGCTCAGCCGGAGTTGCGTTGGCCGGACGGGTGCATCCGCCGCTACCGGGGGCGGCTCCACTTGCTGCCCGCCGAGTCGTTGGGCGCGGATCCCGATCCGGAGCCGTGCTCCTGGTTTGGCCGGGGGGCGCTGAGCCTGGCCGGGGGCACGTTGTCAGCGCGGTGGAGCCCGCGGGGTATCGACGGACAACTCCTTGCGCAGGGGGTGACGGTGGTCTTCCGTGCCGCAGTGCTGGATGCGGATGCCCGGCGCAGGCTGCAGCGCCTGTATCAGCGGTTGGGTGTCCCGCCCTGGGAGCGCAGCCGGGTTCCGGTGGTCTTCTCCGGTCATCGCCCGATCGCCGTGCCGGGCTACGGCGTGGCCCCATCGTGCCGGGCCATGCCGGGGGTGCGACTGCTGTGGCAACCGCCTCGTGTCGCGGGTCAGTCGGCGTCCAGCTGATCGGCCAGGGGCAGGCGCAGCCCGTGGCGGTCGGCGGGGTTGTAGAGCCCGGTCTCGGCATCGTGGCCGCTACCGAAGCCGACGTAGCTGTGCCGGCCGTAGCGCGCCAGACGCTGCAGCGCCTCGCGAGCCTCTTCGGCGTCCTCGGCGGCGAGGGCGATCAGCGGTTGTCCGCCCCCGGTGGTGCTGGCCCAGGCGACGGGGGAACGGTCCACCGGCCGGATCCGATCAGTGACGCAGGCCTTGATCGCCTCGAGGTGTTCGCTGACCGCTTCCCTGGGGCCGACGATCAGAAGGGGGCGGTCGCGATCCGGGGCGCCGGGCTCGACCTCGCCGCGCAGCGCCCGCTCGGCGGCTGCTTCCAGGCCGTCCCAGCTAGCGACCAGGGTCACGGACTCGGCCAGCAGGGTGTCGCGCAGGATGGAGACTCCCTCACCGAGGGCCAGCTGGCGGTACAGGTGGTGGTCCGGGTCGGCCTGTAGGTAGCGGGGAGCGGTCTCGCTGGTGAACTCGATCCGGGTTCGCTCCCCCGGTTGCAGGCGGATGTCCCGTTCGTCCAGACGGCCGTCTTCGCCCTTAAGCACGACGGGGACAGAGACCGGGTAGCCGTCCTCATCCCAGGCAATGTCTACCCGGATCCGAAAGCGGTCGTCCCCCTCGTGGGCGACCTCGAGCGTGCGTTCATCCAGTTCCAGATCCGGGGCGCGGGTGGCCGAAAGGAACCACTCGAACAGCGCCGGGACGGTTTCGGCGTCCGCGCCCTCGTCCTCCGCAGCTCCCGCGAAGGCGGTCTCGAGGTCCGACCAGCTAGCCTCCTGGTGGGCGTGCCGGGCGTAGAACCGGCGCACTGCCTGGTCGAAAGCCGCTTCGCCGAGGCTTCGGCGCAGGGTATGGAAGAGTTGGGCGCCGCGCTGGTAGCCGATGATCTCGTCGACCGTCCCCCGGTTGTGCCGGAACTCGCTGAGCGGATAGTCAGCCGCATCGGGGAGCGCGGCCTGGCTGCGCAGCCAGTCTCCTCGCAGGCGCTGCGCTTGCTCGGTATCCCGCTGCGCGGCCTGGTGGTAATCGCCCATGTAGTAGGTCAGGGCCTCGTTCCAGTTCCCTTCGTCGTAGTCGGTGTAGACACCGCGGCCCCACCAGTTGTGGACGACTTCGTGGGGCAGCGACGTCTCCGGGATGAAGGGCAGGGGGATGACCTGCTCGCCGAGGGCGGTGAATCCGGCGAAAGCCAGGCCTACGGGGTATGGTGCGGCGACCACCGAGTAGGTCTCGTGCGGTGGCGGGCCGATCCAGTCGCTGTATTCGTCCAGGTAGGCCCCGGTCTTCTCCAGGTAGAGGTCGTGGTGCTCCGCGAGGTGTTCAGGGAGGAACGTGTGGACGGTCCCGTGACGGACGGATCGGCTGCGTTGCTCCCATTCGCCGGCGAACAGGGTGATGCCACGCGCTGGCGCCGGATGGCGGAACTCGACGCGGCGCAGGCCGTCTGAAATGCGCTCATCGACGCGCGTTCCCTCGGCCACCACCTGGAGAGGTTCCGGCACAGTGACGTTCAGCCGGTAGCCCGTACGCCGTTCCGCCGGGCGGGGGTACCAGCCGGCCTCCGCGGCGAGCCAGGCGCCCTCGGGTCGCAGGTGGGCACCCCGGCTTTCCTCGCCGGGTTCGCCGGACCAGCGCAGCCGGGCTTCAGTGGCCTCCCCGGGGCGCAGGATGACCCCCCGTTGGCCCAGTTTCTCCGCGCTACCGGCGTCGAGCGCCACCTCGTCGATGCGGTATCCCGGCCCGACAGCCAGGGAGAATGGTCCCTCGTCCGGAAGTTGCAGAGTCAGGCGCCCCTCGAGCCGGCCATCGTCGGGGTGCAGGCGGACATCCATCTCGGCCTGTGGGTCATCGGGCCACGAGCTGGCGGCCGCCACCGGCAGGGTGGCGAGCAGGGCAGCGGCGAGGATGCGGGCGAGCCTGTACATGCGGGCATCATAGCGCACCCTGGCTGGGCGCGTCGTCCGTGCCGGCTGCCGACGACAAGCATCGGTTGTCGATGGCAACTGCCTTTTTCGACCGCCCTCCTTAGCCTGCGACGATGGCATGTCATCCTGGATCTGAAGACGCGCGGGCCCAGTTCGCCGAACGACTCCGCCAAGCCCTCCACCGGTGTGGAGTCGGTCCGCGGGAGTATGCCCGGCTGGGTCGTATGGTCGGGGTATCCAAGCAGGCGGCGCGCGGCTGGCTCGAGGGCCAGAACTTCCCCACCCGGGAGCACATCGCCCTTCTCGCCCGGGCGCTGGGCGTGCGCCACGGCTGGCTGGAGTACGGCGAGGGGCCGATGCACCCCGGTGAGGTGCTGGCCGAGTCGGGTGGTGCCGAGTATTCGGCGTCCCGTTTCACTCTCGATGAGGGGGAGGTGCGCCTGATCTCGGTCTATCGTCGGCTCGACGTCACCTCGCGGGCCGCCGTGGATCAACTCATCAACGTCCTGAGCGATTGCTTCGGCTCCGAAGGGCCGCGTGGCGGAGACTCCTGAGCCGCCGGGTGCGTTGTGGGCCTACCCCCCTTCTGGTAAGGTTCCGCCATTCCGTTTCCCGGTTCACCCTTCCCTCGGCTGGCTCTGTCCATGACGCGTTATCTATTCATTACCGGTGGCGTGGTTTCCTCCCTGGGCAAGGGCATCTCGGCCGCCTCCCTGGGGACCATCCTCCAGGCGCGCGGCCTGAGCGTGACCCTGATCAAGCTCGACCCGTACATCAATGTCGACCCGGGGACGATGAGCCCTTTCCAGCACGGCGAGGTCTACGTCACTGACGACGGGGCCGAGACGGATCTGGATCTGGGTCACTACGAACGGTTCGTGCGTGCCCCGGTCAGTCGCCGCAACAACTTCACGACGGGCCGGATCTACGAGAGCGTGATCCGCAAGGAGCGCCGTGGGGACTACCTCGGTGGTACTGTGCAGGTCATCCCCCACGTCACCGATGAGATCAAGCGCTGCATCCAGGAGGGTGCCGACGATGTCGACGTCGCGCTGGTCGAGATCGGTGGGACGGTGGGCGATATCGAGTCGCTGCCCTTCCTCGAGGCGATCCGTCAGATGGGTACTGAGCTCGGGCGTGAGCGGTGCCTGTTCATGCATTTGACCCTGGTGCCGTTCATCGGCACCGCCGGGGAGATGAAGACCAAGCCGACGCAGCACTCGGTCAAGGAGCTGCGCTCGATCGGCATCCAGCCGGATATCCTGGTCTGCCGCGCGGCGCACCCGATCCCCGAGGAGGAGCGGCGCAAGATCGCCCTGTTCACCAACGTCGATCCGCGCGCGGTGATCGCGGCGCTGGATGTGCCGAACATCTATCAGATCCCCGAGGAGTTGCATCAGCAGGGGCTGGATCACATCGTCGCCGAGAAGTGGGGCTTGGAGCTGCCGCCGGCGAACCTGGGGGACTGGCACCGGGTCGTGGAAATCATGTCCAACCCGGAGGGCGAGGTGACGGTGGCCATGGTTGGCAAGTACGTCGACCTGACCGACGCCTACATGTCTCTCAACGAGGCTTTGCGTCACGCCGGTATCCAAGCCCGGCAGCGGGTGAATATCCGCTACGTCGACTCGGAGTCCCTGGAGCGCGAGGGGTGCGCGGCACTGGAGGGGGCGGACGCGATCCTAGTGCCGGGTGGCTTCGGGCAGCGTGGTATCGAGGGCAAGATCGAGGCCGTGCGCTATGCTCGGGAGCATCGGGTACCGTACCTCGGCATCTGTCTGGGCATGCAACTGGCAGTCATCGAGTATGCACGGCACCGGGCGGGGCTGGAGAACGCCCACAGCACCGAGTTCATCCGCCACCCGCACCATCCGGTGATCGGTCTGATCACCGAGTGGATGACCGACGACGGTGACCTCGAGCAGCGCGGTGAGGCCGACGACCTGGGCGGCACCATGCGCTTGGGCGGGCAGCCCTGTCGGCTTGGCGCCGGGAGCCTGATCAATCAGGTCTACGGCAAGGATCGGATTGTCGAGCGCCATCGCCACCGTTACGAATTCAACAACCACTACCGTGAGCGCCTGGCCGAAGCGGGCCTGAGTTTCTCGGGGTGGTCCCAGGACGGCCGGCTGGTCGAGGTCGTGGAGCTACCCGACCACCCCTGGTTCATCGGCTGTCAGTTCCATCCGGAATTCACCTCCACGCCCCGGGACGGGCATCCGCTGTTCGCCAGTTTCGTGCGGGCAGCGATGGCCCGTCGCGACGGTACTGCGCAGGCCCTGAATTATGAGCAGCATTGAGCTTTGCGGGTTCCGCGCCGGCCTCGAGCAGCCGCTGTTCCTGATCGCCGGCCCCTGCGTGATCGAGTCCGAGCAGCTGGCGCTGGACAGTGCCCACGAGCTGCGCGAACTCTGCCGCGAACTCGGCGTCCCGCTGATCTACAAGTCGTCCTTTGACAAGGCCAACCGCTCCTCGGCCCAGAGCTATCGCGGCCCCGGCATGGAGGCGGGGCTGCGGGTACTTGAGCGGGTGCGCGGCGAGCTTGGGGTGCCGGTGATCACCGACGTCCACGAGGACACCCCGCTCGACGAGGTCGCCTCCGTGGTCGATGCCCTCCAGACCCCGGCCTTTCTCTGTCGCCAGACCAACTTCATCCAGCGGGTGGCCGCCTGCGGGCTCCCGGTCAACCTGAAGAAAGGGCAGTTCCTCGCCCCCTGGGATATGGCTCACGTCGTCGACAAGGCGCGCGCCACCGGCAATCGGCAGATTCTGGTCTGCGAGCGCGGGGTATCGTTCGGCTACAACAACCTGATCTCCGACATGCGGGCGCTGGCCGTGATGCGTGACACCGAGGCGCCGGTGGTCTTCGACGCCACGCATTCGGTGCAGTTGCCCGGTGGCCAGGGTCACGCCTCGGGCGGCCAGCGGGAGTTCGTTCCCGTGCTCGCGCGGGCCGCGGTGGCTGCCGGCGTGTCGGGGCTGTTCATGGAAACCCATCCGGATCCCGAACGCGCGCTGTCCGACGGCCCGAATGCGTGGCCACTGGAGCGGATGCGCGAACTCCTTGAGACGCTGATCGCCTTGGATCGCGTGGTCAAGGAGCGGGGATTCGCCGAGCAATGAAGGAGCGACTGAATCATGGCGAACATCGAGCGTGTCATCGGCCGCGAGGTACTGGACTCCCGCGGCAACCCCACCGTCGAGGCGGATGTCTGGCTGGATGACGGCAGCTTCGGCCGCGCCGCGGTCCCCTCCGGGGCCTCGACCGGCAGCCGTGAGGCGGTGGAGCTGCGTGACGGCGGAGCGCGCTACAACGGCAAGGGGGTGCGCACCGCGGTGGAGAATGTCAATACCACCATCCGCGAGGCGCTGCAGGGCGTCAGTGCTGACGATCAGGCCGCCCTGGACCGGCAGCTGATCGAGCTTGACGGCAACCCCAACAAGGACCGCCTCGGTGCCAACGCCATCCTCGCCGTGTCCATGGCCGTGGCCCAGGCGGCGGCGCGCAGCCGCGGACTGCCCCTTTACCGCCACCTCCAGCAGGAGGGCTCCTCGGCTCAGTTGCCGGCACCGATGATGAATATCCTCAACGGCGGTGAGCACGCCGACAACAGCGTGGACATCCAGGAGTTCATGATCATGCCCCTCGGGTTCGATCGGTTCTCCGAGGCCCTGCGCTGTGGCGCCGAGATCTTCCACGCCCTGAAGAAGGTCCTCAACGAGCGCGGACTCTCCACGGCCGTCGGCGACGAAGGTGGCTTCGCCCCGGATCTGCCCTCCAACGAGGCGGCGCTGGAGGCCATCATCGAGGCCGTGGAGCGCGCCGGCTATCAGCCTGGTGAGCAGGTGGCCCTGGCTCTCGACGTGGCGAGCTCCGAGCTCCACAGCAACGGCCGCTATCGACTCGCCTCCGAGGGTCGTGACTTCGATGCGGCCTCTTTTGCCGACTACCTGGCGCAGCTCGTCGACCGGTATCCGATCGTCTCCATCGAGGACGGCATGGATGAGTCCGACTGGGACGGCTGGAAGATCCTAACCGAGCGCCTCGGGGACCGGGTGCAGCTGGTGGGCGACGACCTGTTCGTCACCAATCCGCAGATCCTGCGCCAGGGGATCGATCGCGGCATCGCCAACTCGATCCTGATCAAGCTCAATCAGATCGGTACGGTGACCGAGACGCTGGAGGCGATCCGCATGGCCGACGAGGCCGGCTACACTTCGGTGGTTTCCCACCGTTCGGGCGAGACCGAGGATGTGGCGATTGCCGATCTGGCCGTGGCGACGCGGGCGACCCAGATCAAGACCGGTTCGCTGTGCCGCTCGGATCGGGTGGCCAAGTACAACCAGCTGCTGCGCATCGAGCAGGAGCTTGGCGACGATGCCCGTTACGCGGGTCGCGACGCGCTCCGCCCCGAGCAGGGGTAGGCCGGTGACCACCGCGTGGGGCCGTCGCGGGAGGGCGCCATGCGTTGGGTGAACGGGTTGCTCGGCGTGCTGCTGATCCTGCTGCAGGGCCAGCTCTGGTTCGGGCAGGCCAGCATCCCCGGCCTGCTTGAGCTGCGCAGCGCAGTCGCCGCGCAGCAGGCGGAGAACGAGCGGGCCGAGGCGCGCAACGAGGCCCTGGCAGCCGAGGTGGAAAACCTCAAGGAGAGCACGGAGGCCCTCGAGGAGCGGGCACGCTATGAGCTCGGCATGATCCGTCAGGATGAGGTCTTCTACCAGGTCGTGGAGGAGTGATGGCGCGCTACTGGGCGGTGATACCGGCGGCGGGTGTCGGTCGGCGTATGGGGGGCGGGGATGGCCCCAAGCAGTACCGTTCGCTGTTGGGTCGGCCCGTTATCGGCTGGGCCCTGGAGCGCCTGCTCGGGCACCCAAAGGTAGCCGGGGCTGTCGTGGCGCTGGCTGCCGACGACGGCTACTGGAATGCCCTGGGCCTGGCCGACGAGCTGCCGGACAAGCCCGTGCACCGTGTTGATGGAGGCGCCGAGCGGCGCGATTCGGTGCGGGCGGCCCTGGATTACCTAAGCGGGATCGCCGGGCCGGAGGACCGCGTGCTGGTCCACGATGCCGTGCGTCCTTGTCTCAGCGCGGCGGAGCTGGACCGGCTGATCGAGGAGGGTGGCCCGGCCGCCGATGGGGCGCTGCTGGCGACCCCCGTGCGCGATACCCTCAAGCGTGCCGCCGCGGGGTGCGTGGATGCCACCGTCTCTCGGGACGGGCTATGGCAGGCGCAGACGCCGCAGCTTTTCCCGCTGGAGCGTCTTTCCGCGGCACTGGATGCGGCCCTCGCGGCCGGTGTCGCCGTCACCGACGAGGCGCAGGCTGTGGAGTGGCACGGCGGTCACCCGCGTCTGGTGACCGGCGAGGCCGGCAATCTGAAGATCACTCACCAGGCTGACCTGGATCTGGCTGCCGCCGTGCTCGCGGCGCAGCGGGCGGCCACAGAGAGGGAGCGAACGGCGTGATTCGTGTCGGGCAGGGTTTTGATGTTCATCGCTTCGGCGGCAAGGGCGAGGGGTTTCGGCTGGGCGGGGTGGCCATTCCGTACCACAAGCGGCTGGAGGCCCACTCGGACGGCGATGTGCTCTTGCACGCGGTCACGGATGCCCTGCTCGGAGCGTGTGGACTGGGGGATATCGGCCGCCACTTTCCGGACGACGACCCGCGCTGGCGGGATGCGGACAGCACCGGCCTGCTGGCATCAACGCTGCGGTTGGCCGCGGAGGCTGGATGGGTGCCGGTGAACGTTGATGGCACCGTGATTGCCCAGGCCCCCAAGTTGGCCCCCTACATCGATGCCATGCGTCAGGCCACGGCGGATGCCATGGAGCTGGCGCCCGGGGCGGTCAACGTCAAGGCGACCACCAGCGAGCGGCTCGGTTTCACCGGGCGTGGCGAGGGGATCGCCGCGATGGCCGTTGTCCTGGTGGAATCGGCCCCGGGGCGGGGTTGATCCGGGCCTTCGGCGGTCCCCTGGGCAAGGCGCGACTGCGCGCCTGTCCCGAGGACTTCCGGGTGGATGAAATCCTCCCGTTCCGGCCTTCCGGCGGTGGAGAGCACTGCCTGCTCCAGATTCGCAAGAGGGGCTGGACCACCGAGGCGGTCGCCCGGCTGCTGGCATCCCAGGCCGGCGTGGCGCGGGGTGCGGTGAGCTTCGCCGGCCTCAAGGACCGGCACGCGGTCACCACGCAGTGGTTCTCCGTTCACGCGCCGAAGCCATGCCCGGCCCTCGCGCCGGGCTGCCTGGACGACGGCCTGGAGGTCGTCAGCGCCACACGCAATGCCCGCAAGCTGCGGCGCGGAGCGCTCAGCGGCAACCGCTTCAGCCTGCTTATGCGCAACGTGTCCGCGCCGCGCCGGGCGGTGGAGCGGCGGTTGCTGGCCATTGCCCGGTGCGGGGTGCCCAATTATTTCGGCCCGCAGCGGTTCGGGCGCGGGGGCCGCAATCTGCAGCAGGCCCGTGCCTGGCTGCTCGATGGCGAGCCGGTGCGGGGGCGCACCGTGCGGGGGCTGTTGATCTCCGCGGTGCGCTCGGACCTGTTCAATCGTGTGCTGGCGCGGCGAGTGGCGGCGGGTAGCTGGGATGTCGTGCGGCCCGGAGAGCGAGCAGCCCTCGATGGCACCGGCAGTCACTTCCCCGTGGAGGTGCTTGACGCCGCGCTGCGTCGCCGCGTTGTCCAGGGTGATGTCCACCCCACTGGGCCGTTGCCGGGGGTCGAGGGCGACGGGCCGAGAGGCGAGGTGGCCACCCTCGAGTCCGAGGTCCTGTCCGAAGAGCCAGAGCTGCTCGGCGCGCTCGCCCAGCGGGGCGTTCGCGCCGACCGGCGGCCGCTGCGCCTGATGCCTCGGCGGCTGGCCTGGCACTGGCCCGCGCCGGATACCCTCTCGCTTGAGTTCACCCTGACCGCCGGGGCTTACGCCACCACAGTGGTCGCTGAGATCCTCGATACCGCGGAGGAGTGAGGCCCGCGTCCCCGGCGGCCGGGGACGCGGCTCCTAGCCCCGGTTGCGCAGCAGCACGTAGACGGCTCCGGTGCCGCCATCGCTCTCCGGGGCCGAGGCAAAGGCCAGAACGTCGTCGCGGCGCCTCAGCCATTGATCCACCGAAACCTTGAGCACCGGTTGCGGCTGTCGCGAGCCGCGTCCCTTGCCGTGGATGATACGCACGCAACGCAAACCGCGATCAGCGGCGCTCGCTAGGAAGAGCACCAGCTCACGGTAGGCCTCGCGCCGGGTTAGCCCGTGCAGATCCAGCTGGGCCGCCGGCGGGTAGTGCCCCCGGCGTAACTGTCGGATCACGCGTCGCTGGACCCCGGCGCGGTAGTAGAGCAGTTCCTCGCCGGTCTCGACCTCCGCCGGGTCGGGCGGGGGATCGAGCAGGCTCTCGACAACCCGGCGTTCGTCGGCTTCACGCTGGGCAGGGCGGGGCGGCGGGGGAGGCGGTCGCGTATCGGCCCGGTCGTTTTCGTAACGGCGCACGCCGGCCATGGCCCGGCGGAACACGGCCGCCTCGTCCGCCGGGTCGCGGGAGTCGCCGCTGTCGTCTTGCCCGTTGCTCATGCCCAACCCCACGGTGGTGCTCCCCGACACGTTATACTGCCAATCTTGGCGGCAACTGTGTGTTCGAGGCTGCGCCTGCAGGAGCGAGATGTACATTCTGATCAGCAACGATGATGGTTACCAGGCCGAGGGGATCCTGACCCTGGCCGAACGGCTCGGCACCGTGGCGCGGGTGACCGTGATGGCGCCCGAACGGGACCGCAGCGGAGCCAGCAATTCGCTGACGCTTGAGGACCCCATCCGGGTCAATCAGATCGAGCCCCACCGTTACCGGGTCCAGGGAACACCGACCGACTGTGTGCACCTGGCGCTCACCGGGCTGCTGGAGGAGGATCCGGACATGGTCTTCTCCGGCATCAATGCCGGTGCCAATCTGGGCGACGACGTGCTCTACAGCGGCACGGTGGCGGCCGCCATGGAAGGGCGCTACCTGGGGCTGCCGGCGGTGGCCATCTCCCTGGCCGGGACCTGGGCGCCGGTCCACTACGACACGGCGGCGCGGGTGGCCGTCAAGCTGCTCGAGCAGATCCAGGATGATCCGCTGCCGCCGGATAGCATCCTCAACGTCAACGTGCCGGATCTGCCCTGGGATGAGATCCAGGGCTTCCACGCCACTCGGCTCGGCTGCCGCCACCGGGCCGAGCCGGTGATCAAGCAGCACGATCCGCGCGGTCGCACCATCTACTGGGTGGGGCCACCGGGCTCGGAACAGGACGCCGGCCCGGGGACCGACTTCTACGCGGTGCGCAACGGCTTCGTCTCGGTGACGCCGATTCAGGTCGACCTGACCCGGCATCAGGGGCTGGAGCAGGTCCGCGGCTGGCTGGACGGGGTGACCTGGTGATGCGCGAGCGGAATGCAACCGGTATCGGCATGACGTCTCAGCGGACCCGGGACCGGCTGGTGGAAGCGCTGGCCGCCCAGGGGATCCACGATGAACGGGTGCTGGCGGCGCTGCGCGAGGTACCCCGCCACCTCTTCGTGGACGAGGCCCTGGAGAGCCGCGCCTACGAAAACACCCCGCTGCCCATCGGCGAGGGGCAAACCATCTCCCAGCCCTGGGTGGTGGCGCGGATGACGGAACTGCTGCTCGAACAAGGGGTGCCGGAGCGCGTGCTGGAGGTGGGGACCGGCTCGGGGTACCAGGCGGCGGTACTGGCCCGGCTCGTGCCTCGGGTCTACAGCGTCGAGCGTATCGGCTCGCTGTTGCGCAAGGCCCGCGAGCGGCTGCACACCGCCCGCCTGTTCAACTGCCAGCTCCGCCACGGGGACGGCTACGAGGGCTGGCCCGAGTACGCCCCCTACGACGGCATCATCGTGACCGCGGCGCCGGAGGCGCTACCGGAGGCGCTGCTTGAGCAGCTTGCCGACGGGGGACGTCTGGTGGCGCCGATTGGCGGGGCCGGTTACCAGGAGCTGCTGGTGGTGGATCGTCGTGGCGACGAGTACGAGCAGCGTCGGGCGGCCGGGGTCTCTTTCGTGCCGATGCTTGAGGGGCGGATCTGAGTGCGACTGTTCGGACCGCTGTACAGCTGGACGGTACGGTGGGCGGGTCACCGCCGGGCCCCCTGGGCCCTGGGTGGGCTCAGCGTCGCCGAGTCGTCGGTGTTTCCGATCCCGCCGGATGTCTTGCTCGCGCCGATGTCCCTGGCGCGGCCGAACCGGGCGGCGGCCTTCGCCCTGATCGCCACGGTGGGGTCCGTGCTCGGTGGATTGATCGGCTACGCCCTGGGCCACTTCGCCCTCTATCTGGTTGAGCCCTGGATCGCGGCTGCCGACTACGAGCAGGCCTATCGGACAGCGGTGGACTGGTTCCAGGATTGGGGCTTCTGGGTGGTGCTGGTGGCGGGCTTCTCGCCGATCCCCTACAAGGTCTTTACCGTGGCGGCCGGTGCCACCGGGGTTGCCCTGGTTCCGTTTGTGGTCGCGTCGCTGCTCGGGCGTGGGGCACGGTTCTTCCTGGTAGCGGGGCTGGTAGCCTGGGGAGGAGCCCGGCTTGAGCCCTGGCTCCTGCGCCACGTCGAGCGGATCGGCTGGATCAGTGTCGTCCTGCTGCTGCTCGGAATGCTGTGGGTCAAACACGGATAGCCGTCCCATGGTGGGCAACCCGTCGCGAGCGCTGGCCTGGGCACTGATCTTCCTGCTGATGCCCGGGTGCGCGACGCTCTGGGACGGGGACTGGGAAGAGGACGGACACCGTCGTATCTATCTCTACGAGGTGCAGCCAGGCGATACGCTCGGCCGCATCGCCTGGCGGCACGGGCTGCGGGTCGAGCAGCTGCAGCGCTGGAACGAGCTGGCCAACCCGGACGAGATCCAGGCCGGGGCCTACCTGGTGCTCAATCCGCCCAGCGACGAGGGTGCTGCGGGAGGGCACGCAGCGGATACGGCCCCGGGGCAGACCGAGGATACGACCCGGGAGCCGCCCCCGCCGCCGGACGATGCGCCGGACTACGAACTCGGCTGGGTCTGGCCGGCCGACGGTGAAGTGCGGCGCTCCTACGCCACCGACAGCGGTGGCAAGAGTGGCATCCAGATCGGCGGTTCGGAGGGGGACACGGTGCGCGCCGCGGCCGATGGTGAAGTGGTCTACAGTGGCAGCGGTCTGCGTGGTTACGGCAACCTGGTCATCGTCATGCACGATGACCGCTTCTTGTCGGCCTATGGCTACAACCGAGCCCTGAACGTGGCGGAGGGCGAGCGGGTCAGCGGCGGCGACCCCATCGCCGAGATGGGGCGAGCCCCCGGGGCTGATGAGGCCAGCCTGCACTTCGAGATCCGCATCGACGGAGAGGTGGTCGACCCGGAGGATTACCTGCCTGCGCGCGATTTGTGAAAAGGGGTTAACGGTTCACACTTTTCTTGTTGCGCTGGCGATGGTTTGGTAATAACTTAACCATAGGCCGAGTTGATTCCGTTTCAAATAACGATCATCAAAACAAGGGGTTAGGTCTCCTCGGCAAAGGGTTCTTGGGGGCGGTGCGCTAGCACCGGGAGTTGACAAGGAGCCGATCCCCCATCGGCTGCCCAAGGAGCCGGGCTTGGAAGCCCGGCGAGCGGTTCTGCAGAGACCACTGGGAGGTCCGCGATGACCCTCGATACCGCGGTTGGCAGCGTATACCCGTACGCTGATTCGGAGACGGAGCAGGATACCCCGATGACGGATGACCCCATGGAGCTGATGCAGCCTGGGGGCATGGATGGGGCCAGCGAGCCCGAGCCGGAACGCCGGCCTCGCAGCAGGAATCGATCCAGTGCCGAGTGCCGGACGGCGCTGGACGCCACGCAGCTTTACCTCAACGAGATCGGGCACGCCTCTTTGCTTACCGCCGAGGAAGAGGTCACGTTGGCGCGTCGAGTCCAGCAGGGCGACGCGGCGGCCCGGGCTCGCATGATCGAGAGCAATCTCCGTCTGGTGGTCAAGATCGCCCGGCGCTATATGAACCGCGGGCTCGCCTTCCTCGACCTCATTGAAGAGGGCAACCTGGGGCTGATCCGTGCCGTGGAGAAGTTCGATCCCGAGCGCGGGTTCCGGTTTTCCACCTACGCCACCTGGTGGATCCGGCAGACCATCGAGCGCGGCATCATGAATCAGACCCGCACCATCCGGTTGCCGATCCACGTCATCAAGGAGATCAACCAGTACCTGCGCACCCAGCGGCGGCTGACGCAGACACTGGATCACGAGCCTACGGTCGACGAGATCGCCGAGGCCATGGGCCGCTCAGCGGAGGACGTCCGGCGGATGCGCGGCCTCAACGAGGGGACCACCTCGGTGGATGTCCCCATCGGCAAGGACTCCGACCGGGTGCTGCTCGATGCCATCCCCGACGAGACGCAGAGCGTGCCGGACAGCGCGCTGGAAGATGGCGAGGTTATGCAGCACCTGGAGGACTGGCTCTCGGTCCTCACCGACAAGCAGCGCGCCGTGCTGGAGCGGCGTTTCGGGCTCAACGGACACGAACGCTACACCCTTGAGCAGGTGGGCGCGCAGGTCGGGGTGACGCGCGAGCGGGTCCGTCAGATCCAGATCGATGCCCTGCGGCGCCTGCGTGAACTCATGGAGCGGGATGGCTACTCCCAGGAGGCGGTCTTCGGCTAGCGCGTCAGGCAATCGAGCTGGGACGCGAGGCGTTCTCCTACGGAAAAGGGTCAGGGATTTGATAAGCTGACCTGGCACCCGTAGGAGGCGCCATGGCGAAGAAACTCCACATCCTGGTCGTGGACGACGCGACCTTTACCCGGGATCTGGTGAAAAAGGGGGTCAAGCTCGGCTACCCTGGGTTCGTCGTACACGAGGCCGCCAATGGACGGCAGGCGCAGGCGAAGCTGACCACGGGCGGCTTTGATCTGGTGCTGTGTGACTGGGAGATGCCCGAGGTGAGTGGCCTCGAGGTTCTCGAATGGATGCGCGCCGACGAGAACCTGGCCGAGGTGCCCTTCGTGATGATCACCAGCCGCGGGGACCGGGAGCACGTGGTCCAGGCGGTGGAGCGTGGCGCCACCAACTACATCGTCAAGCCGTTTACCAACGAAAAGCTCTACGAAGTCGTCACCCGTGCACTGACCAAGTCGCTGGGTGTCTCCGCCAAGGCGTTGAAAAAGCTCGGCGGGGGCGAGACCCAGGTGCAGGGCGGCGACTCGGCGGCGGTGCTCGCCGGGGGGCTTTCCGGGGATCTGAATATCGCTGAACGGCTGGAGACCGGTGCCGGCGGTAGCGGCGCCCGCAAGGAACGTGCGGTGCCCCGCGACAAGGTCATCGCCCAAGTGCGCCATTCAGGCGGGACGATCGGCTGCCTGGTCAAGGAGATCGATTTCAACCAGGTCGTGGTGGTCTTCAAGCGCCCCGAGCGCATGCCGACCCTGCTCGAGCAGGCCACCTTCGATTTCACCACCGAGGAGGACGGGCGGACATCCCGGATGAACGCCTACATCCACGCCCTGCAGGCGGGCGAGAAGCGTCAGGACACCGACATCCTGCGCATGACCCTGCGCTTTGTGGATGACGATCCCGAAAAGCAGGATCACCTCGGATACTATTTCAATGTCATTGACGGCTGAGAGCCGCGTTGTATTCGCGAAGCAGTCCGGAGCCGACCATGTCGACGGAAACCGTGCAGCCAGAGATCCAGAGCAGCGCCCCCGATGAGGGCGTGATCCCGGACCCGACGGAGATGGACTCGCGGGCCGCCGAGGCCGCGACCTTCCTCAAGGCCCTGGCCAACGAGCGGAGGTTGATGATCCTCTGCCATCTGGTCGCCGGCGAGCGCTCCGTCGGGGAGCTGGAACAGCTCCTGAAGATGCGCCAGCCGGCGCTATCCCAGCAGCTGGCGCGCCTGCGCGAGGAGGGGATCGTGGCCACCCGGCGCGAGTCGCGAACCATCTACTACCGCCTGGCCAGCCCCGAGACCGAGGCGTTGCTCGAGCGCCTCTACGAACTCTTCTGCCAGCAGTCGTAGAGCACCCCGCAGCCGCCGGCATGGGCCGCCGCGGTTGCGGGGCGGGCCACGCCGGCGAGTGCACGGGAGGGTTCAGAAGCGATAGCGCACCCGGGCGTAGAGGTTGGAATCCCGCTCGAACTGGCCGTAGAAGGTGTGCTCGTTATCGCCACCGAATAGATTCCCGCCCACGGAGTAGGTGAGCGCGTCGGAGGCGCGGTAGCGCACGGACGGACGCAGGTAGTAATCCGCGTCGTCCGGTGAATAGAAGGCGAACAGCGACCAGGTCAGGTTGTCCCGCCACATGCTGTAGGTCAGCCGGGTGGTGACCACCTGGCGGTACTCTTCGGGCAGACGATCAATGTCTCGGTTTTGGTCCTTCCAGGCCGATTCGAGGTCGTCGTGGTCCTGCAGCCACTCCAGGTAGTACTGCAGGCCTACGTCCAGATTGGTGACCGCCTCCCACGTGTAGCCGAGCAGCAGGCGCGCCTCCGAGTTGGGCACGTCGCCGCTGCGGTCCCCGTCGCGGTTGTCCACCGAGTCGTAGTAACCGACCTCGGCGTTGGCGATGCCCGGCCCGATCCGGTCGCGGATGCTGGCGCCGTAGGCGTTGAGCCGGGCGTGGGTGACGCGGCCATTATCCAGTTGCTGCTCCGGCTGCGGGAAGAAGCCGCGGTAAAAGTACCCGGCCAGCTCGGCGCTGCCGATACGGTGGGTCAGCCGTGCCGCCAGCTCGCCGTCGTCGGGGAAGGTCTCCGGGTCGTCGGTGCGCGGTGCGTCTACCGTTCTGCGCATGTTGTTGGGGTCAAAGCTGAAGAAGCTCAGTCGCTCGCCGTCGGGGTAGTCGTCGGGCTCGAAGACCGGGGTCCAGACCAGGTCGAGGGTCACATTGTCGCCGTACCAGGTGCCGCGTACCGCGTCGGACGGACCCTGCAGATAGTCTTCGTCGCGGCCGGTGAGAAACGAGTTGAAATCCTTGGGGAAGAGGTCGTTGATGAAGAGCAGGTCGCCGGTGCCCCAGGCCAGCACCTGGCGGCCGACGCGCATGTCCAGTCGCTGCCCAAGCGGGAAGGCCACCCGGGCCTCGCGCAGTTCCCCGCGTACCTCCTCGGTGACCTGATCGGCAACGGCGTCGCCGCGGACGCGGAGATCGAAGCGGCGCCAGTCGCCCCGTGCCTCCAGGCGCAGGCGGGCCTCGGCCAGGTTGTAGTCCTTGTCGAGGAGGCGGTTGTCCCGGAGGTGGTGGCCGCCGGCGAGCTCCACGAAACCGTCCACTTCAAAGGGCAGCCACTGCTCCTCCTCCTCCCAGGGGTCATCGGCCCACGGGTCGTCGTCCCAGTCGGCGAGGGCCGGTGTGCCGGTCCCGGCCGCCAGGGCCAGGCCGGCCAGCCAGCCGGGCAGGGCGTGGCGTCGGCGGAGACGGACGCTTCTCGCGTGTGCCGGGCTCATCCTCGCTCACCTCCTCAGCCAGTCGCGGGGCGGGTTGCGCAGGCTGCGCTGGGTGAAGACGCTCTCCGGCAGGCCCAGGTCGTACTCCTGGCCGCGGAACTGGACCTCGGTGTGGCCCCCCATGCGCTCGTCCTCGACGCGCATGCGCATCGGTGTCGGGTAGCCGTCGATCTCTTCCACATCAGAGCTCTCGATGCGCCGGTAAACGGTGCCATCGTCGTCCTCGTACTCCGTGGTCAGTGGCAGGTAGGTCTCGCGGTCGATCCACGTGGTGTAGGCCGCGAACTCCACATTCCCGCCATCCCGCGGGGTAGAGCGCACCTTGTAATGGTCGTCGGTGACCTCCACCAGCTCGTGGTCGTCGTCCTCCAGGTGGCGTCCGGAGACGTCCTCGTAGAAGACGTGGGAGCCGACGAAGCTGGTCCGCTTGTCGCCCGGAGCGATGCGCCGCTCTAGGTCCTGATCCGGGAGGTAGAGCCAGCGGTCGTCATCACCGCCGGGGTGTTTCTCCACCAGGAAGACGACGCCGCGGAACTCCGACGGCCGACTGAAGACCACCAGGTACTGCTGATCGCCGCCGTCCTCGACATCCCGGCGCAGGATGGTGAACTGCCGGGTCTGGGTGCGGTCGCGTTCGTCGACGATGCGCATGCGCGCCTCGGACCGGCCGTCCTCGCCGGCGTAGTAGGCGGCGAGGTTGGCCCGCTCGACGATGTCCCCCACCTCCGGCGTCTCCGCGGCCAGGGCGCCGAGGCCGGGGAAGGCGAGCAGCAGGGTCGTGAGCAGCGCGTTCCGCCCGCGCCGGCGCGGGTTGCCTGCCGGGACGGAGTCCTTGGGGCTGTGCAGGGTTCGGTCCATGGCTTACACCTCCTGTTGCGGTTGCGCCGGTTGCCGGGCGTGGGGGAAGAAGAGGCCGGGGGCGAAGCTGATGATCGCCGGCAGCGCCAGCAGGGTCACCAGCGCCGAGGCGGCCATGATGCTGGCCAGGAAGGTGCCGACGGTGATGTACGGCACCAGCGGGGCGGCGAGTAGGGGCAGGAAGCCCACGGCGATGACGATGGCGTTGCGGGTGATGGCGCAGGCTGGCTCGCGGAAGACCTGGGTCAGGGCGCTGCGCCACTCGCCGGTCTGCTCCAGGGCCATGCGCAGGCGCTGGATGAAGTGGATGGCGAAGTCCACCGACAACCCGATAGACAGCGACGAGAGCACCGCCACGGGCATGTCGTAGTCCTTGCCCACCAGCCCCATGACCCCGTAGATGAAGGCGATGGTGACCGTCAGCGGGAGCATCGCCAGCAGGCCCAGTGTCAGGGAGCGGAATAGGGCGATCATCATCACCAGCACCACCGCGAAGGCGGAGAGCAGGGCGAAGAGCATCCCCTCGACCATCTCGCCCTGCCAGACCAGATTGATGTAGGTGGCGCCGGCCCAGTCTAGCTCGACGCCTTCCGGCGGCGGCTGGTCGGCGACGAAACGGTCCACGGCCTCGAGCACCCGGGCCATGTCCTGGTTGTCGCCGCTGGGCAGTTGGAGCCAGACGTTGGCCTCGGTGTAGTCCGGGGTCACGAAGCGCCATAGGTCGTGGGGGCGGTGGGAGCCCTGGAAGCTCAGGATCGCCTGGGAGACGCCGCCGGAGGTCCCGGGCAGGCGGTAGTCCTCCGGCTCGCCGCTGATCAGCTCCCGGTTGACGGTACGGACCAGATCGGCCAGCGAGTTCGCCTTGCCGACCACGCCGGCCCCCACGAGGTGCTCCTGCAGATCGACGATCCAGCCCAGGTGCTCCGGGTTCTGGAAGGCACGGGTCTCGGTCCGGGCCGCCTCGACGGCGTCGAGCAGGTCCTCCCAGTGCTCGGCCTCGTCGCGATCCACCTCGAAGAGCAGGTCATCGATCTCGGTGGCCAGTGCCTCCATGCGGTCGCCGATCGGGCCCTCGTCGGTCGTCTCGGCCTGCAGCCGCTCCCAGCGCTCCGCCAGGTCGTATCCCTCGGCTTCGGCCGCCTCGAGGATCGCCTGCGCCTCGGCATCGAGCCGCTCGGCGACCTCCTCGAGGCCGGTCTGGCGCAGCCGGATGTACGCCTCGTAGGTCCCGGCGAATCGGTCATTGAGGACCTCGTCGGCGACACGGATATCGTGGTTGGCCTTGAACCAGCGGGTTGGATTGTCGTTGATCTGGATCTGGGTGATGCCGAAGACCGCGATGGCCACCAGGCCCACCAGTGCGCCGACGATCCAAGCCCGGCCGCGCACGGCCAGGCGGCCGGTGGCGTCGAGCACCGCGCACATGCGGGATCCTTCCGTGTCGTTTTGCTGGCGCCGGACCCGCTCGGCCATGCGGTCCAAGTTCTTGCGCGAGAGGCTACCGACATAGGCCGGGATGAAGGTGAGAGTCAGCACCAGGGCCAGCAGCACACCGAAGCTGATGAAGCCGCCGAAGACCTGCACCGGCGGGATCGGCGTGAACATCAGCGAGGCGAAGCCGACGCCGGTGGTCAGGGCGGTGAACAGCACCGGCTTGTAGAGCCGCTCCATGACGCCGGCCATCACCGCACGGGGGTCATCGCCGGGTCGGTAGCGGTCGGCGAAGTTCGACAGCACGTGGATGGAGGCGACCACGGCGATGGGCATGAGGAAGATGGGGATCATCGAGCTCATGATGTGCACCGTGAACCCGGTGCCGATGAGCAGCCCCATGGTGGCGATGACCGTGGTCAGGGCCAGGAGCATGGGGGCGATGACCAGCGGGATGTTGCGGAAGAAGAAGAGCATCACCAGGAAGATGATCAGCCCGGCCAGCGGTGCCGAGACGGCCATCTGCTGGAACATCTCCACGCCGAAGGTGTCCTGGGCGACGGGCTGGCCGGTAATGTGGAGTTCGTCCTCGACGCCGATCGCCTCGGCCGCGGCGCGGATCTCGCCGGCGATGCGGTGGCTGTGATCCTTGCTCTCGATGGGCACGAATATGCCCGCCGCGGTGCCGTCCTCGGAGGCGAGCGTGCCCTGGTACATGGGCAGCCGCTCCACGGCGGCGCGGATGCGGTCGGCCTCCTCCTGGCTCTCCGGTGGCGCCGGGATCAGCCAGTCGTAGTCGATGGTCCCCGGTGCCGCCTGCTCGACATTGTCCACGGCGGCCATGGAGAGCAGATCACGCCGGACGACGCCGTCGATCTGCTCGATAGCCCGGGTGAGCTGGTAGTGGGCGGCGAGGGAGTCCGGGTTGAAGACACCCTCGGGGTGGTCGTCGTTGACCTGGCCGACGACGATCATGTCGTGAAGGTTGAACTGCTCCTGGACCTGGTCGTGGAGCACGCGGTCGGCCTGATCTGCCGGGAGCATGTTCTCGGGGTCGGTATCGATCTGGATGCGCGGGATCAGGGCGCCCAGGGTGACCACCAGCAGAGCCATCGCCGCGAAGATCCATCGCCGGTGGTCGACGCACCAGCGTGCCAGCCTCTCGCCCATCGGGAACTCCCTTTTCGATCTGCTCGCATTCAAGCGCCGTAATATGAGAGTATACGCATATTAGGTTTCACGCATCAATGAGGCCCTGCGTCGGGCCGGCGCACTGCGAAAAGCGAGGTCATGGGCATGGCACATTCGGAACCGGACGCGGAGACCCTGGCGTTCATTGCGGCTCAGTTCCGGGCTCTGGGCGAGCCGCTGCGCTTGCAGCTGCTCCACGCCCTGCGCGACGGCGAGAAGAGCGTCGGCGAGCTGGTGGCGCTGACCGGCTCGTCGCAGCCGAACATCTCCCGGCATCTGGCCGTGCTGCGCCAGCACGGGCTGGTTCGACGGCGCAGCTGCGGTACGTTGGCCTACTTCGCGATTGCCGCCCCGCACGTGTTCGATCTGTGTGATGCCGTCTGCGGCGTCGATGGCCGCATGCGCTCGGCGACCCCGCAGGGGCCGTCCGGCGCGACCTGACCGCAGCGGGCCTGTCCGGTGGACCGCGCTTACCTGTTAGACTGAGCCGCCATCGACGGGTCGACAGAAGGCGAACAACATGGCCGCAGGAAAGGAGGGCGTGCCGCGTTTCGAGCCCGCCCAGGCGGTACGCATCCTGGCGTGGATGCGCATCACCGCCACCACAGGGCAGATGATCACCGTCCTCTTCGTCCACTTCGGACTGGGCCTGACCCTGCCGCTGGTGCCCCTGCTGCTGACCATCACCGTTCTGGCGTCGTGGAACGTCTTCGCTTTCTGGCGTCTGCGCAACACCCCCGAGCAGATCTCCCAGTCGGAGGTCGTGTTCAACGTCCTCATCGATGTCGTGGCACTGACGGTGCTGCTCGGGCTCACCGGGGGGCCCTCGAACCCGTTCGTCTCCCTCTACCTCGTCCCGGTTGCGCTGTCCGCCGTCGCCATGCCGGCCAATCTGGCGCTGGTGGTGGCGATCCTCTGCGTCGTGCTCTACGGCCTGCTGCTGGCGGTCTATCTGCCCATGGACGGGCCCCACCCGATCATCGGCGGGGATTTCAACCTGCACATGATCGGCATGTGGGTGAACTTCGTGATCTCTGCATGGATGATCACGGTGTTCGTCCGTTTCATGTCTTCGGTGCTGCGCCGCCAGGACTGGCGCCTCTCCAGGGCCCGGGAGCATACCCTGCGCAACGAGCAGATCGTGGCCCTTGGCACGGTGGCCGCCGGGGCCGCCCATCAGCTGGGCACGCCGTTGTCGACGATGTCCATGGTCGTCGACGAGTTGCGCCAGGAACGCCGGGACGATACCGAGCTGCAGCAGGATCTCGAGCTGCTGCATTCGCAGCTTGCGGTGTGCAAGGAAACGCTGGAAGATCTGAAGGACGCGGGCGCAGCCGGAAGCGATCAGGGCGGGCGCACGGTCTCTCTGCAGCGGCATGTGGCGCGTATCGTGGATACTTGGCGCCTGATGCACCCGAAGATCGAGCCGAGCGTGACGTACCAGGAGCCTTTCGTGGACGTCGAGATCAGCCAGGATCCGACCCTCATGCATGCGCTGCTCAACCTGCTGAACAACGCCGCCGAGGCGTCTTTGGAGAATCACCGCAGCGGGGTCGAGGTCTCGATCAGCAGCGACGGCGAAAGACTGACCCTGGTCATCGACGACGAGGGCACCGGCCTCGATTCCGAGCGCGTGCGCCATGCCGGCCGGGTGGTCCAGACAACGAAGCCGTCGGGCATGGGCATCGGGCTGGTGCTGGCCAACGCCACGGTGGATCGTTTCGGCGGGAGCGTCACCCTGATGGATTCGCCGAAGGGCCAGGGTGCGCGAACGAGGATCGAAGTCTCCCTCGAGCTGCTGCGGGCGGACAACAACCGCGGCGTTGAATGAGGGAGGGAGCCGGTGAGGCTTGAGGAGGAGAGGAGGTAGACCATGTTGAACGGGCCATCGATTCTGATCATCGATGACGATACGACCTTCTCCCAGGTGCTGGGGCGCTCGCTCTCGCGCCGGGGCTGTCAGGTGGATTCGGCGGAAGAGCCGGAGACCGCCCTGCAAAAGGCGCGCAGTCAGCAGCCACAGTACGTGGTGCTGGATCTGAAGCTCGGCGAGCACTCCGGACTGAACCTGGTCGAGCCACTTCGGGATGCGCTGCCGCAGGCACGCATCTTGGTACTGACCGGGTATGCCAGCATCCCCACCGCCGTGGAGGCTATCAAGCGCGGGGCTTACAACTACCTGCCCAAGCCCACGGACGCGGACACCGTGCTTGCCACCCTGGAGGGCAAACCCACTGCAGAGCCGGAAAAGCCCCCGCAGAAGCCGATGTCGCTGCGGCGGCTGGAGTGGGAGCAGATCCAGCGGGTGCTCAACGAGCACGACGGCAACATCTCGGCGGCGGCCCGGGCACTCGGGATCCATCGGCGCACGCTGCAGCGCAAGCTCAGCAAGCGACCGGTCAAGCAATAGTCGCGCGCTGTTTGCACGGGCGTGAATGCTCCGATATGTTCCGGGGAGGGTCGCCGAGCGACCCGATCCGTGAACTCAAGGAGCGATGCCCAGATGCGAGCTTTTAACAAGGTTTTGGCAGCGGCCGCAATGGCCGCTGCCGGGGTAGGGCTGGCCCAGGCCGACGGTCACGGCCCGGACAAGCTGTTCGTCAGCGTGACCTCTGACGATCTGCAGACCCAAGGCATGTCCATGATCCTCGCCACCCAGGGTATGCAGCAGGGCCAGGAACCACGCATCCTGCTCTGCGGCCCCGGGGCCGAGATGGCCACGGACGACTACTCGGCCGATGCCCTGGAGCCGGCCGGTGCCAATCCGCAGCAGATGATGCGCAACCTGATCGATGAAGGCGTTCAGGTCGAGGTCTGCGCCATTTTCCTGCCCAACACCGACTACACCGAGGACGACCTGATCGAGGGCGTCGGTGTGGCGGAGGCGCCGGAGGTGGCCGAGTACATGGCTGACCCGAGTGTCCGCCACTTCTCCAACTGACGGCCAGGCTGCCGGCCCCTGTCCGACGAAGGGCCGGCATCCGCTGCGATCGCCGGCGCAGGGCGGTGCGGAACGGTCCGCGCAGGATCTGCTGATCCAGTTGCAGGGCGTGTGCAAGGGCTACCCGGAGGGCGGAGCCGTTCGCGTGGTCCTCGAGGATCTGGATCTGGCCATCCGTCGCGGCGAATCCGTGGCCGTGATCGGCCCGAGCGGCTCGGGCAAATCCACGCTGCTCAACCTGATCGGGGCCATGGAGGCACCGGATCGCGGGGCGCTGAGGTTCGACGGCATGGATCTGGCGAGGCTGGACGAAACCGCCCGAACGCTCTTCCGGCGCCGTCATCTCGGTTTCATCTTTCAACAGCTCAATCTCGTCCCGACGCTGACCGTGCTCGAGAATCTGCTCCTTCCGCTGGAGCTCAATGGGGCCCTGGATCGGGACGGAAGGCGCCACGCCCGGGCGCTGCTGGAGCGCGTCGGACTGCAGGGACGGGAGGGCACCTTCCCGGAACACCTCTCCGGCGGCGAGCGGCAGCGGGTTGCCGTCGCCCGGGCCCTGGTGCACGGCCCCGGGCTTCTCCTCGCCGACGAGCCCACGGGCAGCCTCGACAGGGAGACGGCCCGAACCGTACTTGGGTTGTTCAATGAGCTCCGCCGTGAGCGTGGCATGACCGCCCTGATCGCAACCCACGCCAGCGAGGTGGCGGCCGCCGCCGATCGGGTGGTTGCACTGCAGGGTGGCCGGCTCGATGAGGTGTCTGCAGCGTGATCCTGGCCCGGGCTGGATGGCGCCATCACCTGCGCCACCCCTGGCAGGCGGCGCTGGCGATCCTCGGCGTGGCGCTCGGGGTGGCGGTGGTCGTTGCCGTCGAACTCGCCAACGCCTCCTCGGAGCGGGCATTCACGCGTTCGGCGGAGGCCCTCACCGGGCAGGCTACCCACCGGATCACGGCCGGCACCGCCGGGGTGGAGGAAAGCCTTTACACCCGGTTGCGGCATGCCGGTATTCGCCCCTCGACCCCGGTGGTCGAAGGACACGTCACAGGTCCGGACGGGCCGTTGCGCGTGCTCGGCATCGATCCCTGGGCCGAGTCGGGGGTCCGCGAGGCGGTAGCCGGTGCCGCTCGTGCGGTGGATGCTGCCCTCTGGCTCGATCGGGACGATCTGGTGGTGCTCTTCCGGGACGATGCGCGGCGGCTGGGGGTCACCGAGGGAGACCCCTTGGCGGTGGAGGTCGCCGGGCGCGAGCACCGGCTGGAGGTGGCTGCGGTGGTTGAGGCTCCGGATCGCCTGACCGCTGAGGGGCTGCGGGATACCGTCGTAGTGGACGTGGCCACCGCTCAGGAGCTGCTCGACCGGCTCGGGCGCCTCGACCGCATCGATCTGGTGATCCCCGAGGGAGCAGCCGGAGCGGTTCGCCTGGCTCGCGTGCAGGAATTACTGCCCGATGGCGCAGTGATCGGCGAGGCCCAGGAAGGCGCGGCTGCCCTCGACGAAATGACCGCGGCCTTTCGCCTCAACCTGACCGCCTTCAGCCTGCTGGCCCTGCTGGTGGGCGCGCTGCTCATCTACAACGCAATCTCCTTCTCCGTGGTCCAGCGCCGGGCGTTGATCGGTCGGCTGCGAGCCCTCGGAGTCGGTCGCGGGCGGCTGTTCCGCGCGGTGGTTACCGAGGGGGTCGTGCTCGGGATCGCCGGCACGCTGGCGGGTCTGCCCCTCGGCTACCTGCTGGCTGACGGATTGCTCGAACTCGTGACACGGACCATCACCGACCTCTACTTCGTCCACAACGTCCGTGAGGTTGCGCTTGCACCCACGGCGCTTTTCATGGCCGCGGCGCTGGGGGTGGTGGCGGCCGCACTGGCGGCCGCCGCGCCGGCCTGGGAAGCTGCCTCGGTTGCCCCGCGCACGGCCTTGGACCGCGCCACGCTGGAGGGGCGTGCACGTCGCTGGGTGCGCCCGCTGGCCGGGGGCGGGCTGTTGCTCGGTGCCGCCGGAGTCGGTCTCCTGTGGGGTGGCAGCGGCGGCCTGGTGGTGGGTTTCGGTGGCGTCTTTGCCCTGCTGGTCGGTGCGGCGCTCTTGGTGCCCTGGGCCGTGGGAGGGCTGGCCGGCGCGCTTGCCGGTCCGGCCGGTTGGCTGCTCGGGGCGCCGGGACGCATGGCCGCGCGGGGCGTGGCGGCCGGGCTGTCGCGCAGCGGGGTGGCGGCCGTGGCGCTGGTGGTTGCGGTGACGGCGGTCATCGGGGTGAGCGTCATGATCGACAGCTTCCGCGGCAGCCTGGCTACCTGGCTGGACAGCACGCTGTCGGCGGATGTCTATGTCAGCGCCCCGTCCCAGACCGGCGAGCCGCCGCCGGAGTTGCCGCCGCAGCTGCACGAGCGTTTGGCCGAAGTAGAAGGGGTCGAGTCGGTGGCGACCTCGCGCCAGTTGCGGGTTCCCTCCGAGTTCGGCGAGATCCAGCTCCGTGCCTTTGATCACGGTCCGGTTGGTGATGCCGGCATGGCGTACAAGGAGCGGGGGCCGGTGGCCTGGGACCGTTTCGAGCGGGGAGAGGGCGCCTACATCACCGAGCCCTTCGCTGCCCACCACAATCTCGAGGTCGGCGATCGGGTGGCCATCCGGACGGCCGCCGGCGAGCGGCACCTCCCGGTGCTCGCCGTGGTTCACGACTACACGACGAGTCAGGGTGCTGTGTTCGTGGCGCGGGGGTTCTACGACGAGCACTGGCAGGACGATGCCGTCGACGGCCTGGCCGTCCACGCCGGGGCGGGGATCGACACCGACGCCCTGATCGCTGCTCTGCGCGAGGCCACCGGTGACGAGGCCGGAGTGCTCACCTTCCGCTCCGATGCCGAGATTCGGCGCCTGTCGTTGGACGTGTTCGACCGCACCTTCGCGGTGACGCGGGTTCTGCAGTTGCTGGCCACCATCGTCGCGGCTGTCGGCGTCTTCGGTGCTCTGCTGGCGCTCGCCCTGGAGCGCAGTGGCGAGGTGGCGGTCCTGCGTGCCTTGGGACTGACGCCGGCGCAGGTCTGGACGCTGGAACTGGCCCGCACGGGATTGCTGGGTGCGTTTGCCGGCGTTCTGGCCATCGTGCCGGGCCTTGCCCTGGCACTTGCCCTGACCGATGTGATCAACCAGCGCGCGTTTGGCTGGAGCCTGCAGTTCCAGGTGGATCCGGCAGTGCTGGCACAGGCCGTGGCCCTGGCGACCGTGGCCGCCTTGCTCGCCGGGCTCTATCCCGCCTACCGTGCAGCCAGAGTACCCCCGGGGGAGGCGATGCGTGAGGATGGCTGAGCGACTCGGCAGGTTACTCCGCGGCGGCGTGGTTGTCGTCACGGTCTTGCTGCTGGCCGGGTGCACGGATCCGCCGGAGCAAAACGGCGCAGCCGGGCAGCAGGGGGTCACGGTTGCCGGGGCGCTCTCCGGCGAACAGGATGCGCAGGGCTTCGCCCGGGCCCTGGGGCCGCGGCCGCTGGTCTTTCCCCGGGATCACGGGCCGCACCCCGACTACCGTCACGAATGGTGGTATATCACGGGCAATGTGTTCGACGAGGACGGTCGTCACTTCGGATTCCAGGTCACCTTCTTCCGTTTCGCCCTGTCCCCCGAGCTGGCCCCGCGCCGTTCGGCCTGGGGGACCAATCAGTTGTGGATGGCCCACTTCGCCGTGACGGACACCGAGGGGGAGACCTTCCACCACTTCGAGCGGCTGGCGCGGGGCGCTGTCGGCCTGGCTGGGGCCCGACCCGACCCGTTCCGGGTGTGGTTGGAGGACTGGGAAGTCCGCGGTGCGCCAGGCCAGGGGCTGAACCGGTTGCGGACCCGGCTCGAGGCCGAGGGGGTCGAGCTGGAACTGGATCTGCGGGCGCGCAAGCCGATGGTGTTCCAGGGCGAGGACGGCTACAGCCGCAAGGGCGACGACCCCGGTAACGCCTCCTACTACTACACGCTCCCTCGGCTACAGGCGGCTGGGCGTCTGGCGGTGCCCGACGGCGAGCACACGGTCTCGGGGAGCGCCTGGATCGATCGGGAGTGGGGCAGCAGCACCCTGAGTGAGGAGCAGACCGGATGGGACTGGTTCTCGATTCAGCTCGACGATGACCGCGAACTGATGTTCTATCACTTGCGCCGGGAAGATGGCAGCATCGATCCGAGAAGCAAGGGCGGCTGGGTGGAGGCCGATGGTCGTCACCGCGTGGTCACTCGAGACGACGTGCACCTCGAGGTGCTCGAGCACTGGACCAGCCCTGACGGCGAGGCCACCTACCCGGCGCGCTGGCGGCTAGAATACCCGGAGGAGGAGTTGACCCTGGAGCTCGAGCCTGTGCTGGCGGATCAGGAGCTGCGCGACGGGTTTCGATACTGGGAGGGTGCGCTGCGCGGTCGTGGCGAGGCTGCCGGCCGCCCGGTGAGCGCGGTCGGCTATGCGGAACTGACTGGCTACGTCGATTAGGAGGGGGAGTCGTGCGCAAGATCCTATATGCCACCGATCTCAGCGAACGGACCGAGGCAGCGGCGCAGCGCAGTCTGGATCTGGCTCGCTTGCACGGGGCCGAACTGCGGGCGCTGCACGTCATCGAGGCCGATCTCGAGGAGGAGACCTTGCGCCTGCTGTTCCGCGAGCAGGGCGGCGGCGCGCAGCAGGCGACCCGTGAGCTGGAGCGGGCCAGTGAGGCGCGAATGAACGAGCAGCTCAGTGCCATCGCCGGCGGTGGGGCGGACCCGGCGTGGTCGGTCGGTTGCCGGTGGGGACGTGGTGCGGCTGAGATCGCTGCAGAGGCGCGGGAGTGGGGAGCCGATCTGGTCACGATTGGTGCCCACGGGAGGCGCGTGGTACGGGATCTGTTCCTCGGCGCAACCGCGGAGCGCCTGGCCCACGAGCGCGCCGGGCCTATCCTGGTGGTCAAGCGCCCGCCGCAGGGCGGTTACCAGCGGGTTCTGGTGGCCGTGGACGGGTCCGGACGCTCGCGACACGCTGTCGAAGCGGCCGCCCGCCTGGCCCCGGACGCCGCGCTGCAGCTGCTCGGCGTTCACGATACGACACCGCTGGAGCGGATCTACGGGGCGGGCGAGGGGGCTGCTACAGAGCTCCAGGCGGCCCTGCAGGACGGGCGGCAGCAGACCGCCGAGGCCCTGGGTCGCCTCGTGGACGAGTTGCCGGTGCGGGATCGCGTCGACCACTTCGAGGCCCGCGGCGGCGATCCGGCGACGGTGATCCGTCAATTCGCCGAGGAGGCGGATGTCGATCTGGTTGCCATGGGGACGCGGGGCCTCTCCCGCTGGCAGGGTGCCCTGCTCGGCAGCGTTGCCCGCCGTGTCGCCCACGAGAGCGAGCGCGATGTCCTGCTGACCAGCGGCGAGGGCTGAGCGCCGGCGCGGATCTCAGGTGCTGAGGGCCTCGCGGAAGGGCTCCGGGGTGCGGCGTGGCCGGCGTGCGGTGTAGTCGAAGAAGGCGATGGTCGTCCGGGCACGGGCGACCTCCCTGGCGTCTGCCGGGCGCTCGACGCGGTAGAAGAGTTCGGCCCTACTACGTCCGATCGTGCCGGCGCCGACGGCGATGGTCAGGGCGTCGCCGTGGAAAGCCTCGGCCCGGTACGCTACCTCCAGCTCGCTGATGACGATACCGGCTCCGCCACAGTCCCCCTCACTGAAGCCGTAGTGGGCCAGAAAACCCACCCGGGCCTCGTGGAGCAGGGAGACTAGGGCGTCGTTGCCCAGGTGGCCGCCGTAGTTGACGTCGGTGATGCGCACCGAAAGCTCGGTGGCGAAGGGCAGATGCTCGGGCAGTTCGATCGTCATGGTGGCGATCATAAGGATCTGCGGTTGCCATCGCCAGCACAAGACGGGTGGCTAGAGGGCCGTCCGCAGCTCCACGCGGCGGTTGCTCGCCAGCTCGTGGATGTCCTGTTCAGCGTTGTCCTCGTCGATAAGCCGCGCCTCGATCTCGATCCGGTCCTCGGGTAGGCCGAGGTGCACTAGCTCGTCCCGGACCGCCGCAGCGCGCGCTTCGGCAAGTTGCTCGTTGATCTCCGGACTGCCCCGCGTATCCGCATAGCCGATGGATAGCACCACGCCCCAGTGCGGGTTGTCCTCGACGGCGCGGACGAACCGCCGGATCTCGTCTAGAGCGTTGCGGGTGAGGTCGTCGCTGCCCGTGGCGAAGTAGACCTCGGTGCGCGGCCCGCGTGGCAGGCGCGGGAGGTTGCCCTCCCAGGTTGGGCCGTCACTGTCCGCCATGGGTTCGCCGGTGCGGCCAGGGATAACCTGGCCGCGGGTGGCGGTGCCGGCGTCGACGCGCTCATGACGGGCGATGCACTCGCGGTAGTGGCCGAGCGCCCGCTGGAAGGCGGCCGGGGTCAGCCCGATCTCGATCAGCTCCCCGCTGTATCCGGCCTCGTAGCGGATCTGTGGCTCGCGCCCGTCGCGCAGGGCGTCGAGTAGCCACTGCGTCGTCCGGCGGCTGAAACGCAGTGTCCGCGTGTCCGGGTGCAGACGCACCGGCTCGACATGGCGGCGCCGATCCCCGCCCCAGGCTGGCTCGCCAATATAAAGATCCCCCTCGATTTCTTCCCGGGGAGGGCGATTGGCGAAGAAACTCAGATACTGTCGACCGTCATGCCGGTAGCTGATTAAGGCCACCCCTTTTCCGGGGATTTCGTGGGCCATATGGCACCCGGAACGCCCCTCGAAGGCGTGCCATTGCGCGCCATGCGGGTCCATGCGGTGCGTCTGCTGCCCGCTGACAGCCCCGGCGCTTACGCAAATTGCCGCAGCGCAGGCGAAAACGATTGCAAGGGTCCGGGTACGATGATTCATCATGTCCAACATATCGGCATTTGCGCGGGAAACTGAAGTGGAGGGAAAAGGATTCCACAAGGGGGTACAGGGGTGCGGTTATACGCCACCACACAGCGCCCCCATTCCTGCGTTAGTGTTTAGGTCATCGTGGAGGTCGAGCGCTGGACCAGATAGGCAAGGGCTCGGCACACGAACGAACCTCGAAGACTGGGCGGGCCCAGCGTACCGACCCAGCGCTTTGAGGAAGGTCGGCACCCAGGTGCCGGCTGCACGGGAAGTCCCACGTTAGCGTGGGCGACCACCCCCTACCGCGCGGGGGTAGAGCGCGGTACCGGCTGAAACGCTGAACGGAGGACGAAACGTATGGCCGATAACATGTCGCTGACGGGCCTTAGCGATGAGGAAGCTAAGGAGTTCCACAGCATCTTCATGCAGAGCTTCCTGATCTTCACGGCGGTGGCCGTCGTGGCCCACTTCCTCGCTTGGGCCTGGCGTCCGTGGATCCCCGGTGCCGAGGGCTACGGCTCCGTCATCGAGGGTGTTCACAACGTGACCGCCGCTGTTTCCCAAATCGCGCCGCTTGCTGGTTAAGGAGATAGAACCATGTGGAGACTCTGGAAGCTTTACGATCCGCGCCGCGTCCTGATCGGCATCTTCTCCTGGCTGGCCGTGCTGGCCCTGGTGATCCACTTCATCCTGCTCAGCACTGATCGGTTCAACTGGGTCGGCGGTGCTGCGGTCAGCTCGGTGAGCGAGTCCGCTGAAGAGGTGTCCGCTCTGCCCCCGCGGCAGGTCTGACACCCGCTCCCGGGTCAGGTAGGAGGCTCTCCCGCTCTCTCGGAGTGGGGGAGGTTCCTCCCGGGAGAGCCTGCCAGACGCGGCAGGTTGTGAAGAAAAACGGGGCTTATGCCCCGTTTTTCTTTGTCTGTCCGCATTAGTCTCCTGTCTCCTCCGGGGGGTAGGCCGGTCCATACCGGCCTCCACCAGCCAAGCGGGGTGCCCGGGCGCCCTTACGTCCGGGCACCCATTCCCTACCGAATCATAGCGCCTGTATGGCGTCTGCGTGGTGCCTGCTAGCGGCGAAGGAGGCGGCCGGCGCGCATCCGCAGCCGTTGCCAGAAAGAGAGTCGGTCGATGAATAGGGTGCCGTCCAGGTGGTCGACCTCGTGGTGCAGGCAGACGGCCTCGAGGTTCTCCAGCTTGCAGTGGAACCGCTCACCGCTGGTGTCCTGAGCGCGGACACTGACCCGGGTGGGGCGCACCACCAGGCCTTGCTGACCGGGGACCGAGAGGCAACGCTCCTCGATGTAACCGGGCAGGCTGCTGCCGGTGATCTCCGGGTTGATGAATACGCGCGGCGTCTGTGTCGGATCGGTGCAACAGACGACAATGCGCCGGCGGATATCCACCTGCGGGGCTGCCAGTCCGATGGCGGAGGCGGCGCGCATGGTCTCGATCATGTCATCGACCAGCTCACGGAGTTCCTGGTCGAAGGTCTCCACTGGCGCGGATGGTTCTCGCAGGCGGGGGTCGGGGTGTTCAAGGATGTCTAGCGTGGTCATGGAGGGGTCCTGACGAGAAAAAGGGGCGAGATCCGCAGACCCCGCCCCAGTGTCGAGCCGTCAATGGGCTGCTATCCGCGCAGGCGGATTTACACCATCGACTCGCGCGTTGCCAGCGCGTCGCTCTCGGCAATCTCCGAGGCCGGGATCTCGGCCGCGGCGTTGCCCTCGAAGAAGGCGGGGTACCAGCTGGTGTTCGTCAGGATAGCACCGTGCACCAGCAGGCTGATCAGCAGCACAACACCCAGGAACAGCGGAAGGCCGACGCTGGGCTTGACTACGAGCCAAATACGAGCCTGGTTCATGTGTTAATCCTCCCTTAACCGAGCCACGGCGAGTAGGCGAAAGCCAGCACGTGCGCAACCACGGCGATGCCGAAGAAGATGCGCGCGCCGTCCAGCACGTAGCTGTGCAGCTCTTCCGCCTCCGGCAGGGTCAGCCCGGACGGCCAGACCCTGTTCGGGTCGTCGAAGTCCACGAAATCGTCGCGATCTCTCATAGTAGCTACTCCTTTTATGAAAGGCGTTAGCCTCCGAACCACCCGCCCAATCAACCGGACCGGAGATGGAGCGGGCACCATCCAAATGTCGCAGGGTTAGATAAACAAGAAGGGCGGGTGGCGGTCAACGCTCGGGGGCGCGGTGCCGCACGGGGTGCGCTGCCTTGCCGCGCCACCCTGCGCGGCTACTGCAGAAAAACGTATAAGTACGCGCCAACTGCCCGTTTGTGAAGGGTGTGCGGCGATTTGCCCAATCCTTATCGGTCGCCGCTGTTGGCGGCCACGGGAGCCGCTGAAGCGGTTTTATCGAAAAACCGGGGATTTGAATCGATATTCGCCCGGAAAATCCCGGCGGGCGCGGCCTGAGGAGGCTTTCGAATATCCGGTGGAAACACCGCTCGATGGGAATCATCGGAGGGTGCGACACTGAATCCGTCTCGGAAAAAGGGGGGCGATCCCGAAAGCTTCTTCCGGTGCGACGGACCGCGGTGGCGACGGCCCACAGCGGCCGTTGCACGTCGTATGAGGGGCGGTGGGGGAGAGCCCGGGGGCGGGGTGGCCTGTGGCCAACCCCCGCCCATATCAACGCCTGAGGGGTCTCAGGCCGCGCCGGCGAGCCCGCGCAGGACGTAGTGCAAGATACTGCCATGACGGTAGTACTCCCACTCCTGCGGGGTGTCGATCCGCACACGGGCCTCGAAGGTCGTCTCGCCGCCATCCTCACGCCGTGCGACCACACGTACGCTGCGGGGCTGCTCGGTGATGCCCTCGATGTCGAAGGCCTCGTCCCCTGTCAGGCCGAGGTTCTCGGCGTTCTCGCCGTCGCGGAACTGCAGGGGGAGGACGCCGAAGCCCACCAGGTTGGAGCGGTGGATGCGCTCGTAGCTCTCCGCGATCACGGCCTTGATGCCCAGCAGCTTGGTGCCCTTGGCTGCCCAGTCACGGGAGGAGCCGGTGCCGTACTCCTTGCCGGCGAGCACGACCAGTGGGGTGTCCGCCTGCTGGTAGCGCATGGAGGCGTCGTAGACGCTGGTCTGCTCGCCACTGGGCACGTGCGTGGTCCAGCCGCCCTCGGTGCCGGGCGCCATTTTGTTGCGCAGGCGCACATTGGCGAAGGTGCCGCGCATCATGACCTCGTGGTTGCCGCGCCGCGAGCCGTAGGAGTTGAAGTCCTTGGGGGATACCCCCTGCTCCTGCAGGTACTGCCCGGCAGGGCTGTCCGGGTGGATGGCCCCGGCCGGCGAGATATGGTCCGTGGTGATGGAGTCGCCGACGTAGATCAGGCAGCGGGCGCCGCGGATATCCTGCAGCGGCTCCGGAGTCTTGCTCATGCCCTGGAAGTAGGGGGGGTTCTTGACGTAGGTGGATTCGCGCCAGTCGTAGAGCTCCCCGCGGGGGGCATCGATGGCCTGCCAGGCGGCGTCGCCGTCGAACACGTTGGCGTACTGCTCACGGTACATCCCGGCGGAGATGTTGCCGCGGACCAGGTCTGCCACTTCCTGCTGGGTCGGCCAGATGTCCTGGAGGTAGACATCCCGGCCCTGACTGTCCGTGCCCAGCGGCTCGTTATAGAGATCCCGCGCCATGGTGCCGGCCAGGGCGTAGGCCACCACCAGCGGGGGCGAAGCGAGGTAGTTGGCCCGAACGTCCTGGTGGATGCGGCCTTCAAAGTTGCGGTTGCCTGAGAGCACCGAGGTCACGCAGAGATCGCCCTCGCGGATGCCGTTGGTGACGGCCTCGGGTAGTGGGCCGGAGTTGCCGATGCAGGTGGTGCACCCGAACCCGACGACCGAGAAGCCCAGATGCTCCAGGTCGTCGAGGAGCCCGGCCTGCTCCAGGTAGGCGGGCACGACCTGCGAGCCCGGTGCCAGGCTGGTCTTGACCCAGGGCTTGGGCATCAGGCCGCGCTCGCGCGCCTTCTTGGCCACCAGGCCGGCGGCGACCAGGACGGCCGGATTCGAGGTGTTGGTGCAGGAGGTGATCGCCGCGATGACGACGTCGCCGTGCTTGAGCATCTCGTTGCGGCCGCCGATCTCGATCTCCACCGCGCCCCGTTCATGGGCATCGTCGATCCCGGGCGCACTGTGGCCGCCCTCGTGCTCGTACTGCTCCTCAGCCTCGTCGGCGGGCACGGCGTGATGGGCGCGCAGGTGCTCCTGCAGCGTCTGCTTGAAGCTGGTCTTGGCCGCGTCCAGCGGGACGCGGTCTTGAGGCCGCTTGGGCCCGGCGAGGCTCGGGACCACCGTGCTCATGTCCAGCGACAGGGTGTCCGAGTACTCGGCCTCGCGGGCACCGGTCTCCCGCCACATGCCCTGCGCCTTGGCATACTGCTCGGTGAGCTCGATGAGTTCCGGGTCGCGGCCGGAGAGCTCCATGTAGGCCAGGGTCTCCTTGTCGACCGGGAAGATGCCGCAGGTGGCGCCGTACTCCGGGGCCATATTGGCGATGGTCGCGCGGTCGGCCAGGGGTAGGTGGTCGAGGCCGTCGCCGTAGAATTCGACGAACTTGCCGACGACGCCCTTTTTGCGCAGCATCTCGGTGACGGTCAGTACCAGGTCGGTAGCCGTTGCCCCCTCGGGCAGCTTACCCTCCAGACGGAAGCCCACCACCTCGGGGACGAGCATGCTGATCGGCTGGCCGAGCATGGCCGCCTCGGCCTCGATGCCGCCCACGCCCCAGCCGAGGATGCCCAGGCCGTTGATCATGGTGGTGTGCGAGTCGGTTCCGACCAGCGTGTCCGGGTAAGCCTGCGGGGTGTCGCCGTTGTCGTTGCGGAACACCACCTGCCCGAGGTACTCGAGATTGACCTGGTGAACGATGCCGGTGCCCGGTGGGACGACGCGGAAGTTGGAGAACGCCGTCTGGCCCCAGCGCAGGAACTCGTAGCGCTCCCGGTTACGCTGGTACTCGATCTCGGTGTTGAGCTGCAGGGCCTGGCGGTTGCCGAAGTGGTCGACCATCACCGAGTGGTCGATGACCAGGTCGGCCGGTGAAAGCGGGTTGATCTGGCCCGGGTCGCCGCCGAGATTCTGCATGGCGTCGCGCATGGCGGCTAGGTCCACCACCGCCGGGACGCCGGTGAAGTCCTGAAGCACCACGCGTGCCGGCGTGAAGGCGATCTGGTCCTTCGGTTCGGCCTTGGGATCCCAGTTGAGGACCGCTTCGATGTGCTCGCGGGTGACGTTGACGCCGTCTTCCGTGCGCAGCAGGTTCTCGAGCAGGATCTTCAGGGAGTAGGGCAGGCGATCGACGTCGTAATCGCGGCGCGGCCCGTCCAGGCTGTAGATCTCGTAGGCCTTGCCCCCGGCTTGCAGGGTGGTCCGCGAGTTGAAGCTGTCCGTCATGGTCCCTCCAGTGGTTGTGCGATCAGCGCTTCTTATAGTGTATCGAATCGGTTGTGATGCGTCGCTCAAGCCTCGCTGGGCAGTCCCTCGAGCAGGTTCCGGGCGGCTCCGGCGATCGCCTGGCGCCGGAAGAGCAGCGTCATCCGGCCGCCGCCATTGTCCCTCCACAGGCTAGCGCCGCGGATGCCGCACAGCAGCAGCGCGCGGATCAAGGCGGCATTGCGCTCGTTCTCCAGGTGTTGCTGCTCTCCGCGGATCATCAGCCGTGGTCCCATCTGGCTGATGGTCTGGCTGTAGAGGTCACCGATACCGTGGATGACGCTGGTATGGGTGGGGCTCTCGAAATAGGCCGCCTGGCCGCGGGCCTGCTCGATGCCCTCGGCGAGGCGCTGAAGCACCGCCTGACGCTTCATGAGGCGCCGCTCGAGGTGAAAGATGCTCGCCACGTAACGGGTCGTATCGGCCTCCTGGGGGTCCTCGAGCTGCTCCACCACCCGCCGCAGCCCCGGGGCGAGGCGCGCTGCGCCGTAAAGGGCGTCGGTGCAGCCGTCGTACTCCCCAAGCAGACCCTCGATCAGAGGCTCATACCGGCTCGCCTCGGTATCCCCGGTGCGTGCAACCTCGCGGATGCACTGCACCGCCTGCATGATGACGGCGAGGGTCAGGGCCTGTTCCTGTTCGCGCGAATCGCTCACACCACCTCCGTTGGATGCGTCTGCAGGGTCGGCGGGTTACCCCGGTCCGCCGGGTGCGCGGCGGCGATGGCCGCGCCCCCCAGGCACTGATCGTCGTCGTAGAGAACCAGATACTGTCCGGGGGTTGCCGCCCGCTGGGGCTCGTCGAAGCGGAACAGCACGCCACCGTCGTCCGTGTGCGCCACCGCCCCGGCCCGGGGGCGCTGGCGATAACGCACCTGGGCCTGCAGCCGTGCCCCCTCCGCGGGGATCGGCGCCAGCCAGTGAAAGGGACCGGTTTCCACCGCGGCACTCTGCAGCCAGGGATGATCGTGCCCCTGGACGACGAGCAGCGCGTTGCGATGGGCGTCCTTATCGGCCACATACCAGGGGGCGGCGCCGTGATCCGGGTCGCCACCGATCCCCAGCCCC
Organism: Halorhodospira sp. 9622; assembly: GCF_022228025.1. Taxonomy (NCBI): domain Bacteria; kingdom Pseudomonadati; phylum Pseudomonadota; class Gammaproteobacteria; order Chromatiales; family Ectothiorhodospiraceae; genus Halorhodospira; species Halorhodospira sp. 9622. The sequence continues at coordinate 29,349 of NZ_JAJNRE010000002.1, read as the reverse complement.
CGGCGCTGGCCCAGCGTATAGAAGGCGAGCCCCTGGTGGCGGCCGATCTCTCGTCCATCCTCAGTGAGGATGGGTCCGGGATCCAGGTCGATGTAGCGCTGCAGGAAACGGGTGAAGTCCCGTTCGCCGATGAAGCAGATACCAGTGCTGTCCGGGCGGTCGAAGTTGGGCAGCCCCGCGGACCGGGCCTCTTCGCGGATGGTTTCCTTGGTGCTGTCGCCGAGCGGGAAACGCACGGTGTCCAGGGCCGTACGGGATACGCCGGCGAGGAAGTAGCTCTGGTCTTTGTCCGGATCGAAGCCGCGCAGCAGGGCCGGCCCGTCGTCACTGGCGCGTCCCAGGCGGGCGTAGTGGCCGGTGGCCACGGCGTCCGCCGCGAACTGCTCCCGGGCGTGGTGCAGGAAGCGGTCGAACTTGATGTGCCGATTGCACAGGATGTCGGGGTTCGGGGTGCGCCCGGCGCGCAGCTCCCGCAGCGCCTGCTCGAAGACCTCGCGCCGGTAGTGCACGGCGAAGTTCACCCGTCGAATGGGGATGCCCAAGTGCTCCGCCACCTCTACTGCCGCGGCGATGTCGTCCTCGGCCGAGCACTGCATCAGCGTGTCGTCGTCCTCCCAGTTCTTCATGAACAGGCCGATCACCTCGTGACCGGCGCGGACGAGGCGCAGCGCCGCCACGGCAGAGTCCACGCCACCGGAGAGGCCGACAACGATTCGCTTGGGGGATTCAGTCATGGGGCCGGATCTATCAGGTGTCCCGGGCCGAGAGGCTACCACAGTCCGCGGGTCACCCCGGTAGACCGGGGTGACCGCCACGGCTCACTCCGGGCCGCGGCCGGGGACAAGCACGCTCTCTTGGCTGCCCGGGACGCCGTCCCACTCCGCCGCCTCGCCGAAGCCCTCGGGGTCGATCAGCTCCAGGAAACGACGGGCCTGAGGGGAGAGGTAGCGGCCGCGACGCAGCATGACGCCGTAGGTGCGCCGCGGGAAGATCGCTGGCAGGTCGCGGATCGCCAGCTGCTCCTGCCCGGTCAGGCAGATCGCGCTGGCGATGCCGACCCCAAAGCCGAGCTCGACATAGCGCTTCATGATCTCCCAGCCGCCGACCTCTAGGCGCACCTGGTAAGGCACGCTGTGCTGCTGGAAGATCAAGTTCACCAGGCGCCAGGTGGTCAGCTGGCGTGGCGGAAGGATCAGCTCGCCGGCGGCCAGGTCCTCGAGGGTGATCTCCTCCTTCTCGGCCAGCGGGTGATTCACGGGCGTGATCAGCTTCAGTTCGAAGGTGTGCGTGGCGCGATAGACCACGTCATCGGGCAGGTCCAGATTCGACCCGACGGCAATGTCCACGCGGTCCTGCTGCACGGCGTGGATCTGCTCCTCACCGATGAGGTTGTGCAGACGGACGTGGACCTTGGGGTGGTGTTCCATGAAGGCGCGTAGCAGATCGGGCAGGACATAGAGTGAGGTCGACTCGCCGGCGGCGATGTCCAGATGACCGAGCTGCTGCCGGCGGTTGCGCGCCACGAACTGCTCGGGCAGGGAGTCGATCCCCTCGACGAGTGGTGCGGCAACCTCGTACAGGCCCTCGCCATCCGGAGTCAGCCGAATCCGGGGGCCCCGGCGCTCGAACAGGGTGATTCCCATCTCCCGCTCAAGGGCCTGGATCTGCAGCGACACCGACGGTTGACTCAGCTCTAGCCGCTCGGCAGCACGGGAGATGCTGCGCTCCTGCGCGGCGTGGCAGAACGCGCGCAACTGCTTGAGCCGGTTGTGGCGGTAGTAATGGCGGGGGGATTCGTGATCCAAGGCTTCTCGATCTTCGTCCATTGGGCCGATCAATATGCAATATAGTTTGGGAAATATTGTCAAATGCTGCGGCGCGCCATACTATCAGTGACGCGTTATTCAGGCGCGGCAGTACGCCACCCGGCTGCCGGCGCCTGGCGAACGTAGCGGTACGGGTTCTGGGCCCCGGGTTAACCCCGCCCGGGGTTCGTGCCCCACGAGGGCAACCGCGATGGCCCCTCGGGCCGACAGCAAGAGACCGTCATACAGGATTTTCGGGGGTACGGCGTACCAGCCCGATTGGGAGGAGCATGATGTTGAAAGATCAAGCGGCGATTGAGCGTGACTGGGCGGAGAACCCGCGCTGGAAAGGGGTGCAGCGGGGCTACGGGGCCGATGAGGTCGTCCGTCTCCGTGGGACCGTGCAGGTTGAGTACAGCCTGGCGCGCCAGGGTGCGGAGAAGCTCTGGAAGTCCATGCACGAGATGCCCTACGTCAACGCCCTCGGCGCACTGACCGGCAACCAGGCCCTGCAGCAGGTCAAGGCCGGGCTCAACGCCATCTACCTCTCGGGCTGGCAGGTGGCCGCGGACGCCAACCTGGGTCAGACCATGTACCCGGACCAGTCGCTGTACCCGGCCAATTCGGTCCCCGCGGTGGTGGACCGCATCAACAACGCGCTGCTGCGCGCCGATGAGATCAACCACGCCGAGGGCAACCCGCCGTTCGACTTCATGAAGCCCATCGTGGCCGATGCCGAGGCCGGCTTCGGCGGTGTGCTCAACGCCTTCGAGCTGATGAAGGGGATGATCCGCGCCGGTGCTGCGGGCGTGCACTTCGAGGACCAGCTGGCCTCGGTCAAGAAGTGCGGCCACATGGGCGGCAAGGTGCTGCTGCCCACCCAGGAGGCGGTCCAGAAGCTGATCGCCGCGCGCCTGGCGGCCGACACCATGGATGTGCCGACCATCCTGGTCGCCCGCACCGACGCGGAAGCGGCGGACCTGCTGACCTCCGACGTCGACGACAACGACAAGCCGTTCATCACCGGCGAGCGCACGGCAGAGGGGTTCTTCCGCACCAAGCCGGGCATCGAGCAGGCCATCAGCCGTGGTCTGGCCTACGCCCCCTACGCCGATGTGATCTGGTGCGAGACCGGCAAGCCGGATCTCGGGTTTGCCCGCGAGTTCGCGCAGGCCATCCACGAGAAGTATCCGGGCAAGCTGCTCGCCTACAACTGCTCGCCCTCGTTCAACTGGGCGGGCAACCTGGACGAGGCCACCATCCGCAAGTTCCAGGACGAGCTCGGCGAGATGGGCTTCAAGTTCCAGTTCATCACGCTGGCTGGCTTCCACTCGCTGAACTACTCGATGTTCGAGCTGGCGCGCGGCTACAAGGAGCGGCAGATGGAGGCGTACTCCGAGCTGCAGCAGGCCGAGTTCGCCGCCGAGAAGCACGGCTACACCGCTACCCGTCACCAGCGGGAGGTGGGCGCCGGCTACTTCGACCAGGTCACCAACGTGATCCAGGGCGGTCAGTCCTCGGTCACGGCGCTGAAAGGCTCGACGGAGGAAGAGCAGTTCTGAGACGGCGCCTGGTCGCCACCGGCGTAAGCCGACCCCGGGGTGGCGTGCAGCCGTCCCGGGGTTTTTTTATGGTGGTTATGGGTGGCCTACATTGGCCGGTTGGCGCGCGACTCTATAAAATGAAGGGTGATGACCGACGAGCCGAACCAAGACGATCCGCAGGGCCCCGAGGTTGAAGCGGCCAAACCGTCGCTCAAGCAGCCCCCGATGTACAAGGTGGTGCTGCTCAACGACGACTACACGCCGATGGACTTCGTCGTGGAGGTGCTGCAGCGGTTTTTCAACAAGGACCGCAACCAGGCCACGCAGATCATGTTGCACGTGCACACGCGGGGGAAAGGTGTCTGCGGGGTCTATACCCGGGATGTCGCCGAGACCAAGGTCTCTCAGGTCAACGACTACGCCCGCGAGCACGAACACCCGCTACTGTGTACGATGGAGGAAGCTTGAATCGTTCCAGGAACCGTGGCGGTACTGGCCGGTCCAATCTCCGGGGAAGTACCCCGGTCGAGCCCCAGGCGAGGTAATAGGGCATGCTGAGTAAAGAGTTAGAGTTCACGCTCAATCTGGCCTTCAAGGACGCGCGTGAGAAGCGCCACGAGTTCCTCACCGTCGAGCACCTCCTGCTGGCCTTGACCGATAACCCCGCTGCCTCGCAGGTGCTCAAGGCGTGTGGTGCCGACCTCGAACGGCTGCGCGGCGAGTTGCAGGCCTTTCTGGATGAGACCACGCCGCTGCTGCCGGTCAACGACAGCCGCGAGACGCAGCCGACCCTCGGGTTCCAGCGCGTCCTGCAACGCGCCATCCTCCACGTCCAGTCCTCCGGCAAGCGGGAGGTCACCGGAGCCAACGTGCTGGTGGCGATCTTCAGCGAACAGGAGTCGCAGGCGGTCTACTTCCTGCATAAGCAGAACATCTCCCGCCTGGACGTGGTGAACTACATTTCCCACGGCATCTCCTCGGTGGGGGGTGAAGAAGACATGGGCAAGGAAGAGAGTGGCCCGGCGGATGAAGAAGGTGCGGCCGAGCCGGCTCAAGGGGGGTCGCCCCTGGAGCAGTACGCCACCAACCTCAATCAGCGCGCCCGGTACGGGCAGATCGACCCGCTGATCGGGAGGCGCTACGAGATCGAGCGCACCGTGCAGGTGCTCTGCCGGCGCCGCAAGAACAACCCGCTGTTCGTCGGCGAGGCCGGTGTGGGCAAGACGGCCATTGCCGAGGGGCTGGCCAAGCAGATCGTCGAGGGCGAGGTGCCCGATGTGCTCAAGGAGAGCACCATCTACTCGCTGGATCTGGGCGCCCTGGTGGCCGGCACCAAGTATCGCGGCGACTTCGAGAAGCGCCTCAAGGCGTTGCTGCATCAGCTCAAGAAGGACAGCGGCTCGATCCTGTTCATCGATGAGATCCACACGATCATCGGAGCCGGCTCTGCCTCCGGCGGCGTGATGGATGCCTCGAACCTGATCAAGCCGATGCTCGCCTCCGGCGAACTGCGCTGCATCGGGTCGACGACGTATCAGGAGTACCGGGGCATCTTCGAGAAGGATCGCGCCCTGGCCCGGCGCTTCCAGAAGATCGACGTCAGCGAGCCGACGGTGGAGGACACCGTGCAGATCCTCAAGGGGCTCAAGAGTCGCTTCGAGGAGCACCACAACGTCCGCTTCACCGAGCCGGCGCTGCAGGCGGCGGCGGAGCTGTCGGCCAAGTACATCAATGACCGGCGCCTGCCGGATAAGGCCATCGACGTCATCGACGAGGCGGGCGCGCGGCTCCGGCTGCGGCCCCGTTCCAAGCGGCGCAAGACGGTGGGCCTGCCGGACATCGAGTCGATTGTGGCGAAGATCGCGCGGATTCCGCCCAAGCGAGTCTCCAGTCAGGACATGAAGATCCTCGAGAACCTCGAGGGCGAGCTCAAGGGGCTGATCTTCGGCCAGGACGAGGCCATCGAGAGCCTGGCGTCGACCATCAAGATGTCCCGTGCCGGACTGGGCACGCCGGATCGGCCGGTGGGGACGTTCCTCTTCGCCGGCCCGACCGGCGTGGGCAAGACGGAGGTCACCCGCCAGCTGGCCGACCTGACCGGAGTGCAGCTGATCCGCTTCGACATGTCCGAGTACATGGAGCGGCACACGGTCTCGCGGTTGATCGGGGCCCCGCCGGGGTATGTCGGCTACGATCAGGGCGGTCTGCTCACCGAGGAGGTGATCAAGCACCCGCACTCGGTGCTGCTGCTCGACGAGATCGAGAAGGCCCATCCGGACGTGTTCAACCTGCTGCTGCAGGTGATGGATCACGGCACGCTGACCGACAACAACGGCCGCGAGGCGGATTTCCGCAACGTGATCCTGGTGATGACCACCAACGCCGGCGCCGAGGAGATGAGCAAGCGCTCGATCGGCTTCACCAACGAGAACGACACCCAGGACAGCATGGAGGCGATCCGGCGCACGTTCTCGCCGGAGTTCCGTAACCGTATCGACGCGGTGGTGCAGTTCCAGCCCCTGGGGCAGGACACCGTGCAGCGCGTGGTCGACAAGTTCATCCGCGAGCTCTCGGTGCAGCTGGCCGAGAAGCGCGTCACGCTGGTGGTCGATGGCGACGCCCGGCGGTGGATCGGCGAGAAGGGCTACGATCCGCAGATGGGCGCACGCCCGATGGCCCGCGTGATCCAGCAGCACATCAAGAAGCCCCTGGCGGAGCAGCTGCTCTTCGGCGAGCTCACCGGCGGCGGCGAGGTCGAGGTCACGGTCGAGGACGGCGATCTGGCCATCCACGTCCGGGAAAAGGACACCGAGGGGGCGTAGCCCGGCGAGCGGGGCCCCCGTGGCCCCGGCGACGGGTGTTCCGGGGCGGGGCGTTACCGCTCTCGGTAGACGATGCGACCCTTGTTCAGGTCGTACGGGGTCAGCTCCACCGTCACCTTGTCCCCGGTCAGGATGCGGATGTAGTGCTTGCGCATCTTCCCGGAGATGTGGGCCGTGATCACGTGGCCGTTCTCCAGCTCGACGCGGAACATCGTATTGGGCAGGGTGTCGACGATCACCCCCTGCATGCGGATGGAGTCTTCCTTCGCCATGCGCCTCTCTGATTCGTGGTCGCTGCGGTCGGATGGAGCCCCGCTTGCACGGGACTTCTGAACGCGCGAACTATACCGGCCTGTAGCTCTGGCGGCAAGGCGGTGCGCCGTCTATGCGCCGGCGAGCCACCGGCGTCCGTCAAACACCTCGTGGGGACGGAACGTGGCCTTGTAGGCCATGGTCGGGGCGTCCGCAATCCAGTACCCGAGGTATACGTGCTGTGCGCCCAGCCGGCGTGCCTCCGAGAGTTGCCAGAGCACGGCCAGGTTGCCCAGGCCGCGGTGCTCGGCCTCGGGGGCGTAGAAGGTATAGACGGCGGACAGGGCGCCGGGGAGCACGTCGGTGACGGCCACACCGAGCAGGGGGCCACGCTCCGTGCTGCGCAGCTCATAGAAGACGGTGGTGCACCAGGGGGCTGTCAGGAACCCTTCGGCCTCCGCGCGGTCGGGGTCGGCCATGCTGCTATGGGGATGCCGATGGTCGATGTAGCGCCGGTAGAGCGCCAGCTGTTCGTCGGTGAGAACCGGCGGGCAGGCCGCGACGTGCAGGTCGGCGTTGTCGCGCCGGCAACGGCGGTGGCGGCGCCGAGCGCGGAAACGGGCCACCGGGATGCGCAGCGACTGACACGCCGCGCAGCCGGGGCACCGCGGCCGGTAGATGTAGGGTCCGCTGCGCCGGAACCCCTGCTCGAGCAGCAGCTGATAGCGCCGATCATCCAGCGCCAATTGCGGCGAGAGGAACTCGAGTCGCGCCGTTCGCCCGGAGACGTAGGCGCACTCATGGCAATCGGTGCGCAGCAGGGTGACGCGGCTGCGGGTCACGACCCCTCCCGGCTGCGGTGCTCGGTGGCGGGGTCGAGGTCGTTATCCAGGCGCCATGGTGAGTCGCGATGGGAGGCCTGCAGTGCCCGGTCCAGGCGCGCCAGGTATTCGCTGCGAGGGATCTGGCGGACGCCCAGTCGGGCCAGGTGGGGGTTGCTCATCTGGCAGTCGAAGAGCTGAAAGCCCCAGCGCCAGAGCTGCGCGGTCAGCCAGGTCAGACCCACCTTTGAGGCGTCTTCCATGCGACTGAACATGGACTCGCCGAAGAAGGCCCCGTTCAGGGCCACGCCGTAGACCCCGCCGACCAGCTCCTCCTCCAGCCAGACCTCGGCGGAGTGCGCGCAACCGAGGTGGTGGAGTTCAGTGTAGGCGGCGATCATCTCGCGGGTGATCCAGGTGCCGTCCTGGTCGGGGCGTGGGGCGGCGCAGCCGGCCATCACGGCCTCGAACTCGGTGTCCAGGGTGACCGTCATGCGGGTCTGGTTAAGCCGTCGGCGCAGGCTGCGGCTGACGTGGAAGTCCCCGGGCAGGAAGATCCCGCGGGGGTCAGGGCTCCACCAGAGGATGGGCTGCCCCTCGCCGTACCACGGGAAGATCCCATTGCGGTAGGCGGCCATGAGGCGCTCGGCGGAAAGATCCCCTCCGACGGCGAGCAGGCCGTTGGGGTCGGCCAGGGCCTGGTCCGCCGAGGGGAACGGCTCGTCCGGGGTGTGTTCGTTGAGCCAGCGTAGCCGCCGCATGGATGAAGCCGCTCTCTTTTGCTCGGGGCAAGTGGGCCTTGAGGGCACCGGAGCATGATACCGCCTGCTCACGCCGTCGTGCAGGCATCGCCGGGGCGACTTGCCGCTGCCGCGGTGGTCACTGACAATGGTGGATTGATTCCTGCAAAGGGTACGAGATCCGTGGCGGAGCCGGAAGAACAACACGGGGACGAGCCGTTCCTCGGTCATCAGTTGCAGCGCCGCCTGCGCGAGGCAGCCATGGTGCTGCTCGCGGGCGTGGCCGCCTTCATGCTTCTGGCTCTGTGGAGTTACGACGCCGACGATCCGAGCTGGAGCCGGGTCAGCGCCGTCGCCGACGTGGAGAACTTCGGCGGCATTGCCGGTGCCTGGTTTGCCGATATCGCCCTGGTGCTTTTTGGCTACCTGGCTTATCTGGTGCCGTTGTTCATGGCGTGGGCCGCCTACCGGGTGTTTCGGATGCTCGACGAACCCGGTTTCGATCCGCTGGCGCTGGCGGTCCGCTCGGTGGGGCTGGTGCTCGCGCTTCTGGCGGGCGCCGCGCTGGCAAGCCTGCACCTGGAGGGTGAGGCGCTGCCGCTCGGCGCGGGTGGGCTGCTCGGTGAGCTGAGCGCCGGTGAGCTCGAGAGCTGGCTGGGCTTCGTCGGGGCGTCGCTGATGGCCGGCGCGCTGTTTCTGGCGGCGCTGACCCTGGCCACGGGGTTTTCGTGGCTGGCGCTGGCCGAACGCGTCGGGCGCTGGACGCTGGAGTTGTTCGGGAGATTGCGTGCCTTGCTCGGGCGGATGCTCGTCGGCGGTGTGGTCGGGGGCGTGCGGGCCGCACGGGGGCGGCTGGAGCGGCGGCGCCAGTCGCGTGAGGAGCAGGGAACGGCCCGGGCCGAGCCCCCGCGGATCGCGCCACCGGCGCAGCAGGAGTCGGGTGGCGGCAAAGTGCGCAAGGCGATCCAGTTGCTGCCCCGGGCCCGTGCCGGGGATCCGCCGGAGCAGGTCATTGAGGAGCCGCCGGTCCAGCGCGAACCCTCCTCTGCCGCAGAGAAGCCGCGCCGGCAACGCAAGAGCGAGCGCAGCAAGCGCAGCGGACCCGCCGCAGGCGGCTCGCCGGTGCCGCCGGTGGATTTGCTCGACCAGCCGCCGGCGGGCAAGGGCGGTTACAGCCGCGAGGTGCTGGCGACCATGTCGCAGCAGGTCGAGGAGCGGCTGCGCGATTTCGGCGTCGAGGTCCAGGTCGAGACCGTTCAGCCGGGGCCGGTCATTACGCGCTTCGAGGTCTTGCCAGCCGCGGGCGTCAAGGTCAGCCAGATCTCTAACCTGGCCAAGGATCTGGCCCGCGCCATGTCGGTGCGCTCGGTCCGCGTGGTGGAGGTCATCCCCGGCAAGTCCACGGTGGGGCTGGAGATCCCCAATGAGCAGCGCGACGTGATCGCGCTCTCGGAGATCATCCGTTCCCAGGAGTACGCACGCATGAAGTCGGCGCTGACCGTGGCGCTGGGCAAGGATATCGGGGGCAATCCGGTCACCGCCGACCTGGCCAAGATGCCCCACCTGCTCGTGGCCGGTACGACCGGCTCCGGCAAGTCGGTGGGGATCAACGCCATGATCCTCTCGCTGCTCTACCGCAACACCCCCGAGCAGACCCGGCTGATCATGGTCGATCCCAAGATGCTGGAGCTGTCGGTCTACGACGGGATCCCGCATCTGCTCGCCCCGGTGGTCACCGACATGAACGACGCCGCCAACGCCCTGCGCTGGTGCGTGGCCGAAATGGAGCGGCGCTACCGCCTGATGGCGGCGCTCGGCGTGCGCAACGTCACCGGCTTCAACGACAAGGTGCGCGCGGCCCGCGAGGCCGGCGAGCCGCTGCTCGACCCGTTGTTTGATGCCGCCGACCCCAACGAACAGACCTTGGACGGCGAGACCCCGCAGGCCCCGGAGCTGGAGGAGCTGCCCTTCATCGTGGTGGTGGTCGACGAGCTGGCCGACATGATGATGATTGTCGGCAAGAAGGTTGAAGAGCTCATCGCTAGGCTGGCGCAAAAGGCCCGGGCGGCGGGGATCCATCTCATCCTAGCGACCCAGCGCCCCTCGGTGGACGTCATCACCGGGCTGATCAAGGCGAACATCCCCACGCGGATCGGCTACCAGGTCTCCTCGAAAGTGGATTCGCGTACGATCCTGGACCAGCAGGGCGCCGAGGCGCTGCTCGGCCACGGCGATATGCTCTACGTGCCGCCGGGCAGCGGCGTGCCGCAGCGCGTGCATGGCGCCTTCGTCTCTGACGCCGAGGTGCACCGTGTCGTCGAGCATCTCAAGGCGGTCGCCGAGCCGGAGTACGTCGACGAAGTGCTCCAGGATGCCAGCGAATCGGCCCCCATCCCGGGCCTGCCCGGCGAGGGCGGTAACGGGGGTGGTGGCGGCGGCAGCGAGAGCGATCCGCTCTATGACGATGCCGTGCGCATCGTCACCGAAACCCGGCGCGCCTCCATCTCCGGCGTGCAGCGGCGGCTGAAGATTGGTTACAACCGGGCTGCCCGGCTGGTCGAGGAGATGGAGGCCGCCGGGGTGGTCGGGCCGTTGCAGTCCAACGGCGGTCGCGAGGTCCTGGCGCCGCCGCCGCCGGATGCCTGAGCGTTTCCCACGACGTGCCCATGCACGCAACCCCGGAGGCAAAACGCCCATGACGCCCATCCAACGAACCGCAATCGCGCTCGCCCTGGTGCTGGCGCTCGCGCTGAACGCCGTGCAAGCCGGGCAGCTGGCGGCACTGGAGGACTACTACCGCGATGTGGAGACGGTCCAGGGGGTGTTCAAGCAGTTCACTCTGGACGATCGCGGGCAGGTGATTGAGGAGTCCTCCGGTGACTTCGCCATCCACCGCCCGGATCGCTTTCACTGGTCCTACGCCGGCCCGTTCTCCCAAGAGATCATCGCTGACGGTGAGCGTCTCTGGGTCTACGACGTCGAGCTCGATCAGGTCACCGTGCGGGATCAGCGCGCCGTCCTGGGCAGTGCACCCGCGCAGCTGCTCTCCGGCGATTACGCTGATCTCGCGGAACTGTTCGAGTTGGCCGAGACCGAGGACTACGTCCGGCTCACTCCCCGCGACGGCGGCGAGGCCTTTGATGAGGCCCGGCTGGGTATGCGCGACGGGCACCCGAGTGCGCTGGAGATCGACGACGCCCTGGGGCAGGTGACCCGGGTCGAACTCGACGAGGTGCGCATCAACGAGTCCGTGGATGCCGACCGGTTCCGTTTCGACCCGCCGGAAGGGGTCGACGTCTACGAGACCGATCCGGACGAGGGGGTCCGTTGAGCGCACCTCCGAGTGCACCGCTGGCCGAGCGCATGCGCCCGCGCAGCATCGACGAGATGGCCGGGCAGGGGCATCTGCTCGATTCCGGTCGGGCGCTGGTGCAGAGCGTGGAGGCCGGGCGTCCCCACTCCATGATCCTGTGGGGGCCTCCAGGCAGTGGCAAGACGACGCTCGCCCGCCTGGTGGCCGAGCACGCCGAGGCCCGGTTCCTGACCCTCTCCGCGGTGACCGCCGGGGTGCGCGAGATCCGCGGTGCCATGGCCGAGGCCACGGATCTCTGGAAGACGGGCCGGCGCACGGTGCTTTTCGTCGACGAAGTGCACCGGTTCAACAAGGCGCAACAGGACGCCTTCCTGCCCTACGTGGAGGACGGCACGGTGGTCTTTATCGGGGCCACCACGGAAAACCCCTCCTTCGAGCTCAACAAGGCGCTGCTCTCGCGGGCGCGGGTCTACATGCTGCGGGCCCTGGACGATACGGCCCTGTCCGAGCTGCTCGAGCGGGCGTTGCGCGACCCGGAGCGCGGCCTGGGGGAGCGTCGGCTGCAGGCCACCGACGAGGCCCGGGCTCTGCTGCTGCGTGCCGCCGACGGCGACGCCCGGCGATTGCTCTCGGCCCTCGAGATTGCTGCGGACCTGGTCGATGCGCAAACCCTCGACGCCGATGCCGTGGCCGAGGCGGTCGCCGGCGGGGCACGGCGCTTCGACAAGGGGGGCGACGATTTCTACGATCAGATCTCGGCGCTGCACAAGTCGATCCGCGGTTCGGATCCGGACGCTGCGCTGTACTGGCTGGCGCGCATGCTCGATGGTGGCTGCGATCCGCTCTACATCGCCCGGCGGTTGATCCGGGTTGCCTCCGAGGACATCGGCAACGCCGACCCGCGGGCCCTGCAGGTGGCCCTGAACGCCGCCGAGGCGTACGAGCGTCTCGGTTCGCCGGAGGGGGACCTGGCCCTGGCCCATGCGGCCGCATTCCAGGCCTCGGTACCCAAGAGCAACCGCGTCTACACTGCCTGGCAGGCGGCCGAGCGGGACGTCCGCCGGTACGGCTCGCTGGAGGTGCCCATGCACTTGCGCAACGCCCCGACCGGGATCATGAAGGAGCAGGGTTTCGGCAGCGGTTACCGTTACGCCCACGATGAGCCGGAGGCCTTCGCCGCCGGCGTCGAGTACATGCCGGATGCGTTGGCCGGAACCCGGTACTACGAGCCCTCCGACCGCGGGCTGGAGCAGCGCATTGCCGAGCGCTTCCGGCGGTTGCGCACCCGGCAGGCGTAATGCGCGCCGCGCCGTGGCGCCGACCGCCCGGAAATCATTAGAATGCACGCCGCCATGGCGCCCGCCCCGGAACCAAGGAGCCTGCGACACCTATGATCGACCCCAAGCTGCTGCGTAACGATCCCGAAGGCATCGCCGCCAACCTGGCGCGGCGCGGATTCGAATTCGACGCCGCCGGCTACCGTGCGCTGGATGCCCGGCGGCGCGAGCTGCAGCAGGAGACGCAGACGCTGCAGAACCAGCGCAACGAGCGCTCCAAAGAGATCGGCGCGGCCAAGAAGCGCGGCGAGGACATCGAGCCGCTGAAAGCCGAGGTGGGGCGCATCGGCGAGCGCCTGAACGAAGCAGAGAACGCCCTGAGCGAGGTGCAGGAGCAGCTTGAGGCGCTCCATCTTGGCCTGCCCAACCTCCTCGACGACCAGGTTCCCGACGGTGAAGACGAAGCCGATAACCGCGAGCTCCGCCAGTGGGGTGGGATTCCGGCGCTGCCCTTCAAGCCGCGGGATCACGTCGATCTGGGCGAGCTGCTCGGCGGGATGGACTTCGAGGCGGCCGCGCGCATCGCCGGCAGCCGCTTCGTCACCCTCAGTGGGCCTCTGGCGCGGCTGCACCGCGCACTGACCCAGTTCATGCTCGATCTGCACACCAGCGAGCACGGTTACACCGAGGTCTACGTCCCGTACCTAGTCAATGCCCGGGCGCTGACCGGCACCGGGCAGCTGCCTAAGTTCGAGGCGGATCTCTTCCGCGTCGAGCACGACCCCGATTTCTATCTGGCGCCGACGGCCGAGGTACCGGTGACCAACCTGGTCCAGGAGCGCATCGTCGAGGACCCGGATATGCCGCTGCGCTTCGTCTGTCACACGCCGTGCTTCCGCTCCGAGGCCGGCAGCTACGGCAAGGACACCCGCGGTATGATTCGCCAGCATCAGTTCGAGAAAGTCGAGCTGGTCCAGGTGGTGCGGCCCGGGGAGTCCTGGGATGCGCTGGAAGCGCTCACCGGCCACGCCGAGGCGGTGCTGCGCCGACTGGCGCTACCCTACCGGGTGGTGTCGCTGTGCAGCGGAGACATCGGCTTCTCGGCGGCGCGCACCTACGATCTGGAAGTGTGGCTGCCGGCGCAGGAGCGCTACCGGGAGATCTCCTCCTGCTCGAACTTCACCGACTTCCAGGCGCGGCGCCTGCAGGCGCGCTGGCGCAACCCCGAGACCGGCAAACCGGAGCCGGTGCACACACTCAACGGCTCTGGACTGGCCGTGGGGCGCTGCCTGGTGGCGATCCTGGAGAACTACCAGGAGGCCGATGGTCGGGTGAGTGTCCCCGAGGCACTGGTCCCGTACATGGGCGGGGTGCGCGTTCTGGGCGACTGAGAGCGCCCGGCCCCTGGATCCCGATCACCGGCGTGCGGCGGGATCTCCGGTCGCGGACGGGACGCGGCAGTATCGGGAGGAAGCCCCGCAAGGGGCGGGCCGGGCATTGCGCCCGGCCCGATACGACGGATCCGGCGGGTTACTCGTTGGCCAGCCCGAGCAGGTGCAGCAGGCTGGTGAACAGGTTGTAGATGGCCACGTAGAGGGTGATGGTGGCCATGATGTAGTTGTCCTCACCGCCGTTGATCATCTCGCTGGTCTGGTAAAGGATCAGCCCGCTCATCAGGATCATGAACATCACGCTGACCGCCAGCGACAGGCCCGGCATCTGCAGGAAGTAGGCGGCCAGGGCGGCGACGAACGCGACCAGGATCCCGGCGAAGAGGAAGCCGCGCATGAAGCTGAAGTCGCGCCGGGTAGTCAGGGCGTAGGCCGACAGGCCCAGGAAGATCGCCGCCGTGCCACCGAAGGCCATCATCACGGTCTGACCGCCGTTGGGCAGGCCCAGGTAGAGGTTGATGATCGGCCCCAGGGTGTAGCCCATGAACCCGGTCAGGGCGAAGATCGACGCCAGCCCCCAGACGCTGTTGCGCAGGTACTGGGTCAGGAAAAGAAGACCGAAGAACCCGCCGAGGACGACGAAGATGTTCAGACGCGGTGCGTCGGTGAGCACGGCCGCGCCGGCCGTCACGGCGCTGAACGCCAGCGTCATGGCCAGAAGGATGTAAGTGTTGCGGATCAGCCGGTTGGTGGCCAGCGCCTGGGTGGCGGCACCGCCGGTTGCCGTCGCGACGCGACTATCGGAATAGCGCTCGGACATAGGGTCTGCCTCCTTGTTCGGTTCCGCGATCGTGGGCCGCAGCGTCTACGGCTAGCGCGCCCATTATCGACGTTCTGGCCGGTCGACGCTACATTGTCCCGCGGGTCGTGCCGTTTCGCTTGCACCCGGCATCCAATATGAATAGATTGGCCGCGCAATCGCGCCAACCGGGGCAAGTGTGCCCGGGAAACGCTCGCCAGGAGGACAATCGCTTGAACATCGTCTGTCTCGATCTCGAGGGCGTGCTGGTTCCGGAGATCTGGATCAACCTCGCCGACATCACCGGCATCGACGCCTTCCGCGCCACGACGCGGGACGTTCCGGACTACAACGAGCTGATGACCATGCGCCTGGCGGACATGGACCGGCACGGCCTGGGACTGGCCGACATCCAGTCCGTGGTGGCCCGGCTCGAGCCGCTGCCCGGGGCCCGCGAGTTCCTCGACGGGCTGCGCGCCGACTATCAGGTGATCATCCTCTCCGACACCTTCTACGAGTTTGCCCGTCCGCTGATGGCGCAGCTCGGCTGGCCGACGCTGTTCTGCCACAGCCTTGAGGTGAGCGAGGCGGGTCGGATTGCCGACTTCCACATCCGCCTCGAGGATCACAAGCGACAGGCCGTGGAGTCGCTGCGCAGCCTGAACTTCCGGGTAGCCGCCGCTGGCGACTCTTACAACGACACGCGGATGCTCGGCGCAGCGGACCAGGGGATCTTCTTCTGCCCACCAGCGGAGATCGCCGGGCAGTTCCCGCAGTTCCCGGTTACCCACGATTACGCCGCGCTGCGCCAGGCCCTAGACGAGGCCTTCGCGCGCGGCTGATTGCGACCGCCCTGCGTCAGGGAAGGGGTCCCCATGCGAGTAGGTATCATCGCCGATACCCACGGCTTCCTCGACCCACGCATCGCCGACCACATCGCCGAGTGTGACCTGGCGGTGCACGCCGGCGATGTGGGCGGGGCCGATGTGCTCTGTGCCATGCAGCCGCGCGAGGAGGTGGTGGCCGTACGCGGCAACGTCGACGGGCCAGAGACCTGGCCGGACCACGAGGCGCACATGCTCGAGAACCTGCCGGCGCACTCGGTCCTTGACCTGCCCGGCGGCGAGCTGGCGGTCATCCACGGCGATGGCTACGAGCCCGCCTCGCGCCGGCATGAGCGCCTGCGCGCGGCCTTCCCGCGGGTGCGGGCCATCGCCTGCGGGCACAGCCACCAGCTGAGCGTCGACGACACCACGCAGCCGTGGGTGCTCAACCCGGGGGCCGCGGGCCGTGTGCGGGTCAACGAGGGGCCGTCGATGCTCATCCTCGACTGCGAGGAAGATGGCTGGTCGGTGCAGGTGGTGCAGCTGCCGCCCCGCAAGTACCGGGCTATTACCGGCCACGAGGAGTAGCCGGCACTCGTGGGGGGCGTACCGCGCCAGCTCCGGGCGCTGCGTGAGCGCATTGAGGGGGCCTTCGGCCCGCAGCGCCCGATCCTGCGGCGCCGTCTGGCCGGGCTCGAACGGCGTGCCCGGCAGGGCAAACCCTTCGACCGCGGGGTGGCGCGCCTGGAGCAGGATCTGGCCGCCGCCGAGGCGGAGGTCGCCCGGCGCCGGGACGAGGCCGTGGCGCTTCGCTACGACCCCGACCTGCCGGTGGTCCAGCGCCGCGAGGAACTGCTCGAGGCCCTGCGCGATCACCAGGTCGTGGTGGTCTGTGGTGCCACGGGGTCGGGTAAATCCACCCAGCTGCCCAAGATGTGCCTGGAGCTTGGCCTGGGCAGCCGCGGACTGATCGGCCACACCCAGCCACGGCGCATCGCCGCCCGGGCGCTGGCCGAGCGCCTGGCCGAGGAGACGGATACCCGGATCGGGGAGACGGTGGGCTACAAGGTCCGTTTCACCGATCAGGTGGGTGAAGAGAGCCGGATCAAGCTGCTTACCGACGGGATGTTGCTCGCCGAGATCCAGTCCGACCGGCACCTGGACGCCTACGACACCCTGATCATCGACGAGGCCCACGAGCGCAGCCTCAACATCGACTTCATCCTCGGCTATCTCAAGCGCCTGCTGCCGCGACGGCCGGACCTGAAGGTGATCGTCACCTCGGCGACCATCGATCCGGAGCGCTTCGCCGAGCATTTCGACGGCGCACCGGTGCGCGAGGTGTCCGGACGCACGTACCCGGTGGAGATCCGCTACCGGCCCTACGAGGAGCGCGAGGGGGTTGAGCAGCCCCAGGCGGTGACCGAGGCGGTGCATGAGCTCGCCTGTGAGGGCCCGGGCGACGTGCTGGTCTTTCTCTCCGGTGAGCGCGAGATCCGCGAGTGCGCCGAGGCCCTGCGCAAGCAGCCGCCCCGGGGCACCGAGATCCTGCCGCTCTACGCCCGGCTCTCCAGCGCCGAGCAGCAGCGGGTCTTCCATCCCGGCGCCGGCGGGCGAAGGGTGGTGCTCGCCACCAACGTGGCGGAGACCTCGCTGACCGTTCCCGGCATCCGCTACGTGGTGGATACCGGGCGGGCGCGGATCAGCCGCTACAGCCATCGCACCAAGGTCTCGCGGCTGCCGGTCGAGCCCATCGCCCAGGCCTCTGCAGACCAGCGCGCCGGTCGCTGCGGGCGCGAGGCGCCGGGGATCTGCATCCGTCTCTACAGCGAGGAGGATTACGCGAGTCGGCCCCGCTATACCGACCCGGAGATCCTGCGCACCAACCTCGCCGGGGTCATCCTGCAGATGAAGGCCATGGGCCTGGGCGATATCGAGCGCTTTCCGTTCGTCGAGCCCCCGGAGCGGCGCTACATCAACGACGCCCTGCGCCTGCTCTTCGAGCTCGAGGCCGTGGATGAGCGCCGGGAACTCACCGACCTGGGCCGGCGCCTGGCGCGCATCCCGGCGGATCCGCGCATCGGTCGCATGCTGCTCGCTGCCCGCGAGACGGGTGTGCAGCGCGAAGTCCTGATCATCGCCGCCGCGCTCTCCGTGCAGGATCCGCGTGAGCGGCCGATGGAGGCGCAGGAGGCCGCGGACCGGGCCCATGCGCGCTGGCACGATCCGAAGAGCGATTTCGCTGCCCTGCTGAGGCTGTGGGATGATTACCAGGCGCAGCGGCGCAGCCTGTCCCGGCGCAAGCTGACGCAGTGGTGCCGTGAGCACTTCCTGGCGCCACAGCGCATGCGTGAGTGGGCCGACATCCGCCGCCAGTTCGCGGAGATGCTCAAGGAGGCGGAGCGCCGCCGGTCCTCCGGCGACGAGGGCGGGCAGGGCGAGTCGGCGGGGCGGTCCGACGAGGCGGACTTCCCCTACGAGGCCGTCCACCGGGCCCTGCTCACCGGGCTGCTCAGCCAGGTGGCCACCCTGCACGAGGAGCGCACCTACCTCGGCGCGCGCGGCGTCAAGCTGCAGATCTTCCCCGGATCGGGGCTGGCGCGGCGTCGCCCCAAGTGGATCGTGGCCGCCGAGCTGATGGAAACCAGCCGGCTCTTCGCCCGCACGGTGGCCGAGATCCGCCCGGAGTGGGTCGAGCAGCTGGCCGGGCACCTGGTCTCGCGTAGCTACGGCGAGCCGCGCTGGGAGAAGCGGGCCGGGCGTGTGGTCACCGAGGAGCAGGTGAGTCTATTCGGGCTCACCCTGGTCTCGGGGCGCAAGGTCGACTACGGGCGGCTCGACCCGCAGGAGGCGCGGCGGCTGTTCCTGCGTGACGGCCTGGTCGCCGGCGAGATCCGTACCCGCGGCTCGTTCCTGGCCCACAACCAGGCCCTCGTCGACGATGTCGAGCGTCTCGAGGCCAAGGCCCGGCGGCGCGACGTCCTCGTCGATGAAGAGCAGCTGGTGGCCTTCTACGATGCCCGCATACCGGCGGAGATCCACGATGCCGCGGCCTTCGAGCGTTGGCGCCGGCGCGCCGAACGGGACGACCCGCAGTGCCTGTATATGACCCGCGAGGCGCTGATGCGCCGGGATACAGAGGAGATCTCCGTCGATCAGTACCCCGACCGAATGACCGTCGGTGGGGTGGAGCTGGCCCTGGAGTACCACCTGGAGCCGGGCAGCGAGCGTGACGGGGTCACCGCCGTGATCCCGGTGGCGGCGCTGAAACAGTTGCAGCCCGAGCCGTTCGAGTGGCTGGTGCCGGGACTGCTGCAGGAGAAGGTAACGGCCTTGATCCGCGGACTGCCCAAGGCCCTGCGCAAGCACTTCGTGCCGGCGCCGGATTTCGCCCGCGCTGTGCTGGAGGCGGTGCCCCACCGGGAGGGGGCGCTGACCGACGCGGTGGCCCGCCACCTGCAGCGGGTTACCGGGGTGGAGCTGCCGCCTGGCGCCTTTGAGGCCGTGGAGCTGCCGGAGCACCTGCGCATGGCCTTCCGCGTGGTAGACCGCGAGGGCCGCACCCTGGAGGAGGGTCGCGATCTGCTTGCGCTCCAGTCCGGGCTGAGCGAGGCGGCCAGCGAGGAGTTTGCCGCCACGGGCGGCGGCAGCGGCTCTGGCCCCGGCACCGAGTGGCACCGCGAGGGCATCACCGCCTGGGATTTCGGGCCGCTGCCCGAATCGGTGGTGCTGGAGGAGGGCGGTGTCCGCTTCCAGGGCTACCCGGCGCTCCGGGATGAAGGGGACTCCGTCACCCGGCTGCTGCTCGATGCTGCCGAGCCTGCTGTGGCACAGACCCACGCCGGGGTGCGGCGGCTGTTCATGCTGGCCCTGCCGCAGCAGGTGCGCGCGCTGCGTAAGCTCGATGAGCTCAAGGCCCTGCGGCTCAAATACCGCGGCCTGGGCAGCGATGATCAGCTGCGTGAGGCCCTGCTGCGGGCGGTCTTCGACCGCTGCTTCCTCGCCGACGGGCTGCCGCGGGATGCCGCGACCTTCGAGGCCCGCCTCGCCGCCGGGCGCGGCGAGCTGGTCTCCTGCGCCCAGGGCCTGTGTGCCGCCCTGGATGACGTACTGACCCGCTACCAGTCGCTGCGCCAGGCGCTGAAAAAGCTCAACAGTCCCGCCCTGCTGGAGAGCCTGCGGGATATCGACGAGCACCTGAACAGCCTGGTTTACCCCGGCTTCCTGGAAGACCTGCCGCCGCAGCGATTCGGCGAGCTGCCGCGTTACCTGCGGGGGCTCGAACGCCGGGTGGAGAAGCTGAGACTTGACCCGGCCAAGGATCGAGCGCCGCTGCGCACCATCCGCCCCTGGCACGAGCGGGTGCACCAACGCCTGGCGGCGCGGGCCGAGCGCGGCGTTCCGGATCCGGCACTGGAGCAACTGCGCTGGATGCTCGAGGAGTACCGTATCTCGCTCTTCGCCCAGGACGTCGGTGCCCGGGAGAAGGTCTCGGAGAAACGCCTCCAGGAGCTCTGGCGGGAGGTGGCGTGAGCCGCCGCACGGTGGTCCTCGCTGGGCCGCCGCACTGGGGGCGCGATACGGCGGCGCGACAGCTCCCCGCCGACGCCCGGATCTGCTGGATCGGCGAGCCGCCGGCTGAGGGGTTGCCCGATCGGGTGGAGCGGCTGGTGGCACGGGACTTCCGGCGCGTGCTCGGGCGCACCGTGGATCTCTTGGTCTACGACGCGCACGCCGGTGTCGATGCAGATGCCCTCGGTGCCGCGGTCGGATCATTGCGCGGGGGCGGTGTGCTGGTCATGCTCACGCCGGCCTGGGGGCAGTGGCCGAGCGCTCCGGATCCGCTGCTCGGTCGGCTGATCCCTGCCGGGCACCGGCGGGAGGAGGTCGGCACCCGCTTCCTCCGGCGCCTGATGGTCGGGCTGGAGCAGTCTTCGAGCGTCGCCTGCCTGACCCCGGCGCAACCGCCCCCCGACCTCGAGCCGGCGCCGCCGCCGGTGCCCCATGGTGACCACCCCTACGGTTGCCGAAGTGCCGATCAACAGCGCGCCGTGGAGGCGGTGATGCGGGTGGTCGACGGTCACCGCCGCCGCCCGGCGGTGCTAACCGCCGATCGTGGTCGCGGCAAGTCCGCCGCGCTGGGCATTGCGGTGGGTGAACTCCTGCTTCAACGCCGGGTGCAGCGGGTGGTGATCACCGCGCCGACGATCCACGCCGCCGACGGTCTGTTCGAGCACGCCGCCGAGCGCTGCGGCGGCGTGCGGGTCGAGCGCCGCCGCCTGTGCTGTGCCGGTGCCGAGGTCGTCTACCGCGAGCCCGAGGCACTGATCGACCGCCCGGAAACCGGCGATCTGCTGCTGGTGGACGAGGCCGCGGGGCTGCCGGTGGATCTGCTTCGGCGTCTACTCGAGCACGCCTCGCGCATCGCCTTCGCGAGCACGGTGCACGGCTACGAGGGCAGTGGGCGTGGCTTCGACCTGCGCTTTCGAGGCGTGCTCGATGCCGAGGCCCCCGGATGGCGGGCAGTCCGGCTGGAGACGCCGATCCGCTGGGAGCTCGACGATCCCCTGGAGGCGTGGCTGGGGCGCGTGCTCTGCCTCGACGCCGAGCCGGCCGAACTCGGGGACACCGCAGAGGCCCCGGCAGCGCGGATCGTGCCGGTCAGCCAGGAGGCTTTGGCGCAGGATGAGCAGCGGCTGCGCCAGGCCTTTGGGCTGCTGGTGGCGGCCCACTACCGGACGCGACCCTTCGACCTCCACCAGCTCCTCGATGGCCCGCGGCGGCACCTGTTCTTGGCCGAGGAGGCAGGTGCCGTGGTCGGCGTGGCGGTGGCTGCCGAGGAGGGCGGGCTTGATCCGGCAACGGCCCACGAGGTGTGGGCCGAGCGGCGTCGGCCCCATGGCCACCTGCTGCCCCAGGCCCTGGCCACCCACGCCGGCATCGAGGCGGCACCCACCGGCCGCGCCCTGCGCATCCAGCGCATCGCCGTTCACCCCCGGCGACGGGGGCGTGGGCTGGGCGCCGCGCTGGTCGATGCCGTGACCGAGCGTGGCCGCAGGAACGGCTGTGCCCTTGTCGGCACCAGCTTCGGCGCTACGCCGGGGCTGATCCACTTCTGGCGGGCCTGTGGCTTGCACGCCGTGGCGGTGGGGGCCCGGCGGGATGCGGCCAGTGGCGAACACTCGGCGCTGATGGCCCGGGGCCTCGATGCGAAAGGTGCCGCGTGGGTGGAGCAGGCCGGCTTTCGGCTCGGTGCCGGGGCCTCGGCGCTTCTGGCCGAGCCGCTGGCGCGCATGGATCCGCAGGTCGCCCTGGCTGTGGTCCGCGCTGCGCAGGGCGCCGAGCCGCCGGCGCCGGGCGACTGGCAGCGGCGGGAGCTGGCCGGCTTCGCCCACAGCCTGCGCGGGTACGCTGCGGCGCTGCCGGCGTTGCGTGTCCTGGCCGAGGCGGTGCTGATCGATTCGGACCGGTCGCGCGGGCGCATGTCGCACTGTGAGGCGGCTTTCATCGGCAAGGTTCTGCAGCACCGACCCTGGGTGGACGCCGCGCAGCGGCTCGGCGTCTCGGGGCGTCGTCCGACTTTGGCCGCCCTGCGCCAGGCGGTGGCCGATTCACTCCCGGAATGACCGGCCCAGGGCCTCCATCCGCGCGCGCTGTTCAAACTGCTCCTGACGCTCGACCTCCTCGGGATCATCCGGGCTCGCCGGGCAGCGGCCGGGGTGGACCAGGGTCAGCCGGCTCAGGCACTCCTCGTAGAGCTCCGGAGTCTCGTAGTGGCACTGGCCGCAGTCCGGCATGTGCTGGGTCAGGGTCTCGTTGCCCTCATTGAGGGCGATCCGCACCGAGGCGTCGTTCTTGCAAATGTGGTCGTGATCGGTGACCACCACCTCGCCGTTGCCCTCGGGGATCGGCGTCAGGCAGCGGTCGCACAGCTCGCGCGTGCGGCGCTGGACCTCCTCGACGATGTGCGGATGCCGCGGGGCGAGCAGGTTGAAGCGCTCCCAGCTCTCGCGGTCGTGCTGGCGCCGGCCGCGTTCGGCCGTGGTCTCGCTGCGCACCGGGACGTGGTGGCGCGGGTCGCCCTCGCTGGCGGCGCGAGCGGCTTCGCGGGCTTCGCGTCGGCGCCGCTCCGAGCGCGCCGCTAGATCGAACTTCTTGACCGCTTCCGCCAGGTGGATGTCCTTGCCTTCGACGATGTACGGCCGCAGCTCCGAGCCGCTGTCGGCGGCGTAGCCCTGAGGGGTACCGTGGCCGGGCAACGGGGCCCAGAGGATGGGCCGGCCGGCGAAGGCGGCGGCGGTCTCGCAGGCCCGCTGCACCGCGTTGGGGTTGACCCCGCGGCCGCCCTCCAGATGCAGGTGCTCCCGGGGGAGGGCGTAGATGACGTAGCGCTGCGACTCCATGGAGGAGTCGATGAGCAGGCTGGCATGGTGGCCTTCGGCGGAGCGCTGGTCGGTGGTGACCTCAAGCTCGGGGAGGCACTGCTGGATGCTCTCGGCCAAGGCAGCCGAGAGCTCGGGATAGGGGCCGCCCCGGGCGGCGATCTGGCGGCGGCGCTGCTCTTGCTCGCGCAGCTCTCGGTGACGACGCCAGGCCGGGATGAGCTTGCTTAGTGCCGCGGCGAAGCACAGCAGCCCGAGGAACAGAAAGACGGGTGCCAGCGCGCTGAGGGTTTCGTAGACTGCCCGGGGAAGATCCGGCGACGGGCGGCTGACCAGGCCAGGCAGCAGGCTGATGATGAAAAAGATGGCCGCGCCACGCTGCCAGTACTTCACATCCCGGGCCACGGCGGCGCTGAAGCCTTCTGCCTGGCGCTCGTAGGAGGCGGCCACCGCCCAGATGAGCAGTGCCAGCACGACCGCCACGATGCTGATGCCGGTTACAACCATGGAGCCGATCATAGAGCGGGCGTCGGGTGTCGGCAATGCACCGCCGGCCGGTGGGGTAACGGTGTGGGTTGGGCGGGCGACGGTGTTTGCAGTACCATCATCGGGTTATCACATCACGGAGGCACCATGAGCGAACCGGAGCAGACGCCGGAGACCGAAGAGCACGTCGACCCGCAGTCGCTGGGCGTCGATGAGATCGTCGAGCAGATGCGCATCGTGCGGGTGCGCTACACCCTGGCCGACACCTCGGCCTACGTGCGCTACCTGCCGCGTTTCAACCCGCAGCCGGAGGATCTGACCGTCCACGTGGACCCCTTCGCCGAGCACCACGAGGGCGCCGAGATCACCGGCGAGTTCCGCCTCCCCGAGCTTGTCAACGAACTCATCCACGCCTACATCCGGGTCCACGTCTTCGCGAGCCGCGAGCAGCGCAACTACTTCGTCGGTGGCTTCGACGACGCGCTCACCCAGCTCGACTTTGTCGGCGGCGGTTTCGGCTTCAACCGCCTGTGGATCACCGTGGGCACGACGAACATCGGCATGCCGGTGTGCATCTACCTCGGGCAGCGTACCGCCGTCAATCGCCAGCCCACCGTCTCGTTGGTGGACCACCGGGAGAACCCCCGGGGCGATGTCGTCTACCGGGCCGTCGGTGGCTACGGGGACCACGTCGGTGAAGAGTACTTCTAAGGGCAGCCGGGGGAACAAGACGTGCGTGCACAGAGAGGCCCGCTGAAAGGGTTGAACGTCCCGCTGACCGGCACGGCCGCGCTGATCGTGATCGGGTTCCTGATCTTTGGCGCCTGGGATCCGGAGTACGCAGAGACAGTCTTCGAAGGGGTCAGCGGTTGGGTCCTCGATACCTTCAAGTGGTACTACATCGGGGTTGTCGCCTTCTTCCTGCTGTTTGCGCTGTTCCTGATGTTCAGCCGCTTCGGCGATCTCAAGCTCGGCGACGACGACCGTCCGCCGGAGTTCAGCTACTTCGCCTGGTTCTCCATGCTCTTCGGCGCCGGCATGGGCATCGGTCTGCTGTTCTGGAGCATCGCCGAGCCGGTCTGGCACTTCCAGGGCAACCCCTTTATCGACGAGGGGGAGGCGGCCGCTGCGGCTGAGTCGGCCATGCGCCTGACTTACTTCCACTGGGGATTCCATCCCTGGGCGATCTACGCCATCGTGGCGCTGTCGCTGGCCTTCTTCTGCTACCGCAAGAAGCTGCCGCTGGCCATCCGCTCGGCGCTCTACCCGCTGATCGGCAACCGCATCTACGGGCCGCTGGGGCACGCGGCGGACGTGCTGGCCGTCTTCGGCACCATCTTTGGGGTGGCTACCTCGCTCGGGTTCGGTGCGATCCAGATCAATACGGGCCTGGACGAATTGTTCGGGATCGGGCTAAGCACCACGAATCAGCTGCTCATTGTCGCCGTGGTGACGCTCATCGCGGTCGGGTCGGTGGTCTCCGGGGTCGGGCGAGGGGTGAAGGTCCTCTCGCAGCTGAATCTGATCCTCAGCGCCGTGATCCTGCTCTTCTTCCTGACCCTGGGGCCGACGCTCTATCTGCTCTCGAGCTTTGTCCAGGGTATCGGTGACTACCTGCAGAACGTGGTCTACCTGAGCTTCTGGACGGACGCCAGCGGCGCCCGCGAGGCCGATGGGTGGCAGAAGTCCTGGACCGCCTTCTACTGGGGCTGGTGGATTGCCTGGGCGCCCTTCGTGGGCATGTTCATCGCCCGCATCTCGCGCGGCCGGACGATCCGGGAGTTCCTCGGTGGTGTGCTGCTGGTTCCGACGCTGCTTGCCCTGGCCTGGCTGACCGTCTTCGGCGGTACCGGGCTGTATCAGGAGCTCTTCGGTGCCGGCGGGCTGGTGGACGCCGTGGCGGAGGACGAGACCATCGCCCTCTACTACACCATCGAGGCCGTCGCCCCCGGGGTGATCGCCACCCTCTTCGCGGTGATCGCCACGGTCCTGATCGCCACCTACTTCATCACCTCGTCGGACTCGGCGACGCTGGTGGTGACCATGCTCCTGTCCGTGGGTAATACCGAGCCGCCGACGTACCAGCGTGCCTTTTGGGGTGTCGCTGAGGGGTGTGTGGCCGGTGTCCTGCTAATCGCCGGCGGATTGGCGGCGCTGCAGGCGGCGGCCATCGTCTCGGCGTTGCCGTTCTCGCTGCTGATGCTGCTGATGTGCTACGCCCTGATCCGCGGCCTGCAGGAGGAGAAGCGGCGCATGCAGCTCTCCTGGCAGCCGGGGCAGGGGCCGCCGGCGGCGCCGCACCTCTAGGGGGTGACCCGGACGCCCGCCGCGCGATGCGGCGGGCGTCTCCGGACATCCCGCGGCCTGCAAGCAACCGGCGGAGCGCCCGATGATCGCCACTGCCATCGAAGCCGGCACCAACATCCTCGACGTCACCGCAACGGTGGCGCCCTGGCTGCTCATCGGCCTGGCGCTGGGGGCGGTGGTCCAGGTGTTGATCCCGACCCACCGGCTCCGTCAGTGGCTGGGCGGTTCGGGGGTTGCGTCGGTGGCCCGTGCCGCGGTGATCGGAGCGCCGCTGCCGCTGTGCTCCTGCGGCGCCATCCCCACCGCGCTCTCCCTCCACCGCGGGGGGGCCTCGCGCGGGGCCTCCACGGCCTTTCTGGTGGGCACGCCGGGGATCGGCATCGACTCGGTGGTGTTGACCTGGGTGCTGATGGGTCCGTTCATGGCGGTCTCACGGGTGGTGGGTGCCGTGGCCACGGCCATCGCCACCGGGCTGGCCGTGGGCCGGGTGCCGCCGGCCGTGCCGGCGACGGTCGGAGAGGCCGGCTGCGCGTCGGGGTGCACGGGGTCGACGGACCATGCCGAGTACGCCCCGGACCCCGGGCCGGTGCGCCACATGGGCCGGGTGATGCTCCGGCTCATCGATGACATTGGCACCTGGCTGATCATCGGCCTGATCCTCGCCGGGCTGATGATCACCTTCGTCCCGCCCGGTTCTCTGGCGGCCTGGGGCAGCGGGCTGCTGGCCATGGTTGTGCTGGCCCTGGTGGGGATCCCGCTGTACGTCTGTGCCACGGCGGCCACGCCGGTGGCCGCGGCGATGCTGATCGCCGGGGTGTCGCCGGGGGCGGTGCTGGTCTTTTTGATTGCCGGGCCGGTGACCAGCCTGGCCACGCTGCTGGTCCTGCGCCGGGAGCTGGGCACCCCGGCCGCAGGGGTCTATCTGGGCAGCATCGTCGTAGCGGCCCTGATGGTCGGACTGGTCGTCGATGGCGTGGTGGCCCTGGGCGGGCTCGAGCCGGCGGCCATGGCCGGTGCCGCCCGGGAGATCTGGCCGGAGTGGGTCGAGCGTGCCGCCGCCGGTGTCATGCTGACGTTGATCATTGTCCCGGCGCGCCGGGCGGTGCGCCGCGCCGGCCACTGGGCCTGGTCGGTTGCCCGGGGCGGGCGTCGGGTCCGGACCTGAGGGATACGCCCCTGGGGAGGCCTCGGCGGGCGTTGGAGCGGGGCGGCCCCCAGGAGGGTGGGTGCGCTCAGCTGAACAGGCGCAGCAGGGTCTGGCGCGCCGTCTCCGGCTCGAACGGCTTGTCGCAGATGGTGTCCACCCCGGCCTGGGTCACCCCGGCCAGGCTGGCGTGGTCGGGACGGGAGCTGATCATCAGGATGGGCAGGTGTAGGAACTGCGGCTGTTCGCGGACATAGCGGACCAGCTCGGCGCCGTCCATCTCCGGCATGTTGTAGTCGGTAACGATCAGATCGAAGCTCGAGCGGTGCAGTGCCTCCACCGCCTCGCGCCCGTTGGCGGCCTCGACGAAGTGCTCCGCCCCGAGGGTCTCGAAGACCCGGCGCAGGTAGCTGCGCGCCATGCGGCTGTCGTCCACCAGCAAAAAGCGCAGGGTGGTGATGTCCACGTGGTCGAGTTCGAGCTCCTGCTCGCTGAGCAGGTCCACGCTGGCGCGCACCGCCCGGTCCAGATCATCGGCGGTGAACGGCTTGGGCAGGATGGCCATGACCCCGGACTGGCGCAGGGTCTCCAGCTGCCCGCGGTCGCGCACGCTGGAGACCAGCATGAAGGGCTGGTCGGCGGTGGCCGGCTCGTCGCGGAGTTCGAGCAGGAAGTCCTCGGCGGTCCCGTCGGGCAGGTACATGGCGCTGACCACCAGATCGGGCCGCATGGCCCGGAACCGCTCGCGGGCGTCGGCCAGCGTGCCGGCCTCCTCCAGGTGGTGGATGCCGGCCTCGCGCAGGCTTTCGGCGAGGATCCGCCGCTGCACGTCGGAGGGCTCCACCAGCAGGACGGCGAGTTCGGAGACGGTGATGGTCGGGGTCATACCCTGGCTCCTTGCATGGATTCCGGCTGCCGGCAGTATGCCCCCGCACGATGACTGCGGCTAGTCCCGCTCGAAGCGCTCAGGGTAGCGTTCCCGGGCGCGGGCGATCTTCGGCGCGATCATGGCCCGGCAGTAGGGGGCCTGCGGGGCGCCGTCGTAGTAGCGCTGGTGCTCCGGCTCGGCGGGGTAGAAGGCGTAGAGTGGCTCGACCTCGGTGACCACCGGGCCGGTCAGGGCGCCGGACTCATCCAGTTCGCGGATGAGCTCCACGGCGGTGCGCCGCTGCTCTTCGTCGGCGTAGAGGATGATGGAGCGGTATTGGCTGCCGACATCCGGCCCCTGGCGGTTGCGCTGGGTGGGGTCGTGGATGGTGAAGAAGACCTCGAGGAGCTCGCGGTAGCCGATCTGCTCGGGGTCGAAGCGCACCTGGACCACCTCGGCGTGGCCAGTGGTACCGCTGCACACCTGGCGATAGGTCGGGTGCTCGGTCGCGCCGCCGGCGTAGCCGGAGACGGCCGCCTCGACCCCGCGCAGGCGCTGGAAGACCCCCTCGATGCACCAGAAACACCCGCCGCCTAAGGTCGCCGCCCGGGTCTCTGCCATGGTCCTGTCCCCCCGTTCTAAGGTCGTATTCGACAGTGTGGCATCCCGCGGCAGCGGGTGCGTAGCCAGCGCCTAGAAGCGCCAGTTGGCGGAGGCGGCGAAGATCTGCACGTTGGATTCGTACTCGCCGTCCACCGGATCGTCTGGGAGTTCCTCCCGATCGGCGACGGTGATCTCGGCATCATCCAGCCAGATGTAGGTGTAGCCGAAGTCGACGCTCAGCTGCTCGGCCGCCGCCGGGTACCAGCTGCCGCCCACCGCCAGCCAGGTGCGGTCCTCGTCGGGGATGCGCGGCGTGCGGTTGCTGTCGCCGGTGGGCGTCTGGTCGTAGGCCACCCCGGCACGCAGGTCCCAGCGCTCGTTGAGGTCGAAGCGGGTGCCCAGGGAGAGCAGCCAGGTGTCGTCCCAGTCGTAGTCATCGGACTGTTCGAGGATTGGATCGCCTGCGGCGTCCACGAGGATGGCTTCATCGAATTGGATGGCCAGCTCGTCGAAATCACTCCACTGGGTCCAGGTGGCGTCGGCGAGCAGGGTCCAACGCTGGTCGAGCCGGTGGCTGACGCCCAGGTTGAGGCTGGCCGGGATGTCGAGATCCGCCTCGCCGCCGGTTTCGGTGCCGAGTCCGGGCTGTAGCTCTTCACGCAGTTCGGCGTCGCCGGAGAGGGTGTGGCTCATGCCGTGGCGGTAGGCGATGCCGAGTTGGGTGGCCTCGGTGACGGCGTAGTGGGCGCCCAGGTTGAAGCCGTACGACCAGTCATCGCCCTCCACGCTGAGCTTGTTGTCAGTAGCCGGATCTGGTGGAGCATTCGGGTCGCCAACGACCATCTGCGACAGCGTCGCATCGGCGTACTGGGCCGACAGCCCAAAGCCCACGGAGAGCCGCTCGTCCACCCGCCAGCCGAGTTGGGGGTTGATGTCGACGGTGACCAGGTCGGTGTTGACGGCGTCGTAGC
>NZ_JAJNRE010000019.1:0-45456 GCF_022228025.1 Halorhodospira sp. 9622 | reverse complement strand
GGCTCCGGCTCCTCAGGCTCCGGTTGGTCCTCTTCCGGCTCTTCGACCACCTCCTCCTCCGGCTGCGGCGGGGCGGCGGAGAGCTGCACCTCCACCCCTTCCGGGGCATGGCGCTCCTCGATCTGCTCTTCGGCGTCCCGGGGCACCCAGGCCAGGATGGCGGCGTGCGCGCCGAAGGCCACAGTGCCCGCAACCACCCAGTGGATCCAGCGCGGCTCCATCTCAGTGCTCCCGCCGGGTCATCAGCTGCATCCGCTCGGCCCCGACCTCGCGCAGGTCGTCCATGACGTCGAGAAGCCGTGCCGAATCGGCATCGGCGTCGGCCTTGACCTCCACCGGGCGCTCGGGCGCCTCTGCCAGCGCAGCCTTCAGCCGCTCGCGGAGCTGCTCGCGATCATCGACGACGTCCTGATCCACGGCCATCTGCCCCTCGGCGTCAATCAACACCCGCAGGGGATCTCCCGCCAGCTCCGCCCCCCGCTCGCTCTCCGCCGGATCCACGGAAAGCGGCGAGTGCGGCTCAAGCGTTCCGGCCACCATGAAGAAGATCAACAACAGGAAGACGATGTTGATCATCGGGATGACGTTCTCTTCCGGCTCTCGGCGCGGCGGCTCGGGCAGCTTCATTCCGGTGCCTCCTCACGCAGTACGCCGACATCCTCCAGCCCGGCGGCCGCAGCACTGTCCAGGGCAAGGATCACGGCCCGCACCGGTGCCCCTGCGGCCGGAATGACCAAAAGCCGGCGTTCGGCGTCGTCCCTACCGACCTCCTCAAGGCGGCTGCGCAGGGCATCCGGGCCCACCGACTCGTCCCCCAGGCGGTATCCGTCGTTGGTGACGTAGAGCCGCAGCGGCTCCTCGTCCTGCGCTTCCTCGGCGGCCCCGTCGGCCGGCGCATCGACCCCGAAGGCCTGCCACTCGACGAAGGTCGAGGCGAGCATAAAGAAGATCAGCAGGATAAAGACGACGTCGATCAGCGGCGTCAGGCTCACCAGCCGCCGGCGGCGCGGCGCCTCCTCAATCCGCATGGCGCAGCGGCGGCGGCGCCGTGGTAAAGACCTGGGTGACCGAATCCTCGACACGGTGACGGAAGCGCTCGACGATGCGCTCGAGCCAGGTGAGCGCGGCCACCGCGGGGATCGCCAGCGCCAGCCCGGCTGCCGTGGTCAGCAGGGCCTCCCAGATGCCGCCGGAAAGCATGGAGGGATCCACCTGACTACCGGCTGCCTCCAGTTGGCGGAACGCCTCGATCATGCCGAGCACGGTGCCGAGCAGCCCCAGCAGCGGGCTGAGCACCCCGATGGCCTCCAACCCGCGCAGGTAGGCGCGCAGCTGTTCCAGCCGACCGCTGGCCAGCCGTGTCACCTCTTCGCGGATCCGTTCCTGGTCATCGGGCGACTCCAGCCGTCCGCGCATGGCCACGGCCAACGGCTCGGCACCCAGGTGCTTGCTCGCCTCCAGCCGCTGCAGGGCCTCCTGGGTCTGTCCGGCCCGCCAGGCGGCCAGTGCCTCGTTGAGCGTGCGCCGGTCGTAGAGCCGCGCCGCCGTGAACTGCCAGAGCTTGATCAGGATCAGGGCCAGGGTGAACACCGACAGGATGGCCAACAGGGTCAGCACGGGCCCGCCGTCGTCGAGGAGGGCCATCAGCCGCTCGATCAGGCTCCCGTCGGCGAAGGGGCCGGCCGTGTCGCTCTCACTCATGGGGCATTACTCGTGGGGGTTGTCGATTACCGGGATAGGTTAATGCTATTGCGAATCGTTTTCAATGTCGCGGCGGGGCGGCCGGGCCGCCTTGCCGGGACGCCCCCTACTCGCCGTCGGCGGCGTAGGCGAGCAGCTCCCAGCTCAGCTCACCGGCGTCGCTGAGTTCGTAGGCGAGCAGCGCCGAGCCGCCGCCGGTCTCGGTCTCGACGGTGGCGAAGACCCAGTGGTCCGAGAGCACGGCGCTGCGCTCCGTATCGATCACCAGTGGTCCCTTCAGGCGCGCGGCCTGATCGGCCAACCACTCGTCCCGCTCCTGCAGATCCTCAAGCAGGTACTGCTCCGGCAGGGCTTCGATGCCGGCCACCTCGAAGCGACGTACCGCCTCGGTGCTCAGGCCGAACCGGGTCAGCAGCCCCTCGCGGTCCTCGTGGGCGGCCAACTCGGCCTCCAGCTCGTCGGCCCGCTGCTGGGCATCGAAGGCCACGAAGCTCAGCCAGCCGGTGATCGCCAGCAGCATCACCACCGCGGCGCGCCAGACCAGGCGCTCGCGAATCTGCTGCGGATCCCTGGGGTTGTTCGCCGAGCTGCGCTTGTCGTTCACGTCTCACCCTCCAGCAGTCGAAGCAGGTCCTTCTGGGTGGCCACTTGGCGCACCCCCCGGGAAAGCACCCGGTTGACCAGCTCCTCATTCTTCGCCTCACCCGGCCCGAACAGCGCCCGGGTCTCGGTGCTCACCCGGGCCTCTGAGCTGTAGCGTTCGCCGTCGACCACGCCGCTGACCATCCACGCGCTCTTCAGGCTGGCCCGGCGGTTGAGGAAGCCACCCGAGCGCTCGTAATCGAAGGTGTAGATCTCCACCTCCAGGCGCCGCTCGGCCTCGCCGTCCCACTCGGTTACCGCAATGCCCTGCCGCTCGAAGGCCGTGGCCAGGCCGTCGTGGACGGCTTCGGCCAGCGCGGGCTCGCCGGCCAGCGTCACGCCGCCGGCCTCGTCCCGGTAACCAAAGATCTCGCGGGGCCGCCGGTCGATCACGCGCAGCGCCAGCCCGGCCGGCTCGGCCCGCTCGCGTTCCTCGATCTGCTCCGTCTCCGGAGCCAGCTTCACGGTCTGCGCGCCGGGGGCGCACCCGCTCAGGGCCAGGGCCGCGGCGCACCCCAGCATCAGCATGACTGCCACTGCTCTCATCGCTCTCGCCTCGCTCGCTGCCGCCGGCGGACGCCGGTGCGGCGTCATCCTACCTGATTGCCGGAGCCTTTTTGGAACAGATCCTGAATGGAGGGGAGCATCCGCTCGACCATGGCCTCGCCGATGCTGATCGCCTCCTCGGCGCGGTGGAACTCGAGCAGGCCGATGTGGGCCAGGCGGGGGGCAAGCATCAGCTCGGGCGGATCGCCGGCCATACGGCTGCGGGTGATGCGGTCCTGCATGATGTTCAGCGACCCGGCGAGAACCTCGAAGACCCCCGGTGCCTCGCTGCGCTCGGCATCCCGCGCCCCGGTCCAGTCGCCCCACAGCCCCACCAGGGTCTTGGCGCGGCTGCGCACGCCGGCGGGCAATTGCTGCAGCCAGCGTTCCGGATCCACACCCGCACCGGCGTGGTGGGCGCTCTCGCGCAGGTGCCGTCCGACCAGATCGCCGTTGAGGTTGACGGCGATGACCACATCGGCGTCGAGGGCCCGACAGACGCTGACCGGGACGGGGTTGACCAGCCCGCCGTCAACGAGCCAGTCGCCGCCTCGACGCACCGGGCTGAACACCCCCGGCAACGCACTCGAGGCGCGCACGGCGTCGGCCAGATCCCCCTCGCGCAGCCAAACCTCGGTACCGCGGCCGAGGGTCGTGGCCACAGCAGCATAGGGCATGGCCAGCCCCTCGATGGCCGCGCCCGAGAGGTGTTCCTGGTAAAAATCGTAGAGCCGGCGCCCCTCGATCAGTCCGCCGGTGGTACGCAGGGTCGGGTCGAGCATGCCCAGCACATCGCGCCGGGTCAGCTTGCGCACCCACGGCTCGAGCTCGTCGAGCTTGCCGGCGGCGTAGAAGGCCCCGACCAGCGCCCCGATGGATGTACCAACCACCACCTGCGGGCGCACGCCGGCCCTTTCCAGGGCGCGGATGATGCCGATGTGCGCCCAGCCCCGCGCCGAGCCACTGCCCAGCGCCAGGGCCACCCGCGGAGTCTCCCGGTTCTGGTTCACCATGCCTGTCTCTGCTGATGTTCCCTCTCCAGTTCACGCAGCATGGCGGGACTTGGCGGCGCATTCCAGAGCTGCAGGGGCGGAAAGCACAACCCGGGCCAATCGGCCACCGCTCGGGGGGGCGTGCTGCCGCCACGCAGCCGGCGGGCCGCCCGCAGCCACACCCCCGGCGAACTCCTCAGCCGCACTTCGACTCCCCGCAGTTGAGGCAGGTCAGACACCCTTCCATCTGCACCATCGCCTTGGTATGACACTTTTCGCACAGCTGCGCCCCCTCCGGGAAGGCACCGGACTCGCCATCACCGTTGTTCGCGGCCGGACCGCCGCCCTCAACCTCAGCCCGTTTCTGCTCGATGAAGCGCCGCTGGTGCTCGTCGAGACCCTCCGGCTCCATCATGCCGATCTCACGCAGGTGGGTCTCGATGACGTCGCCGATCTCGGCCACCAGCGAGGGCATGAACCGCCCGCCACGCTTGAAGTATCCGCCCCGCGGGTCGAAGACCGAGCGCAGCTCTTCGGCGAGGAAGGTGCAATCGCCGCCCTTGCGGAAGACCGCCGAGATGATCCGCGTCAGGGCTACGATCCACTGGAAGTGGTCCATGTTCTTCGAGTTGATGAAGATCTCGAAGGGGCGGCGGATCTCGTGCTCGGTCCCCGGATTAAGGATGACGTCGTTGATGGTGACGTACAGGGCGTGCTCCGAGAGCGGCGTCTTGATCTTGTAGGTCGAGCCGTGGAGCGCTTCAGGGCGCTCGATATGCTCGTGCATGTGCTGGATATCGGCCTCCGGCTGCCCACCGGCGGCCTCCTGACCCTGCTCCGGCGCATCCGGCTCGTTGCGGACCACCTCGTAGTCGACGATGCTCGTCTCGATTTTCTTGGCCATTGCGTTGCTCCCCCCGCTTCGGGGCTGCGGTTCGGTTTCCGGGCTTAGGCAGTCTGCGGGTACCCGGCGTTGCGCACCGGACGGAGACAACCCCGTCCGGGCGTAGCGCGCCAGGGTACGGCGACTCAGAACTTGCCGTAGTACCCCTCCTTCAGCGCCTCGTAGAGGTTGGCGGCACTGTGGGTTTCGCCGTCGTACTCGATCTCCTCGTCACCCTGCGCCTCGATCACGGTGCCGTCCTCCAGATGGAAGCGATAGGTGGTCTCGGAGAGGTCCTTCTCCTTGACCAGCACGCCCTGAAAGACTTCCGGGTTGAAGCGGAAGGTCGTGCACCCCTTCAGTCCCTGCTGGTAGGCGTAGCGGTAGATGTCCTTGAAATCCTCGTAGGGGTAGTCCGTGGGCACGTTGGCCGTCTTGGAGATGGACGAATCCACCCAGCGCTGCGCGGCCGCCTGGATGTCCACGTGCTGCTTCGGCGTCACCTGGTCGGCGCTGATGAAGTAATCCGGCAGCTTGCCCGCTCCCTCTTCACCGCCCTCGGGTAGCGCGTCGCCGTCGACGAAGTGGCGGTAGGCAAGCAGTTCAAAGGAGAAGACGTCTACCGGCTCCTTGGTCTTGCGCCCCTCGCGGATGACGTTGCGCACGTAGTGGTGGGCGAAGGACGGCTCGATGCCGTTGCTGGCGTTGTTGGCCAACGACAGGGAGATGGTGCCCGTGGGCGCGATGGAGCTGTGGTGGGTGAAGCGCGCCCCCACTTGGGCGAGCTCATCGACCAGTTGCGGATCTTCCGCGGCGATCCGCTGCATGTAGCGCGAGTAGCGGCCCCACAGGACACGGCCCGGGACCTGCTCCCCGACTTCGTAGCCGTCCTCGCGCAGTTCGGGGCGCTTGCGCATCAGCTCCGGGGTCAGCTCGAAGAGCTCCTCCATGATCGGCGCCGGCCCCTTCTCCTGCGCCAGTTCGAGACCGGTGCGCCAGCCCGTCAGCGCCATCTGCTTGGCCACTTCCTCGGTGAACGCCACCGAATCGGCGTCGCCGTATTTCATGCGCAGCATCGTCACCGTCGACCCGAGCCCCAAAAAGCCCATGCCGTGGCGGCGCTTGCGCTCGATCTCGGCACGCTGCTGCTCCAGCGGCAGGCCGTTGATCTCGACCGTGTTATCGAGCATCCGCGTGAACACCGCCACCGCCTCACGGAACTCGTCCCAGTCGAAGCGGGCCTGCGGCGTGAAGGGGTCACGCACGAACATGGTCAGGTTGATCGAGCCGAGCAGGCAGGCGCCGTAGGGCGGCAGCCCCTGCTCACCGCAGTTATGGACCATCACGCCCTGGGCGTCGAAGGCGTTCACGCCGGGCACCTGCACATCGTAGACGTCCGCCTCACCATCGGCTTCCACCGAGGCGACCTCGGCGACGAAACGCTCGCGGTTGAGCCGGCGCTGATAGCCGCCGAGGGCCGCATCCAGCCGACGGCGTTTGTCGGTATCCGCGAAGCCCACCTCGTCGCGGAAGGTGCGCAGATTCTCGCCGGTGATGATCAGCTCGTGCTGGGCCCGGATCGGATACGCCCGGCGACCGCCCTGGCCGTCAGGCAATTCCGATTCACCGGCGGCCCGCCGGTTGGCGTAGATGCGCCCGACGACACCCAGGCGCAGCAACATCCGCTGCACCGCCTCCAGGCTCGACTGGTCGGACTGCGCGAGACGGATGGAGACGCCCTTGTGCTGCCCACCCTGCACGGATCCGTCGGCATCGAACAGGCCGCGCAGGAAACCCCGGTGGAATGCGCTGGAGGTGCGCTCGATGGCCTCGGTGGGGCGCTTGTCCTCGGCAGAGAGTCCCAGCTCGGCGGCCAGCGCACTGATCGCCGCCGTCGACAGGCGGAACTCGTTGCGTCCCGCCACCTCTCGCCAGCCGTTGAAATCCGCGCGGTGCTGGTGCGCACGCGCCGCCGCTTCTGCAGCGGCCATGACGCCGTCCACGCCGCCGGCCTGCGGAGCATTGGCGACCGCTGCAGGCCGCCACGCCGACAGGATGGCCTGACCGTCGCGCTCGACCGTCCCGTCGCCGACGAGCAGTCCCATCAGATAGCCGTCATCCTCGCTATAGGGGCCCGCCCATTCGGTGCCGGCACGATGGTCGTGGAGCACGATCTGGTCCCCTGCTGCCAACTCGCCGGCCGGGCACCACGCCTCCTCTCGCTGCCAGCGCGTGAGCCGGGTGACCCGGCGAACCTGGTGATCAGCGGTCAGGCGCAGGCTCATGCCATCCCGGGTGCGCAGGCGAACCACCGGCTTGCGGCCGGTGTGGAAGAAGCCGTCGGCACCGGTATCGTGATCCTCGCCGTGAACACGGGCCCGGAACGGTGTCCCGATCAGATCCGCCACCTGGCGCGGCCCCTGGTCCGTCTGGACCCAGGTCTCGGCCGTAACGCACGGGTTCGTGGCCCGGATCTCCTCGCAGAACCAGTTGTTGTTCAACTCGTTGTACTGATCGATGAGGATAAACCCGGGCTCCGCGTAGTCGTACGTGGAGGTCATGATCAGGTTCCACAAATGGCGCGCCTTGACCCGCCGGTAGATGCGGCAGGCCACGCGGCCCTCCCCATCGGTGACGTACCCCGCACGGGTGGGCCACTCGCGCCAGAGGACCTGCTCCGGATCCTGAAGATCGATCGCCTCGGCAGCGACCTCGTCCTCGGTCAGCGGGAAGGCCAGCGGCCACTCCGCATCGGCCTCCATGGCCTGCATGAAGGCGTCGGTGATCAGCAGCGACAGATTGAACTGGCGCAGGCGACCGTCCTCGCGCTTGGCGCGGATGAAGTCGGTCACGTCCGGATGGCCCACGTCGAAGGTGGCCATCTGCGCACCCCGCCGCCCGCCAGCGGAGGAGACGGTGAAGCACATCTTGTCGTAGATGTCCATGAACGACAGGGGCCCGGAGGTGTAGGCGCCGGCGCCGGAGACGTAGGCGCCGCGCGGGCGCAGGGTGCTGAACTCGTAGCCGATGCCGGCACCGCTTTTGAGGGTCAGCCCCGCCTCGTGGACCCGCTTGAGAATGCCGTCCATGGAGTCGTGGATGGTGCCGGAGACGGTGCAATTGATCGTGGACGTGGCCGGCTTGTGGTCCCAAGCCCCGGCGTTGGAGATGATCCGGCCCGCCGGTACCGCGCCGTGGCGCAGCGCCCAGAGAAAGCGCTCATACCAATGCTCCTGCTTGGCCTCGGTCTCCTCCACCTCGGCCAGCGCCCGGGCGACGCGCTGATAGGTCTCGTCGATGCTGCCGTCGACCGGCTCCTCGGCCTTGGTCTTGAGCCGGTACTTCTTATCCCAAATGTCGAGGGAGGCGCTCTGGATCGGCACATCGCCGGCCGACTGGCGCATCGCCTGGACCTTGCTCTCGGCGCGCTTGGTCATGGATCGTCCCCCTTGCCTGAACCGCTCGATCTGAACCGCGAGCAAAAAAACCCCTGTGGGCCGGCGCGACGGGCGCTGGCCCCGATCTGGCGACGCTCGCGGGAAACACCATATGTAGTAGTTACCGAGAGAGGTTACCCCAACCAGTAGTGATTTCAAGTCTTGACAGGCGAGACGAGGATCGCTAGCGGAACCGCGGGCGCCGCCCCGGGAGGAGCCGCCCGGCCGGGCCGCGGCGCCGCAGCGGACCCACGACCGACGGGGTCAGTCCTCCGGCGAGATCCGCCGCCGCAGCACAGCCTTCTCCAGCTCCACGACACCAAAGAGCAGGATCCCGAAGATCAGCACCCGCAGCCACTCCTCCGGGCCCAGCCCGGCGGTGCCAAACAGTGCCTGCACCGGCGGGGCGTAGGTGAACAGCCCCTGCAGGACGATGAGCACGCCGATGGCGATCAGCACCGCCCGGCTGCCGAACAGGCCGGCGACGCTGGTCACCGGCTCGAGGATGTAGCGGGCGTTGAACAGGTAGAAGACCTGCCCCATGACCAGGGTGTTGATAGCCACCGAGCGAGCCAGCTCATCGCTGACCCCCTGCGCCTCCATGTAGACGTAGTGACCGAAGGTGCCGATCACCAGCAACACCGACACGAACAGGACCCGCCAGATCAGGAACCCGGAGAGGATCGGCTTGGCCGGATCCCGCGGTCGGCGCTCCATCAACCCCGGCTCCGGGGGCTCGAAGGCCAGCGCCAGGGCCAGGGTGACGGCGGTGACCATGTTGATCCACAGCGCCTGCACCGGGGTGACCGGCAGGGTCAGCCCGAACATGATGGCGATGACGATGGTGAACGCCTGACCGCCGTTGGTGGGCAGCAGGTAAAGGATCGCCTTCTTGAGGTTGTCGTAGACGGTGCGCCCTTCCTCCACCGCGTGGGCGATGGAGGCGAAGTTGTCGTCGGCGAGCACCATCTCCGAGGCCTCCTTGGCCGCCTCGGTGCCCTTGTTGCCCATGGAGATGCCGACGTCGGCGCGCTTGAGCGCGGGGGCATCGTTGACCCCATCCCCGGTCATCGCCACGATCTGGCCGTGCCCTTGCAGGGCCTGGACCAGGCGCAGCTTGTGGATGGGCGTGGTGCGGGCGAAGACATCGGTCTCCAGGCAACGACGACCCAGCTCGTCGTCGTCCATGGCCTCGATCTCGTGGCCGACCAGCGGCCGGCCGCGGATACCCAACTGCTCGCCGATGGCTCCGGCGGTCAGGGCGTGATCGCCGGTGATCATCTTCACCCCGATCCCGGCCCGGTGGCACTCGGTCACCGCCTCGATGGCCTCCTCGCGGGGCGGGTCGATGATGCCCATGACCCCGAGCAGCACCATGCCCTCCTCGACGTCGGAGAAGAGTAGCTCGCGGTGGTCGGGGTCGGTCTCCTTGACCGCCACCGCCAGCAGCCGCTGACCCCGCGAGGCGATGCCATCGAGCACCTCCTGCCAGCCGTCCCGGTCCAGCGGGCGATCGCCGTCGGCGGTCCGCTCCTGGGTGCAGGCGGCCAGCACACGCTCCGGGGCGCCCTTCATGATCAGCAGCCCGCCGTCCTCGCGCTCGCGGTGGAGGGTCACCATGAACTTGTAGGACGACTCGAAGGGGATCACGTCCACCCGCGGGAAGGCGCGATCGAGCTCGCGGCGTTCGAAGCCGCCCTTGACCGCCGCCACCATCAGCGCCCCCTCGGTGGGATCGCCCTCCAGGCGCCAGTCGCCGTCCCGGTGGTAGAGGGCCGACTCGTTGCACAGGGCCACGCCGCGCAGCATCTGTGCCAAGACCGGCTCGTCAGCAGCGCTCACCGCCTCGTCGCCGTCGCGGTGGAAGGCCCCGTCGGGGACGTAGCCCACGCCACTGACTTCGTACGCCTGCCCGGCGGTGACCACGCTACGCACGGTCATCTCGTTGCGGGTCAGCGTGCCGGTCTTGTCCGAGCAGATGGTGGTGACCGACCCCAGGGTCTCCACCGCCGGCAGACGCCGAATGATGGCGTTGCGCCCGGCCATGCGCTGCACGCCGATGGCCAGCGTAATGGTCATGATCGCCGGCAGCCCCTCGGGGATGGCGGCGACGGCCAGGGCCACCGCGGCGAGGAACGTCTCGATGGCGGTGTAGGCCTGCAGGTAGTAGCCGATGAGGAAGGTCGCCCCGGCGAGCAGGACGATCGCCACCGACAGCCAGCGTCCGAACTCGGCAACCTGGCGCAGCAACGGCGTGGTGATCGACTCCACCCCGGCGATCAGGCTGCTGACCTTGCCGATCTCGGTGGCTTCGCCGGTGGCCACGACCACGCCCTGGCCGCGGCCGTAGGCGACCAGGGTGCCGGAGAAGGCCAACGATTTGCGATCACCGAGTTCGGCGTCGGCAGCCACCGGCTCGTCCGCTTTCTCCACCGGCACCGACTCGCCGGTGAGCACCGCCTCGTCCAGGCGCAGGTTGCGTGCCTCGAGGATGCGCACGTCGGCAGGCACGCGGTCGCCGGCCTCGAGCAGGACGATGTCGCCGGGGACCAGGTCCTCGGCGTCGACGGTCATGCGCTCGCCGTCGCGCAGCACCACGGCCCGGGGCGAGAGCATGCCGCGGATGGCGTCCAGGGCCTTTTCGGCCTTGCCCTCCTGCACGTGGCCGATGACGGCGTTGATCACCACCACGCCGAAGATCACCGCACTGTCCAGGTAATGGCCGAGCAGTGCGGTGACCACGCCGGCAACGATCAGGATGTAGATCAGGACATTGTGGAACTGCTTGAGAAAGCGCCTGATCGGGCCCTCGCGCTCGGGCGG
Source organism: Halorhodospira sp. 9622 (assembly GCF_022228025.1). Classification (NCBI taxonomy): domain Bacteria; kingdom Pseudomonadati; phylum Pseudomonadota; class Gammaproteobacteria; order Chromatiales; family Ectothiorhodospiraceae; genus Halorhodospira; species Halorhodospira sp. 9622. The sequence continues at coordinate 34,432 of NZ_JAJNRE010000019.1, read as the reverse complement.
GCGCAGGCGGTTGGGGCCGTACTGCTCGAGCCGCTGCCGGGCCTGCTCGCTGGTCAATCCACTGCCCGGGTGCGCCTCGAGCCGGCGGACCACCTCGGCCGACTCCCACGCATGCCAGTCCCCCCGCTGCGTCTGCGACTCCGCTGCTTCCTCGCGCATGCCCCCTCTCCCCTTGAGGTTGAGTAGCGATGTTGCAGTGTAGCATTCAACCGTCACCGGCCTCGGCCGGGTCGGCCAGCTCGCGCTCGGCGCGCTGGAACTTGCGCAGGTAGCGGGCCGACTTGACGGCCTGATCCAGGGCCCGGCGGACCGCCGAGAGGCGGTCGAGCACCGCCACCATGCGCCGCACCGGTAGCTGCCCGGCGGCGCCGGCGCGCAGCAACCGCTCCTTGACCGGCTGGTATTCGCGATCGAAGCCCTTCAGGGTCGTCTTCACCGCCTGCCGGTCCCAGGCATCGATCTCCGCGCCGGTGGCCTCGATGCCGCGGACCGCTTCGGCCAGCAGCCGGTCCACCGCAGTGGCCAGTTCCGGGTCATCGATACGGGTCTCGCCGTCGGCATCGAGCCGGGCCAAGGCCACGGCGCGCTCGGCCATGTTCTGCTGGTACTGCGTCACCCGCAGCAGGTGGGCCAGGCTGGAGCCGATGGCCGGATCGCCGTGGCTGCGCTCGATCCGGTTGGCGAACTCGTTGATGGTCAGCGCCAGCTGCTGCAGCTTCTGGTGCTCGGCCTCGAGCCATCTGCGCTGCCCCGCCCCGCCACCACTGATCGCCGCCGTGACCATGGCGCGGGCCATGGCGCCGGTGCGCTCGGCCTCCAGGCGGGCGGCGTCGAGGGCCAGCGCGGGGGTGGTCAGCACGTTGTCGTCCAGATAGCGCGGCCGGGTGTGGTCGTCCCGGCGGAAGCGCCGCCCCAGCCAAGCCACCAGGCGAGGCGTGGCCGGCCACATCAGGGCCAGCCCGAGGAGCATCATCAGGGTATGGAAGACGGCCAGCACCACCGCCTTGTGCGCTTCCAGGCCCAGCCAGGCGACGATGTGGTGGGCCAGCTCAAGCAGCGGCACCAGGGCAACCAGCGCCGCAAGACCGGCCACCGCGTTGAAAATCACCTGAGCCGAGGCAGTGCGCTGGGCGTTGGCGGTGGCGCCCAGCGTGGCGAACACCGCCGTGGAGGTGGTCCCCACCGCCGCGCCGATCACCGTGGCGGCCGCAGCCTGCTCGGGCACCAGCCCGCCGGCAGCGGCGGTCAGGGTGATGGCCAGCGCCGCCGAGGACGACTGCGTGAGCGTGGTCAGCACCATGCCGATCCCGACGAACAGCACCAGGCTCAACACCCCGTGGCCGGCCAGGGCGGCGAGCATGCCCGGATCGCCCACATCCGCGAAGGTCCCGCGCAGGATATCCAGCCCCAGGAAGAACAATCCGAACCCGGCGATGGCATCGCCGAGCGCCTGACGGCGCCCGGAGCCGGCGACCACCCGCAATCCCACGCCGAGACCGATGGCCGGCAGCGCCAGCGCCTGGAGGTCGACGTTGAAGCCGACCACCGCGACGATCCAACTGGTCAGCGTGGTCCCAAGGCTGGCGCCATAGATCACCCCGATGGCCTGCGTCAGGGTCAGCAGCCCGGCGTTCACGAAGCCCACCGTGGCGAAGATCACTGCGCTCGAGGACTGTACCGCGGCGGTGATCAGTACCCCCGAGAGCAGCCCGCGCAGCCGCGACCGCGTGGAGGCGGCCAGGATATCGCGCAGCGCACCGCCGGCCGCCGCGCGCAGGCCGTCGCTCATCAGCCGCATGCCCAGCAGGAACAGGCCGATGCCGCCCAGGAACGTGAAGACCTGCATGCCCTGCATTCAGCACTCCTGTCGCCGAAACTGTGGCGCCGCAGCGGGATGTTAGACTAAAGCGTCCACGGAAGTCGGTACCCCGATGATCAATCTGATCCTCGCCACGCTGCGCGACGCCACCCTCCTGCTGCTGCGCGGCCTGCTCGTCGTCACCCTGCCCCTGATCGCCGCGACCCTGCTTGCCCTCCAGGGAGCGGGCTACGCCTACGCCGAGCTCCGCGAGCTCGACTTCCCGCTGCGCCTGGCGCTGACCGCCTGGCTGACCGGGGTCGCCGTCGCCGGGGTCATTGCCCTGGGCACGCTGCTTGCCGCGGCCCAAAACGGTCTGCCCAGGACCCACTACCTGTCCGGGTTGTGGCGCCTGATGCGGCTGTGGGCGGTGCAGGCGCTGTGGCTGATCCCCGGGGCGCTGCTCGTCGCCGCCGTCGTCGCCCTGCTCGATGACGCCGTGCGCGACCCGGTGGCCGAGTACGCCGGCCTGCGCGCCGCCGCCCCGTGGACCACGGCGCCGGCGCTGGAGATCGCCTCGGGGCTGGTGCTGCACACGGCCATGCTCACCATCTCGGCCACCTGGCTGTGGCCGCCGGTGGTCCTGCTGCGCAGCGATGGACGGATCCGCGAGGGCCGCCCCATCGCCCGGCGGATGCTCCAGCGCATCGCCAGCCTGGAGTGGTTCCTGGTGATCATGCTGATCCCGGTACTGGCGATCTCCCTGCTCTACCCGCCGGCAGGACTGCTCGGCCTGATGCTGATCGTCCTCTGCCCGGCGGTCACCGTTGTGGCCATCCAGCGCAGCAGCGACGCCTTCCGCCACGCCACCAGCGGCCGCTTCCCCATCGTCTGGCGCTGAGCTGCCCCCCCTTGCCTTTCGGCGGGCAAGGAGGCAGCCTACTGTTGCCATGAACAGTGTATACAACGACACCAGCCCAGCGTATGCGGAGCTCCACTGCCTGAGCGCCTTCACCTTCCGGCGCGGCGCCTCGCAACCCGAGGAACTCATCACCCGGGCCGCGCAGCTGGGATACCGCGCCCTGGCCCTCACCGACGAATGCTCGGTGGCCGGGGCGGTACGCGCTTGGCAGGCCGCCCGGCAACGCGGCCTGCACTTGATCGTCGGAACCGAGCTGCACCTGGCCGACGGGCCGCGCGTCGTCCTTCTCGCCCCCACCCGCCGGGCGTACGGACAGCTCTGCGCCCTGATCAGCCTGGCCCGCAGCCGCGCCGCCAAAGGGCGTTACCACGCCACGCGTGAGGATCTGGATACCGCCGCACCGGAGTGCATCGGGTTGCTCGTGCCGGATCCGCCCCTGCAGGAGACCGCCGACGCCGAGGCCCAGGCGCACTGGTTCGCACGACGCTTTGCCGGGCGCGGCTACCTGGCGGTGGAGCTGCTCGGCGGCCCCGACGACGACGCCCGCTGCCGGCAGCTGGAGGCCCGCGCCGCCGCCGTCGGCCTGCCGGCGGTGGCCGCCACCGGTGCCGAGATGCACACCCGGGGCCGTCGCGCCCTGCACGACACCCTGACCGCCATCCGCCACGGCCGCCCGGTGGCCGAGGTCACCCCCCATCTGGCCAGCAACGGCGAGCACCACCTGCGCCCGCGCGCCGCCCTGGCCCGGCGCTACCCGCACCACCTGCTGGCACAAAGCACGGCGGTGGCAGCGCGCTGCTCCTTCTCGCTGGACGAGCTGCGCTACGAGTACCCCGAGGAGGTCGTCCCCGAAGGCACGAGCCCGGCAGCGCATCTGCACCACCTGGTCGAGGCCGGGGCCCACCGGCGCTACCCCGACGGGGTGCCGCCGCGGGTACGGGCCAGCTACGAGCGCGAGCTGGCAATCATCGCCGAACTCGGCTACGAGCACTACTTCCTGACCGTCCACGATCTCGTCGCCTTCGCCCGCGGGCGCGGCATCCTCTGCCAGGGCCGCGGCTCGGCGGCCAACTCCGTCGTCTGCTTCTGCCTCGGCATCACCGAGGTGGACCCGGCCCACCAGTCGGTGCTCTTCGAGCGCTTCGTCTCACGCGAACGCGGCGAACCACCGGATATCGACGTGGACTTCGAGCACCACCGGCGCGAAGAGGTCATCCAGTACATCTACCAGCGCTACGGCCGGCACCGCGCCGCCCTGGCGGCCACGGTGATCGCCTACCGGCCCCGCTCAGCGGTGCGCGACGTGGCCAAGGCCCTGGGGCTGGCGCGGGAGACCGTCGAACGCCTGGCCAAGGGGCTGCAGCCGTGGGACCGCTCGGCGGCCGGCGACGAGCAGCTGCGCCGTGCCGGTCTAGACCCGGAGGGGCCCACCGCGCACCGACTGCATGTGCTCGCCAGCGAACTCCTCGGCTTTCCGCGGCACCTGTCGCAGCACGTCGGCGGCTTCGTGATCGCCCGCGGCCCGGTCACCGAGCTGGTGCCGATCGAGCCGGCCGCCATGGACGGGCGCACGGTGATCCAGTGGGACAAGGACGACCTGGAGGCGCTCGGCCTGCTCAAGGTGGACGTCCTCGCTCTGGGGATGCTCAGCGTGATCCGCCGCGCCTTCGAACTCATCCGCCATTGGCGCGGCCACGCCTGGACCCTGGCCACCCTGCCCCCGGCGGACCCGGCCACCTACGCCATGATCCGCCGCGCCGACACCCTGGGGGTGTTCCAGATCGAGTCGCGGGCGCAGATGGCGATGCTGCCGCGGATGCGCCCGCGCTGCTTCTACGACCTGGTCATCGAGATCTCCATCGTCCGCCCCGGCCCCATCCAGGGCGACATGGTCCACCCCTACCTGCGCCGGCGCGAGGGCAGCGAGCCGGTGGACTACCCCTCGGAGGAGGTGCGCGGGGTCCTGGAACGCACCCTCGGGGTGCCGATCTTCCAGGAGCAGGCCATGGAGCTGGCGGTGGTGGCCGCGGGATTCACCCCGGACGAGGCCGACCGGCTGCGTCGCTCCATGGCCGCCTGGCGCAAGAAGGGCGGGCTGGCACCGCTGCGCGAGCGGCTCATCGAGGGGATGCGCGAGCGCGGCTACGCCGACGCTTACGCCGAGCGGCTCTATCAGCAGATCGAGGGTTTCGGCGAGTACGGCTTCCCGGAGTCCCACGCCGCGAGCTTCGCGCTGCTGGTCTACGCCTCGGCGTGGCTCAAGTGCCATGAGCCAGCGGCCTTTGCCGCCGCCCTGCTCAACAGCCAGCCCATGGGTTTCTACGCCCCGGCGCAGATCATCCGCGATGCCCGGGAGCACGACGTGACGATCCACCCGGTGGACGTACGCTTCAGCGAGCCGACCTGTACCCTCGAGCCCACCCGGTCAACCGGCGATACGCAGCCGGCGTTGCGACTCGGGCTGAACCAGGTCCGCGGGCTGTCCACCGCCGGCGCCGAGCGGCTGGCCGCCGCGCGCCGCCAGGCGCCCTTCACCGGGGTCAACGACCTCAAGCGCCGCGCCCGCCTGTCGCGGGCCGATATCCGCGCCCTGGCCCGCGCCGATGCCCTGCGCGGCATCGCCGGGCACCGCCGGGCGGCCAGCTGGGCGGCCCTGGGCGCTGACGCGGGCACCGCCTTGCTGCCCTCCCCGCCGGCCGAGACCGACCGGCCAAGCCTCGCACCGGCCCGGGAGTCCCAGGCGGTCCTCGCCGACTACGCCAGCACCGGCTTCAGCCTGCGCCGCCACCCGGTCGCCTTCCTCCGCCGACAGCTGCGCGATCGGCGCTACCGCAGCGCCGCCGAGTTGGCCGATGCGAAGGACGGCCGCCCGGTGCGGGCCGCGGGTCTGGTCATCAACCGCCAGCGCCCCGGATCGGCCGGAGGGATCACCTTCGTCACGCTGGAGGACGAGACCGGCCGGATCAACCTGGTGGTGCGCCGCGCCACCGCCGAGGCGCAGCACCGCCCCCTGCTCGAGGCCCGGCTGCTGGGGGTGGCCGGTACGTGGCAGTACCGGCACGGCGTCGGCCACCTGATCGCCGGCCGCCTGGAGGATCTCTCGGCCCTGATCGGCGAGCTGGACGTCCGTTCGCGGGACTTCAGCTAGCTCCCCTTCTTGAATGCCGACAGGCGCCGGCGCTCGCGCCGGTCAGGGCGGTGGCTCGGCCGTGGCATGGACGCCGCAGCCGCGCGGCGTTGCTCAGCCTGCCGCTGACGCCGCTCGCGGCTGGCCTCGGTCTCCTCGTAGAGGGTCTCCGCCACCCGGGCCGGCCCGCGTTCCTCGGCCACATCGCGGACGACCACCTCGAAACGCTGCTGCGCCTTCGTGATGGTCAGCCGGTCCCCGGGGCGCACCGCCCGGCTCGGCTTGGCCCGGGCGCCGTCCACATCGACCTTGCCCCCCTGCACCGCCTCGACGGCCAGCCGGCGGGTCTTGAAGAAGCGCGCCGCCCACAGCCAGCGATCGAGACGCACCGATGCCGAACGATCACTCATGCCCGCTGCCCCCTTGCCGAATCACTCGCTGCCCGGCTACCGGGCCCCTACAGGGTCAACTCGCGCGTCGCCACGATGACCCCGTCCTCGTCGGCGTAGAGCCAGTCGCCCGACTGGATCGTGGCCCCGGCGAAGGTCACCGAGACATCCCGCTCGCCCAGGCCCTTCTTCTGGCTCTTGAGCGGGTGGGTATTGAGCGCCTGGACGCCGAAGTCGATCTGCGCCAGCTCGGCGCTGTCGCGCACACAGCCGTAGATGACCGCCCCGGACCAGCCGTTATCCCGCCCCAGCGCCGCCAGCCGGTCGCCAAGCAGGGCGCACCGCATGGAGCCGCCGCCGTCGACCACCAGCACGCCGCCGTCGCCGGGCTCGCTGAGCAGCTCACGGACGCGGACGTTGTCCTCGAAGAGCTTGAGCGTGGTCACCCGGCCGCCGAAGCGGGTGCGCCCGCCGTAGCCGATGAGCATCGGGTTCATCACGCGCAGCTGCACGCCCGGGTCATCGGCGTGGGCATCACAGAGATCGGTGGTCAGCAGCGCCATGGCGCCTCCTGTCGTGACTCCAACTGGCTGGTATGCGGGGTGTTGGTTTAAGGTAACCGTCTGAACGCCGACTGGGTACCGAGGGCCATGAGCGCACAGCACGCAGCACACGCGCAAGCCGACACCGTCGCCGCCCTGGGAGGGTATCTCACCGCCCTAGCCGAGAGCCACGGGCAGGAGGAGGTCGTGCAGACCCTCTGCGAGACCGCGGCCCGGCTGCTGCCGCGCAGTTCCGGCGAGCTCTGGCAGCTCGCCCTCGACCGCGAGGGCTGGTACCACAGCGGCGGCTGGCAGGCCGGCGTCGTGCTTCCGCCCCAGGAGCGCTCCCTGCGCACGACGCTGCCGCGCGGCCCCACCGATGAGCTGCGCCTGCCCCTGCAGGCCCACGGCCTGACCGTCGCCGAGCTGCGCATCCCGTGCCCGGAGATCGAATCCGAGGCCGAGCAGGAGCTGCTGCGGAGCCTGGCCACCGCCGCAGCGATCAGCCTCTCCGGGCACGTCCTCAAGCGCCGGGTGCGCCACCGCAACGTCCGCGACCCGCTCACCGGGCTGTTCAACCGGCGCTACCTGGAGGACACCCTGGAGCGTGAGCTCCACCGCGCCCGCCGCGTGAACGCCGGGCTGGTGCTGATCCGCCTGGAGGTGGACACCCTCGAGGCCTTCGCCGCCGAGCACGGCAGCGAGACCGCCGACCGGCTGCTGCAGGTGATGGCCGATGCCGTACACCACGCCTTCCGCGGCTCGGACGTCTGCTGCCGGGCTGGTGACAACGGCTTCGGGATCCTGCTGCCCGACGCCAGCCTGGACAACGGCGCCATGCGCGCCGAGGCGGTCCGGGAGGAGCTGGCCGAGCTGCGCATCCACCAGCGCGGTCGCCCCCTCGGCCCGGTGACTGTCTCCGCCGGAGTCGCCGCCTACCCGGACCACGGCAGCAACCGCGATCTGCTGCTCGAGGCGGCCGAGAGCGCGGTCACCTGCGCCCTCGACGAGGGCGGCGACCTGCTCCGCGTGGCCGAACTCATCGCGCCCCCGAACGCCAACCAGAACTGACCGAACCGGAGAGGAACCACCTTGTCTGCCGAAACCCTGCGCGTCACCTACCACCTGACCTGCCGCCCCGGCGAAGACCCCCATGACAAGGCCAAGGGCATCGCCCTGGAGCAGAGCGCCGAGCTGCCCTCGCGCTGCATCCCGGCGCACGTCTACGACGACGTGGTGCCGACGATCCAGGAGCTGACGGCCCTCGACGACGGTCGCCACCGCCTGGTCCTGGACTTCCCGGAGGCGATCACCGGTCTCGAGCCGACGCAGCTGATCAACAACCTGTTCGGCAACATCTCGCTCAAGAGCGGAATCCGCCTGGCCGACGTCGAGTGGACGCCCAACCTGCTGCAGGCCCTGGGCGGCCCGCGCTACGGCACCACCGGCGTGCGCGAGATGCTCGGCATCGCCGAGCGGCCGATGAGCTCCACGGCGCTCAAGCCCCTGGGGCTGGATACCGCCACGCTGGCCGGCTTCTGCGCCGACTTCGCCCGCGGCGGCATCGACCTGATCAAGGACGACCACGGCCTTTGCGATCAGGACACCTCGCGCTTCGTCGACCGGGTGCAGGCGTGCCAGCAGGCCGTCAATGAGGTCAACGCCGAGACCGGCGGCCGCTCGCTCTACCTGCCCAACGTCACCGGGCCGCGCTGGGAGCTGGACAAGCGCCTGGACGCCGCCCAGGAGGCCGGCTGCAAGGCGGTGCTCATCTGCCCCTTCCTGACCGGCCTCGACGCTCTGATCTGGGCCCGGGAGCGCTACGACATGGCGCTGATGGCCCACCCGGCCTTCGCCGGGGCCGTGGCCGGCGCCGAGCACGGCATCGACCCCGCCCTGCTGCTCGGCGAGATCACCCGGCTCTTTGGCGCCGATATGGTCGTCTACACCAACGCCGAAGGGCGCTTCCCGACCTACGATCAGGCCCTGTGTGACCGCATCAACGACCGCCTGCGCCGGCCACTGGGCGACATCCGCCCCGCCCTGCCCACCCCGGGCGGCGGGGTCGACGCCGAGCGGGCGCCGTACTGGGCCGAGCGCTACGGCCCGGACGTCGTGCTGCTGATCGGCGGCAGCCTCTACGCCCAGGGCGACCGGGTCGCCGCGGCGCGCCGGCTGCAGGACGTGGTGGAGGGCCGTTAGCGGCATGACCGGCGAGGAGCACGACGCCTCCCGCGTCCTGCGCGAGCAGGGCTACCGCTGGGAGGGCATCGAGGAAGAGGCCTACAAGGCGGAGGGCACCCACTTCAGTGGTGCCCGCCGCCAGACCCTGGTCGGCCGTCCGTCCGGGCAGGAGGCTCCGGCCTTCGAGACCCGCTACTTCGAGGTGGAGCCCGGCGGCTACACGACGCTCGAGCGCCACGAGCACACCCATGTGGTCATCGTGGTGCGCGGCCGCGCCGAGGTGGTCCTCGACAACCGGGTCGAGGTCGTCACCCCGCTGGATTGCGTCTACATCGCCCCGCGGGCCTGGCACCAGATCCACGCCACCGGCGGCGACGAGCCGCTGGGCTTTCTCTGCATCGTCGACCGCGACCGCGACCGCCCGCAGCGCCCGGATGGCGACGATCTGGCCGGACTCTGCGCCGAACCGGCGGTCGCCCGACGCATTCGCACCTGAAGCCACCGAGGCCCCGGACCCCCGTTGGAAGCGATTCCCGTCAGCCTGCTCTTCGCCGCCCTCGGCGGCCTGATCGTCCTCTCCGGCTGCTTTTCGGGCTCGGAGACGGCGCTCATGTCGCTCAACCGCTACCGCATGCGTCACCTGGCCAAGCAGGGCCATCGCGGTGCACGCATCGCCGAGCGGCTCCTGCAGCGACCGGACCGGGTCCTCGGGGTGATCCTGCTCGGCAACAACTTCGTCAACATCGCCGCCTCCTCCCTGGCGACGCTGATCGCCCTGCGCCTGCACGGCGAGAGCGCCATCGCCGTGGCCGCCGGCCTGCTGACGCTGGTGATCCTGATCTTCGCCGAGGTGGCACCCAAGACGCTCGCCGCCGTCCATCCAGAGCGCGTGGCTTTCCCGGCCAGCTACGTGCTGTGGCTGCTCCTGCGCCTGCTCTACCCCCTGGTCTGGCTAGTCAATGCGGCGGCGAACGCCCTACTGAGCATCGTCCGGGTGCGGGTCGAGGACGTCAGCGCCGCCGAGCTCAGCCAGGAGGAGCTGCGCACCGTCGTCAACGAGGCCGGCAACATGATCCCCCGCCGCCACCGGCACATGCTGGTGAGCATCCTCGACCTGGAGGAAGCGACGGTGGAGGACATCATGATCCCGCGCACGGAGATCGTCGGCATCGACCTCGACGATCCGTGGCCGGAGACCCTGGAACGGCTGACCAACAGCCAGTACACCCGCATGCCCGTCTACCGCGGCACGGTGGACCACGTCCTGGGGTTCGTGCATGTGCGCCGGATCGTCGGCGACCTGGTCCGCGGCAGCTTCACGCCGGAGGACCTCCAGGCCCGGCTGCACGAGCCGTTCTTCATCCCGGAGGGCACCGGGCTGCACACCCAGCTGTTGAAGTTCCAGCGCCAGCGCGAGCGCGTCGGGCTGGTGGTGGACGAGTACGGCGAGATCCTGGGCCTGGCGGCCCTGGACGATATCCTCGAGGAGATCGTCGGCGAGTTCACGACGGATCCGGGCACGCTGACCCGCTCGATCACCCGGCAGGAGGATGGAACCTATCTGGTCGAGGGCAGCGCGACGATCCGGGAGCTGAATCGGGTGCTGGGCTGGGAGCTGTCGACCAGCGGGCCGAAGACCCTGAACGGGTTGATCCTCGAGCGGCTGGAGACCATCCCCGAGGCGGGCACGAGCCTGCTGATCGACGGTTATCCGGTGACCATCGTGCAGACCCAGGGCAATCGGGTGAAGACGGCGGAGATCCAGCCGGAGCGCCCGCCCTCGGTCCGGCGCGAGTCGTAGCGCGCCCGCGGCCACCCCGCCCGCCGGCGGGCCTCGGGCGATGTGCAGGGCTGCCGCTTTGTGGGGCCTGCCGCCGCGCATTTGGGCGCGCCGAGCCGCGCAGCCCCGACGGGGGGTGAGCGCGAACCTTTACCGGTTCGCGCTCATCAGCGAGGTCTTGTCCGAGCGGCGCGTTAGCGCCGCGAGTTGAGCGAGCGGCCCCGGCGGGGCGAGCAGCGCAGGGGACCCCGCCGCAGGCGGGGCGCGCACATCCGCGCGGCGGCAGGCCCCACAACGCGGCAGCTTCCGTCTCCAACCTCACCAAACCCGCCGGCGGGCGGGGTGACCGCGGCCCGGCGGACTGCTCGCGGATCAGAGGGCGGCGACTTCCTGCCACTCGTCCTCGGTCAGGAGCTTGTTGGCGTCGACCAGGATCAGCAGCCCATCCTCGCGGCTGACCACCCCGTAGATGTAGCGCGACGACTCCTCGTTGCCCACGTTTGGCGCCGTATCGATCTGCGCCTCGCGGACGCTGGCCACCTCATCGACGCTATCCACCAGGATCCCGGCGACGTTCTCCGCCACCTCCATGACGATGATCCGGCTCTGCTTGTCGGGTTCCCGCGACTGCATCCCGAAGCGCAGCCGGGTGTCGATCACCGTCACCACCTTGCCGCGCAGGTTGATGATGCCCAGCACGAATTCCGGCGCGCCGGGGACCGGCGCGATCTCGGACAACGGCAGGACCTCCTGGACCTGCATCACGTTGATACCGTAGTGCTCATTGCCGAGCTTGAAGGTCACCCACTGGGAGGTCGGCCCCTCGGCGAGCTCGGCATCCTCATCGTACTGTGCCTGTTCGTAAGCCATGTATTCCCCTCGCTACGGGTTTAACGGGAGCCGGCGGGGCCATTCTGCCCCCCGGCGGCGGGGGATGCCAGGGTGCCCCCGACGCCGCCCTCCTGCTCGAGCATGTCGGCGAAGGCGTCGGGATCCACCAGCGCACAGAGGTGCTCGCGCACCGTACCCGCCAGCCAGCGCCGCCGGCCCTGAGCCGAGCGCCACTGCACCTGATCCGGGGTGAGCTTGAGCACCGCGCCCACCTCGCGGCAGGCCAGCCCCCAGTTGCCGTCGCCGACGATGATGATCTTCCCGGCGCGGCGCTCCTCGAGCGGCGGACGACGGTCTTCGGGCAGGACCAGCTCGGCGGTGTCGACGACCTGAACATACCGCCCCCGGTGGTCGAGGAGCCCGTGCATCCACCCCGGCTGCCCCACGGTGGGCTCGACCTCGTCGGGATCCTCCCACGGCACCACCCGGTGGAGCTTGACCAGGGGCACCGCCAGGCGAAGCGCGCCCACGTGCAGGGTCAGCGCCTGGAAGAAGGGACGCGCCCACGCCGGGGTGGGGTCGGTCGGCGGCTCCTGGCCGCCTCCCGTAGCCCCGGCCCGTGGCCGGGGCGGCGCTGCGGTCTCGGCGGACGGCGGGTGCGCTTCGGGCTCGCCGGGGGCCGTCTCCGGCGGGGCCACCGACGGCGGCGGCGCCTGCGGCATCCGCGGGCGCTCGGCCACCCGGCTCGGCGGCGTCTCCCGGGTACGGGCCGGTTGCCGCTCGGCAGCCGGCGGCGGCCCGGTGGGTGCCGACCCCGACGCAGGCTCCGCCTGCGGGGCATCGGATGCCGGTGCTTCCGCCTCCGCCTCCGGAGTGTAGTCCTCGACGTCGTCGAGCAGGGCCTGGAGGTACTCCCCCAGGGCGCGCTGGTGATCGGGAAGCCCCTTGCCCGGATCCTCCTCAGACATGGCCAGCCACCTCGTTGTCACGCTCGCGCTCGCCGCGGGTCAAGTGATCGAGCAGCTTACGAAAGGCCAGGCTGCCGCGGCACCAGGGCTGCATCACGGTCAGCGGCAGGCCTTCGCGGCTGGCCTCGCGGAACTGGGTATCCACCGGGATGGCACCGGGCCAGACCCGCTCGCCGTGGCGCTGCTGCAGTTCCTCCAGGGCCCGAGTCGCGGCCCGGGTCCGCCGGTCATAGAGCGTCGGGACGATGGTGTACGGCAGGGCACGGGGCCGCGAGCGCTCGATCATCTCCAGGGTATGGACCATCCGCTCCAGCCCCTTGAGAGCCAGGAACTCAGTCTGCACCGGCACGATCAGCCGCTCACAGGCGGCCAGGGCGTTGACCATCAGCACGCCGAGCATCGGCGGGCAATCGAGCAGGGTGTAGTCGAAGCGGTGGGCCATGGTGCTCAGGCCGCGGCGGATGACCAGCCCCATCCCCTTGCGGCTGCCCAGCTGCCGGTCGAGGGTCGCCAGAGAGGTGGACGCCGGCAGCAGGTGCAGCCCCTGCACCGCGGTGGGCACACTCATCGCCTCGGGGTCGACACCCCGCCCCTGGTGGCGGAAGAGCTCGTAGAGGTTCGGCTCGACCTCCTCCGGGTCGTAGCCGAAGTAGCTGGTCAGCGAGCCGTGGGGATCGAGGTCGACCACCAGCACCGAGCTGCCGCGCTGGGCGAGCAGCCCGGCCAGGCTGGTGACGACGGTGGTCTTGCCGACGCCGCCCTTCTGATTGGCCACGGTCCAGATGCGCATAGGCCTGCGATCCTGCCCGCTAGCGGAGGCGGGCGAGTTCGTCTCCGATCCGGTCCAGGGGCAGCACCTGGTCGGTGAGCCCGGCCCGGGTCACCGCCGCAGGCATGCCGTAGATGACGCTGCTCGCCTCGTCCTGGCTCCACACCCAGCAGCCGTTATCCTTGAGCAGCCGGGCCCCTTTGGCCCCGTCGGAGCCCATGCCGGTGAGCACGATGCCCAGCACCCCGCCCGGGGCCAGCCGGGCCAGCTCGCTGAAGGCGATGTCGACGCTCGGCTTGTAGTGGTGGTCACTCTGCCCCTCGTAGGTGTAGACGCTGAGTGCGCCGCTACGCCCGCGCACCCCCAGATGCCGGCCTCCGGGAGCGAGCAGGACCTCGCCCGGGCGCAGCATGTCGTCATCGGCCGCCTCACGCACGCGCACCTGGCAGAGCTCGTTGAGACGCTCGGCGAAGGCCGGCGTGAAGGAGGCCGGCATATGCTGGATCACCAGCACGGGTACCGGGAAGCTCGCTGGCAGCCGCGTCAGCACCCGCTGCAGGGCCACCGGACCGCCGGTGGAGCAGCCGATGACCACCGCCTGCAGGTCGGCCAGGCGCGGAGCGCCGCGCGCGCCCCGCCGGGGGCCTGCCGCGGGGGCAGTGGCAGGCTCGGCTGCCGGGGTCGGGGACTCGGCCGGGGACTCGGGCGCGAGCTCGCCGCCCGTCCTCCGCCGGGTCGACGGCGCCGTCGAGGCAGGGGTGCGCCGGGGTCGGTCGGCCTCACCGCCAGCCGGAGGGGGTGTCGGGGCGGGGGAGCGGGCCTGGGAGGCGGCCGCCTGCCCGCCCCGGGAACCGCCGCCGCGACGACCGCCGCCAAGCTCCACCAGCCGCTCGCAGAGCTGCCGCTGGACCGCTTCCATATCCCCGGAGAGGTCGGCGAAACGCTTGGGGATGAAATCGGCGGCGCCGGCCTCCAGCGCCTCGATGGTGGCCCGTGCGCCCTCGTGGGTGAGCGAGGAGAACATCAGGACCGGGGTGGGCCGGCGCTGCATGATCTCGCGGACCGCCGAGATGCCGTCGAGCTCGGGCATCTCGATGTCCATGGTGATGACGTCCGGGCACAGGCGCTGGGCCAGGGACACGGCCTGGCGTCCATCGCCAGCCTCGCCGCAGACCTCGAGACGCGGGTCCTGCTCGACCATGGCGCGGATGCGCCGGCGGAAGAAGCCGGAATCGTCGACCACCAGAACCCGAATGCTCACCCAGTCCTCCTCTACGAGCGACGCGCGCCCCGCGCCCGGGCGGCCTACAGCCGCTTGCCGTAGGCCTTGATCAGGCTCGGGATGTCGACGATCAGGGCGATCTGCCCGTCGCCGGTGATGGTCGAGCCGGCCAGCCCCGGCAGGCCGTGGAGCAGCGCGCCCAGGGGCTTGATGACCACCTCCTCGAGACCGATGACCTCGTCGACGACAAAGCCGACGGCCTGGTTGCCGACGATGACCGTGATGACCTGCCGCTCGTCCTCGGCCTCCTCGCCGTTGGCCATCTCGCGCTTGGTGGTGAGCACCGGCTCACCGGCCTGGCTGAGCCAGCGCTCCAGGAAGAACAGCGGCATGGCCTTGTCGCGGACGATGGCCACCAGGCGGTTGTTGACCACGTTGGTGCGCACGTCCTGGAGTTCGAAGATCTCGCGCACCACGGACATGGGCAGGGCGAACTTGCGCCCGGAGACCTTGACCATCAGCGTCGGCAGGATGGCCAGGGTGAGCGGCAGCTGGATGCGCATGACCGTGCCACGGCCCAGCTCGGAGTCGATGTCCACGGTGCCGTTGAGCCGCGAGAGACTGTTCTTGACCACGTCCATGCCCACGCCGCGGCCGGAGACGTCGGAGATCTCCTCCTTGCTCGAGAACCCGGCGTGGAAGATCAGGCTGTACGCCTCCTTGTCATCGAGCCGCGAGGCCGACTCCTCGTCCATCATGCCCTTTTTCACCGCCAGGCCGCGCAGCTTGTCCGGGTCCATCCCGCGCCCGTCGTCGGCGATGGTCAGCAGGATGTGATCCCCCTCCTGCTCGGCGGACAGGGTCACCGTGCCCTGGCGGGGCTTGCCGGCGGCCTCGCGCTCATCCGGGTACTCCACGCCGTGATCCACGGCGTTGCGCACCAGGTGGACCATGGGGTCGGCCAGGGCCTCGACCATGTTCTTGTCCAGGTCGGTGTCCTCGCCGTGGGTCTCCAGCGTGACCTCCTTGTCGAGCTGCCGGGCCAGGTCGCGGATCACCCGGGGGAAACGGCCGAAGACCTTCTTGATCGGCTGCATGCGCGTCTTCATCACCGAAGACTGCAGGTCGGAGGTGACCAGCTCCAGATCGCTGACCGCCTGGCCGAGGCGATCGTCGTCGAGCTCGTTGCGCAGGTTGGAGAGGCGGTTGCGCACCAGCACCAGCTCGCCGACGAGGTTCATGATCTCGTCGAGCTTGGCGGTATCCACCCGCACCGAGGCCTCGACCTTGTTGCCGCCACCCCCGGCATCGGCACCCGTGCCACCCTTGTCGGCACCGGCACCGCCACCGCCCCCACCACCCTGGCCGCCGCCGGCGGCCGGCTTGCGGGCGGGGGCATCGGCCTGCGGCGCCGCCGGGGTCGACTCCGCCGCAGCGGCCGGCTCGGGCTCCCGGGGGGCCGCCGGCGCGTCGGCCGCCTGCGGCTCGCCTGCCTGCGGCTCGCCAGCCGCGGCCGCGCCGGGTGGGGGCGGCGCCGAAGCGCTTTGCGCATCGTCGCCCGCGCCTTCGACCGCCGGCGGCGACGCGTCCTTGCCGGGCGCTGCTCCGGGGCCGTAGAGGCTGTCGAGCAGCTGCTCGAACTCCTCCTCGGTGATCTCGTCGTCCCCGCCGCCCGAGGCCGGTTCGGCGGCCTCCGCGGCCGGATCCTCGGCCACCGGCTTGCCCTGGTGCTGACCTTTGCCGTGGAGCTCGTCGAGCAGCTGCTCGAACTCAGCGTCGGTGATCTCGTCGCCGCCTCCGGAGGTGGCGGCCTCGTCGCCGTCGTCCAGGGCGGTGAGCAGCTCATCGAACTCGGCGTCGCTGTCGTCGCCGGTCTGCTCTTGCTGGGAGGCCGGCTGCTGCTCCTGCGCTGCCCCTGCGGCGGCGGCCGGCGGCGCACCGGCATCCGCCTGCTTGAGCCGGTCGAGCTCCTGGAGCAGCTCCGCCGAGGCCGGTTCCGGGTCGCTGCCGTTCTCGATCTGCCCGAACTGCGCGACCACCACATCGAGCGCGCGCAGGACGGTGTCCATCAGCTCCGGCGAGACCTGCTTCTCGCCATTGCGCAGCAGGTTGAAGACGTCCTCGGTGCGGTGGCAGACCTCAACCAGCGGATCGAGCCCGAGGAACCCGGCGCCCCCCTTGATGGTGTGGAAGCCGCGGAAGACCGAATTGAGCAGATCCTGGTCCTCGCCGTGCTGCTCCAGATCCACCAGCTGCTCGCCCAGCCGGTCGAGGATCTCCCGAGACTCGACCAGGAAGTCCTGCACGATGTCGTCGTCGAGGTCGATGGCCATGCTCGGCCTCCGCTGTTGTTGGGCTTCTCGGTGCCCGGGCTAAAACCCCAGGCTCGACAGGAGATCGTCCACTTCGTCCTGCCCGCTGACCACGTCGTCGCCACCCTTGCCGGGCATGGTCGGCCCCTCGCCGCGGCGCATCCGCTCGCTGGCCACCTCGGCGTCCTCGGCCGGCCGGGTGGAGGGCTGCTGGCCTTCCTCCTCGAAGCGCTGCCCGGAGATGCGCACCAGCTGGACCAGGTTCGACTCGACCTCCTCGACCAGGGCGATGACCTTGCGGATGATCTGCCCGGTCAGGTCCTGGTAGTCCTGGGCCATCAACGCCTCGTTGAGCTGATCGCTGATCTGCCGACTGTCTGCCTGGACCCGGTTGAGGAAGCCATCCAGCTCGCGGGAGAGCTCGCGGAAGTCCTCGACATTGAGCTCGCGGCGCTGGAAGGCCTGCCAGCGCTCCGCCAGCCGTGCCCCCTCCTCGGCCAGCTCCTGCGCCAGCGGCGCACTGCCCTCGATCACCGTCAGGGTGCGGTGGGCGGCCTGCTCGGTCATCGTGATGACGTAGTTCAGGCGCTCGCGGGCATCGGGGATCTCCTGGGAGGTGATATCGGCCAGGCGCTCGTCGTAGTTGAACGCCTTGATCGCCTCATGCAGATCCCGGGTCAGCGTCCCCAGCTCGCGGAAGAGCTCGGTCTCCCGCAGGTGGGTCAGGTCGTCGATGACCGTCTGGGCACCCTCGCTGTCCCCGGCGTCGACGTGCTCCAGTAACTGCTGCGCGGCGCGGCGGTACGCCTCGAGGTCGGCGCCGCTGCTGCCCTGCTCCCGGCGCATGCTGCTCATCCCCCGCCTGCCTGGACCCGCTCGAAGATCTTGTCGATCTTCTCGCGCAGCGTCGCCGCGGTGAAGGGCTTGACGATGTAGCCGTTCACCCCGGCCTGCGCCGCCTCCATGATCTGCTCGCGCTTGGCCTCGGCGGTGACCATCAGCGTGGGCAGGTCCTTGAGATTGGCATCGGCACGGACGTGCTTGAGCAGTTCCAGACCGGTCATGCCCGGCATGTTCCAGTCGGTGATCAGAAAGTCGATCCCGCCCTTCTGCAGGATGGGCAGCGCCGTGTTGCCGTCGTCGGCCTCGACCACGTTGTTGTAGCCGAGTTCGCGCAACAGGTTCTTGATGATCCGCCTCATCGTGGAGAAATCGTCCACAACGAGGATCTTCATGTTCTTGTCCGCTGCCACATTGCCCCCCTATCTCGAGGCCTTGCCAAAGCCGTGCTACGCCGTTCGTTCCTGCTGCTCGCGCCGCCACTCCCCGAGACGGTTGCGCAGCTTGAGCATGATCCGGCCGTGGATCTGGCTGACCCGCGACTCCGAGACCCCGAGCACCTCGCCGATCTCACGCAGGTTGAGTTCCTCATCGTAGTAGAGCGCCATGACCAGGCGCTCGCGCTCGGGCAGCTCCCGGATCGCCTCGGCCAGCTCGCCCTGGAACGCCTCGTCCTGCAGCATGGCCAGGGGGCCGGGGTCGTGCCCGGCGGGCTCGTGGGGCTCGCCGGTGCCCGGATCCTCCTGGTCGATGCTGAAGACCTTCGCCGAGGACACATCCTGCAGGATATTGTGGTATTCCGCCACCGAGATCCCCAGGGCCTCGGCCACCTCGTGGTCGCGGGCATCTCGCCCGGTCCGGTGCTCGATGCTGCGGATGGCTTCGGCCACCTCGCGGCCCTTGCGGTGGACCGAACGCGGCGTCCAGTCGAGCCGGCGCATCTCGTCGAGCATGGCGCCGCGGATGCGGATGCCGGCGTAGGTCTGGAAGCTCGCCCCCTGGGAGGAGTCGTACTGGCGCGCCGCCTCGAGCAGGCCGATCATACCGGCCTGGATCAGGTCCTCGAGCTGCACGCTCGGCGGCAGGCGGCTGGCCAGATGGTGGGCGATCCGCTTGACCAGCGAGGCGTGGCGGGTGACCAGATCCTCGTCGCCCTGCTGTGCCACCGCGGTGTACATCGCGTGACCATTCATCAGGTCACCTCTCCCCCCATGCTGCTGTATTCGATCAGTCGCTCGACGAAGAACTCCAGGTTCCCGGTGGCCCCCGAGGGGGTCGGCCACGCGTCGATTCGCCGCGCCAGATCACCGAACGCCCGCGCCGAGGGGCTGTTCGGGTAGGTCTCGACCACCGGCTGCTGCTTCTGCACCGCCCGGCGTAGGCGATCATCCTCCGGGATGGCGCCGATGAAGTCCAGGTTCAGGTCGAGGAAGCGCTCGGTGGCCACGGCCAGCTTCTGGTGCAGCATCTGCCCCTCGCGGCGGCTGCGCACGCGGTTGGCGACCAGGTGGAAGCGCTCGACCCCGTAGCGGTTGAGGACCTTGATCAGGGCGTAGGCATCGGTGATCGACGAGGGCTCATTGCAGGCGACGATGACCAGTTCGCGGCAGGCGCGCACGAAGCTGACCACGCTCTCGGAGATGCCCGCCGCGGTGTCGACGAGCAGCACATCCACCTCGCGCTGGAGCTCGCTGAAGCAGCGGATCAGCCCGGCGTGCTCGGCGGCGGTGAGCTCGGCCATGCGCTGGGTGCCCGAAGAGGCGGGCACGATGGTAAAGCCGCCGGGGGCCTCGACGAGGACCTCATCGAGGCTCGCCTCGCCGGCGAGCACGTGGGAGAGGTTGAGCTTGGGCGACAGGCCCAGGGCCACGTCGACGTTGGCCAGCCCCAGATCGGCGTCGAAGAGCATCACCTCCTGGCCCATGCGACTGAGCGCAGTGGCCAGATTCACGGAGACGTTGGTCTTGCCGACCCCGCCTTTGCCGCCGGTGACGGCGACCACCTTGACCGGTCTGGTTTTCGCCATCCTGCGCAACCCCGCCGCCTGATCGAGGCCTGGCTCTGTCAGGAACATGCGCCTCCCCCACCGAGAGCCAATGCCAGGGCTTCCTCGTCGGCCTCCTGAACGTGCTCGTCCAG
This sequence comes from Halorhodospira sp. 9622, assembly GCF_022228025.1. Classification (NCBI taxonomy): domain Bacteria; kingdom Pseudomonadati; phylum Pseudomonadota; class Gammaproteobacteria; order Chromatiales; family Ectothiorhodospiraceae; genus Halorhodospira; species Halorhodospira sp. 9622. The sequence goes on along the minus strand of NZ_JAJNRE010000019.1, from coordinate 14,609 downwards.
CAGCGCACACGCCCGGTGCACGAGTGTATCACCCCTGGCCGCCTGAAGGTCTTCCGGCACCCGCTGCCCCACGGCCAGATAGGCGATAGGCAGCTTGGTGCGCAGGGCGCAGGTCATCGCCCCGCCCAGGCTGGAGGCCTCGTCGACCTTGGTGAAGATGCAGCCCACCGGCTCGGCGCCGGCGAAGGCGCTGACCGATTCGGTCAGCGTCGCCATCTGGGTGGCCGCTGAGAGCACCAGGTAGGTCTTCACCAGCCCCTCGGCGCTGCCCAGGGTCTTGAACTGCTCGGCCAGACGCACGTCGCGCTGGCTCATGCCCACGGTGTCGATGAGCACCAGGCCGCGGTCCATCAGATCGTCGACGATGGTCCGCAGCTCATGGCGGTTGGTGGCGGTGTAGACGGGCACATCGAGGATGCGGGCGTAGGTCAGCAGCTGGTCCTGGGCGCCGACCCGGTAGTTGTCGGTGCTCACCAGTGCCACCTGCTCGCGGCCGTGGCGCAGGGCGTAGCGCGCCGCCAGCTTGGCCACCGTGGTGGTCTTGCCGACGCCGGTGGGGCCGACCAGGGCGTAGACCCCGCCGCGGTCGACGATCTCGTCGCCGGCGATGGGCAGGTGCCGGGCGATCAGGGCCAGCGCCTTGCGGAAGGCGGTGTCGGGGTTCTCGTCGCCGCCAATGTGATCGGCCAGCTTGCGGCTGACTTCGGTGCCCATGCCGAGATCCGTGAGCCGTTTGATCACCGTGGCTCGGGCCGGGTGGCGGTGACCCATGCGGTTCCACTCGAGCAGCGAGAGCTGGTTCTCGAAGAGGCTGCGCAGGGTGCGGATCTCCTCGCGCATCTCCTGGAAGGCCGGCTCCTCCTCGACGCGACGGCGGCTCGCACCGGAGCCACCCGCGGTAGACGGGCCCTCCTGGTTGCCGGCGCTGGCCGCCTCGGCGGCGGCCCCCATGGCGGCGGCGTGCTCGACCCCGCCGAGCCCCTGGCCCCGGTCGCCACCGGGCTCGCCGCCGCTGGCCGCCCCGCCCCGACCACGCGCCGGCCGGGAGGCCGGCTCGCGTCGCGGCTGCTCGGCGCGCTTGCGCTCCACCTCCTGGTGCTCGCGGCTGAGGGCGTCGAAGAGTTCGGCGTCCTCGTCGGCGCCGCCGACGCGCAGATCGATACGCGGCTCGCGGCGCTCGCCGCCGCCGGCGCCGCTGCGCTCCTGGCCGGAACTGCGATGGGCGGCCGCGTTGGCACGGGCCCGCTCCGCCGCGCCGGTGTCGATGCGCGGCCGCCCGCGGGACGGGCCGCCCCCCTCACGCTGCGGCAGGGCGTCGTCGGCCACCGCACCACCGGCGCGCAGACTGCGCAGGCGGGCCAGGGCCGCCTCGCGAGCACGGCCGGCCTCATCCTCGGCCGGCTCCGCCTGCCCGGACGGCTCGTCCTCGGCGGCGGGCAGGTCCGGCTCACCGGGGCGCGGGCCCGGCGAGCCGTCCAGGGGCGGGATCTCGGCGGCCCGCGGATCCTGCGCGCGGGCCGCCGCCTGAACGGCGCGCTCGTCGTAGTCCACCGCCGAGATCACCTCGACGCCGCCGTCGACATTGCGCGACGAGATCACCACGGCATCCGGGCCGTGCTGCTCCTTGACCTTGCGCAGCGCCTCGCGGGTATTGGCGGCGAAGATTCGCTTGATTCGCATGGTGCGTTACCCCTGCTTGCCCGATTCCTCCTGCCCCTGACCGACGTTGGCGATGATGCGCACCTGCCGGTCATCCGGGACCTCGTTGTAGGACAGGACGTAAAGCCCCGACGCCACGTTGCGGGACAGCCGCCGCAGCCAGTGGCGCAGCGGCGGTGACGTCAGCAATACGGCGGGCTGACCGGCGGCTTCTTGACGCTCCGCCGCCTGGGCGATCGAGCGCTGCATGCGCTCGGCCAGCCCGGGCTCGATGCCGCCGCCCCCGTCCCCGGCACCCTGCACGGAATTAAGCAAGAGTTGTTCCAGCTGCGGCTCCAGGGTGATCACCGGCACCTCGCGCTGCATGCCGACGATCTCCTGGACGATCATGCGGCTGAGCGCCTCGCGCACGTGCTGAGTCAGCTGCCCCGGGTCCTTGGTCTTCTGCCCGTGCTCGGCCAGCGCCTCGACGATGGAGCGCATGTCCCGGATGGGCACGCCCTCCTCGAGCAGATTCTGCAGCACCTTGACCACCGTGGACAGGCTCAGGGTGTTGGGCACCAGCTCCTCGACCAGCTTGGGCTGGCTCTGGCCGAGCATGTCGAGCAGCTTCTGCGCCTCCTCGTGGCCGAAGAGCTGATGGGCGTTGCGCTGCACCTCCTGGGAGAGATGGGTGGCGATCACCGTGCTGGCGTCCACCACCGTGTAGCCCAGGGTCTGCGCGTAATCGTGCTGCGACGGCTCGATCCACACCGCGTCGAGACCGAAGGCCGGATCCTTGGTCGGCGTCCCGGAGAGCTCGCCGTGGACCGTCCCGGGGTTGATGGCCAGCTCGCGGCCGGGCTGCACGTCGCCCTCGGCCACGGGTACGCCGTGGATGCTGACCCGGTAGACGTTGGGTCCCAGATCGAGGTTGTCGCGGATGTGCACCGGCTGGACCAGGAAGCCCAGGTCCTGGGAGAGCTTCTTGCGCACCCCCTTGATCCGGGTCAGCAGCTGCCCGCCCTGATTGCGGTCGACCAGCGGGATCAGGCCGTAACCCACTTCCAGGCCCACCGGGTCCACCGGGGGCACGTCGTCCCAGGTGAGCTCTTTCTGCTCGGGGTCCTCCCGCTCGGCATCGGCCTGCTCGGATGCCGCGGGCTGCTGAGCCGCGGCGGCCGCCTCGGCCTCGCGCCTGCCGGCGTACCACGCCCCCAGCGCGCACAGCCCGGCGAAGAAGAGAAACGGCACCGGCGGCAGCCCCGGCGCCAGACCAAGCAGGCCGATGATCCCGGCGACGACCCAGAGCACCCGCGGGTTGCTGAACAGCTGCTCCATGATGTCGTCGGTCATCCGCCGCGTATCCGAGCGGCGGGTGACCAGGATGGCCGTCGCGCTGGAGAGCACCAGCGAGGGGATCTGCGCCACCAGGCCGTCGCCGATGGTCAGCAGGGTGTAGTTGCGGGCGGCCTCGTCGGCCGGCATGCCGTGCTGGGTCATGCCGATGATCAGCCCGCCGACGATATTGATCAGCAGGATCAGGATGCCGGCGATCGCGTCACCGCGGACGAACTTGGCGGCACCGTCCATGGAGCCGTAGAAGTCGGCCTCCTGAGCCACCTCCTGGCGCCGGTTGCGCGCCTCCTCCTGGCTGATGATCCCGGCGTTGAGGTCGGCGTCGATGGCCATCTGCTTGCCGGGCAGCGCATCCAAGGTGAAGCGCGCCGAGACCTCGGAGATGCGCCCGGCGCCCTTGGTGACCACGACGAAGTTGATGATCACCAGGATGGCGAAGACCACGAAGCCGACCACGTAGTTGGCGCCAACGACGAACTCGCCGAACGACTGGATGACGTTGCCCGCCGCGTCGGTGCCGGTATGACCGTCGAGGAGGATGATCCGCGTCGAGGCGATGTTCAGCGCCAGGCGCAGCAGCGTGGCCACCAGCAGGATCGTCGGGAAAACCGCGAACTCCAGCGGCCGCATGATGTAGACGGTGACCAGGAGGATCGACAGCGACAGGACGATGTTGAAGGTGAACAGCATGTCCAGCGCCAGCGGCGGCAGGGGCACGATCATCATCGCCAACAGGGCAATGACCAGCAGCGGCGTACCCAGCCCCCGGGAGCCGAGGCTGCGGATCTGATCGGCGATGGCCGAATTCATCGGCGGCTATCCCCTCCTGGCTCATCGGATGGTGCACCGCCGCCGGCGTCGTAGCCCGACGGAACCTCCGGCTCGGGCCGCTGCGGCGGCGTCCAGCCGCGGCGCTGCGCGGCCTGGAACTGGTAGACGTAGGCCAGCACCTGGGCGACGGCGAAGTAAAGCGCGCCCGGGATCTCCTGGTCCAGATCGGCGGAATGATACAAGGCCCGTGCCAGCGGCGGGGCCTGGAAGATCAGGATGTCGTTCTCCTCGGCGATCTGGCGGATGCGCGCAGCAAGCAGGTCGGCGCCCTTGGCCACCACCGTGGGCGCACGCATGGACGACTGATCGTATTTGAGCGCCACGGCGTAGTGGGCCGGGTTGGTGATGACCACATCGGCATCGGGGACCTGCTCCATCATCCGCCGGTTGGTCATCTCCCGCTGCTGCTCGCGGACCCGCTGCTTGACCTCCGGCTTGCCCTCGGTCTGCTTGAACTCCTCTTTGACCTCCTGGCGGGTCATGCGGATCTTCTGGGTGTGGTCGTAGATCTGGTAGGGGATGTCGATGGCCACCACCACCAGCATCGACAGTGCCAGCAGGAAGAAGAAGATGTAGAACAGCCGCATGCCCTCGGCCATGGAGGGCTCGAGGGGGGCCCGGCTCATGGTGTAGAAGTTGTCCCAGAAGAGGACAAACAGCCCGGCGGCGGTGCCGCCGATGACCAGCACCTTGCCCAGGGCCTTGCCCAGCTCCACCGCCGCCTTGGTCCCGAACATGCGCTGAAACCCCTTGATGGGGCTGAGCTTCTCGGGCTTGGGCTGCATCGGGTGAAAGGAGAAACTCCACCCGCCCAGGGCGGTGGGGGCGATCAGCGCGGCGAGCAGCATCACGGCGATGAACGGCAGCACCGTGAGCAACCCCCGCCCGAGCGCCTCGTGCAGCCGCTCGATGAGGATCCCCGGATCGTAGATGTGGCTACGATCAATGGTGAATGACCACTCGAGCAGCGACGTCAGCTGACCGCCCATGAAGGGACCGAGCGCCAGCAGCGCGCCGGCGGCCACCAGCAGCACCAGCATGGTGGTCAGCTCCCGCGAGCGCGGGATCTGCCCCTTCTTGCGCGATTCCTCGCGCCGTTTCGGGGTCGGATCCTCGGTTTTTTCCTGCCCGTCTTCGCTCTCCTGGGCCACGGCCTACCCCCCGATCCCCGGTGTACCGAGCAACGATCCGATGGTGTTGTACGCCTCGCTCCACATCATGGCCATGCGCGCCGGCAGCGCCGGCAGGACCAGGATGGGCATCAGGACGCCGCCGACCAGGATGGTCAGCGGCAGACCGACGGAGAAGACGTTCATCTGCGGCGCGGCGCGGGTCATCACGCCCAGCGAGAGGTTGATGACCAGCAGGACGGTGACCAGCGGCAGCGCGATGAGTACGGCACCCGCGTACATCTGCGTCCCCCAGGCCGCGACACCCCAGAACACGTCCCGATCCAGGGCGATCTCGCCGATAGGCACCGCCGCGAAGCTGTCTGCCAGCAGCTGGATCAGCATCAGGTGCCCGCCGACGGCGAGGAAGAGCAGCGTGACGATGGTCAGCAGCAGCTGGGAGATCACCGGCACCGACATGCCCGTCTGCGGGTCCACCATGGTGGCAAAACCCAGCCCCATGGCCAGGGCAATGCTCTCACCGGCGATCACCGCCGTGTTCAGCGCCAGGGCCAGGATCATGCCGATGGTCAGCCCCACCAGCACCTCCTGGACGGCGATCAGCAGGCCGTCCGCCGAGAGCGGATCCACCGGGGGCACCTCGCCCACCGCCGGAAGCACGGCGATGGTCAGGGCCACGCCGATGAACACCCGCACCTGCAGCGGGATCATGTCGTTGCCGAACACCGGCGCCACCAGGGCCGCCGCCCCGATGCGCATCAGCGGGTACATGAAGGTACCCACCCACGCGGCCGCTTCGGCGCTGCTGATCTCCATTCAGCGCAGGATCTCCGGGATGCTGCGGATGAGCCCCTCGGTGAAGTCGGTCAGGACCTGGGTCATCCACGGCGTGAGCAGGAACAGCACCACCGCCAAGCCGGCGAGCTTGGGCACGAAGGAGAGGGTCTGCTCGTTGATCTGCGTGGCCGCCTGGAACATGCCGACGATCAGGCCGATGATCAGCGCCGCCAACAGGATCGGCCCGGCCAGGAGCGTGGCCACGGTGAGCGCGTCCGTGCCCAGCTGAATCGCCCGCTCGGGTGTCATAGACAACCTCCATTAAAGGCTTGCCGCTAGCGGCCGGCACCGGCCGACCGGCTCCGGCCGGGCCGGCAGCTTTTTGCCGTTCGGCGCCCCGCCATTGCCGCCGGGCGGCAAGGTCTTGCCGCCCGGCGGGGCACCCGGGCGGTCACAGGAAGAAACTGGACGCCAGGGTGCCCATCACCAGTGACCAGCCATCGACCAGGACGAAGAGCATGATCTTGAACGGCAGCGAGATGATCATCGGCGAGAGCATCAGCATGCCCATGGACATCAGCGTGCTGGCCACCACCAGGTCGATGACCAGGAACGGCAGATAGAGCACGAAGCCGATGATGAAGGCGGTCTTCAGCTCGCTGGTCATGAATGCCGGGATCAGCACCGACATGGGCACGTCGTCCGGGCTGTCCACCTCGCCGTAGTCGGCGATGCGCAGGAACAGGGCGATGTCGTCCTCGCGGGTCTGGCGGATCATGAACTCGCGCATCGGCTCGCTGGCCTGCTCCAGCGCCTGCTCGGCGTTCATCTCCTCGGCCATGTACGGCTGCAGCGCGGTCTCGTTGATCTCGTCGAAGACCGGCATCATCACGAACAGGGTCAGGAACAGGGCCAGCCCGATGAGCACCTGGTTCGACGGCGTCGAGGCGGTGCCGAGCGCCTGGCGCAGGATGGCAAGGACGACGATGATCCGCGTAAAGGCGGTCATCATCAGCACCATCGCCGGCAGCAGCGTCAGCAGGGTCATGAGGACGAGGACCTGGACGCTGAGGCTCCAGGTCTGCCCGTCCTCGGTCTCCTCGATGGTCAGCGCCTCCAGCCCGGTCTGGCCGTAGGCCAGCACCGGGCAAAGAAACAACGCCACGAGAAGCAGAATACGGAGTGTGGGCATGGACTACTGCTGATCGGATTGCTGCATCAAGCGACGCAGCCGCGCCGCGAACGGGCCGCCCTGCCCGCCGTCGGCCTCGCCGCCGACGCCGGTCACTGGGGTTTCCAGTATATGCAAGGTCTGTACCCGCCCGGGCGCTACACCGAGCAGCAGCTGGGTCTCCCCCACCTGAACCAGCACCACGCGCTCGCGCTGGCCCACCGGCAGCGAGCCGAGCACACGCATGGCCCCGGTGCCGCCCACGGCCCCGCCGCCGAAGCGCCGGAGCAGCCAGGAGAGCCCGACAATCACCGCCAGCACCACCAACAGGGCGACAATCACCCGGACGATGGCCTCGGCCTCGACCCCGGGGACGGTCTCGGCCACCGCCGGCGCCGAGAACGCCAGCAGATTGACGCCCAGCGCCGCCCCCGCCAGGCGCGAGCGCCGGAGGAACGTCACCCACGAGCGCGATCGAGGGGCCATCAGCGCAGCTTCTTCACCCGCTCGGCCGGGCTGATGACGTCGGTCAGGCGGATGCCGAAGCGCTCGTTGACGACCACCACCTCGCCGTGGGCGATCAGCGTGCCGTTGACCATCACGTCCAGGGGCTCGCCGGCCAGGCGGTCGAGCTCCACCACCGAGCCCTGGTTGAGCTGGAGCAGGTGGCGGATGCTGATCTGCGTCCGGCCGATCTCCATGGACAGCGTCACCGGGATGTCGAGGATGACATCGATGTTCTGGTCATCCTCGCCGGCGGCGCGCGTGGCGGCCGGATCGAACTCGTCCAGATCCACCGATCGGCCGCCGCCGCCTTTTTCGGCAGCGCCGGACTGGCCGCTCTCCCGACCGCCCGAACCGGCCGTCTCGGTGGCCTCGGCGCCCTCCTCCATGGCGGCCGCCCACTCCTCGGCCAGGGCCTCGTCGTCGATGTGCTCTCCCTCCTGCTCGCCCTGCCCCTTCTGCTCGGCCAGGGCGTCGGCCCAGTCGTCATCGGCCGACGGCCGGTCGTTCTCGTCACTCATGACTCATCCACCCTCTGGCTGCTCTGGGGGCGCTCCGGCGCCTCGTGGGACTCCTCGGCGCCGCTGCGCTGCTCGGCGGTGAGCCGGTTGATGCGCTGCTGAACCGGCTCCTCGTCCCGTTCGCGCTCCTCGCGGCGGACCTGGTCGCGCTCCGGCAGCAGTGTCTCGCGCTCCGGCGCCTGCACCTTCTCGTCAATACGCAGCGCCGCATGGCCCTCGCACACCCCATAGGTACCGTAGAAGACCGGCACCTCCTCGACCTCGACCACCACCCGCTCGGGCATCTCGATGGGGATCACATCCCCGGCCTTGAGGTGCATCAGATCGCGCAGGGTGATCTCCGAGCGCGCCAGGGTACTGTGCATGGTCACCGGAGCGGTCTTCATCTCTTCGCGCAGCGCCTTGGCCCAGCGGTCATCGACGTCGTTGCGATCGGACTGCACGCCGGCGTCGAGGATCTCGCGGATCGGCTCGACCATGGTGTACGGCAGGGTCACGTGGATGTCGCCACCGCCGCCGTCGAGCTCGACGTGGAACTTGCTCACGACGACCACCTCGGTGGGGCTGACGATGTTGGCGAACTGCGGGTTGACCTCCATGTTCACGTACTCGAAGTCCACGCCGAGCACCGGGTTCCACGCCTCGCGCAGGTCATCGAAGGCCTGATCGAGCATCAGCCGGATAACCCGCTGCTCGGTGGGCGTGAACTCGCGCCCCTCCACCTTGAGGTAGAAGTGCCCGCCGCCGCCGAAGAAGTTGTCCACCACCAGGAAGACCAGCTTGGGGTCGATCACGAACAGACCGGAGCCGCGCAGCGGCGGCACGCGGATGATGTTCAGGCTGGTGGGGACGAACAGGGTGTGGACGTACTCGCCGAACTTCATCATCTCCACGCCGGTGACCGAGACCTCCGGCGTGCGGCGGAGCATGTTGAACAGGCCGATGCGAAACAGCCGCCCGAAGCGCTCGTTGATCATCTCCAGGGTCGGCATCCGGCCCCGGACGATGCGCTCCTCGGCGGTAAAGGTGTACGGCCGGAGTTCGCCGGTATCCTCTTCGTCCTCGGTGTCGACGTCGCCGTCGTCGATCCCGTGGAGGAGCGCGTCGATCTCGTCCTGGCTGAGGATATCCTGCTGCGACATGACGACCGCCCGCTACTGCATTACGAAACTGGTGAAGTAGACCGCTTCGACCTCGCCCTCGATCCCGCGCTCATCGAGGATGTCGTTGATCTCCTCGAGCGAGGCGTGCCGCAGATCCTCGCGCCCGGCCCGGGTGTTGAGCGCCTCGAAGCTCTGATCAGCGAAGAGCATCAGCAGGTTGTTGCGGATCACCGGCATGTGCCGCTCCACGCCCTCGAGCGCCTGGTCGGTGCGCGCCATGACCTCGACCTCGGCCTGCAGGTAGCTGATCCGCTGACCCCGCTCGAAATTGACGGTCAAAGGCGGCTCCAGCTTGAGGTACTGCGGATCCCCCAGGTCGGGCTCTGCGTCCGCATGCATGCCCGGCGGCGTGATGTAGCCGAACGCCAGGGCCCCCACGGTGCCCATGGTCACGACCATCATCAACGCCATGATCCCCATGAATATGTAGACAATCTTCGGCACTGGTATGCCTCCCCGTGCCCTATCAATGCACTGACTGTGCCGTGACGCCGGCGCTGCTGCTGCCGACTCCCCATGCTACCGCATCACCCGCCGGCGACGCCTGTTGACGCCTTGTTGCATTTGCAACTAGATTGCACTGGACGCCGGAGGCGGCCGCTGTGGACTCTCTTGTGCTATCGGCCACCAGCGCCGGGAACTTGACCACAGCAGCGCGACAGCGGCCACAACCGCCCGGCGCGTCACTCAATCCAGGGGAGCCCGAACATGTCACGATACCACGCCCAATGGCGCCGATCGGCCCTGCTGGCCACCGGTCTGGGCGGCGCAGCCCTGCTGCTCGGCAGTGCCCACGCCCAGTCGCCCACCGACGAACCCACCGTCGAGCAGGGACCGGAACCCACCGTCAGCGCCGACCCCGGCCCGATGCAGCGGGCCACCGCCTCCAGCGAGCAGATCGGCGCCGGCACACTGATGAATCCGTCCATCTCCGTGATCCTGGACGGCGTCTACGGCAACGAGTTCTCTGGCCACGTGGGGGATCCCGGCGGCTTCGGCATGGGCCACAGCCACGGGCACGGTCATGGCCACGACCACGCCCACGGCATTGAGGACGGCTTCCAGCTGCGCGAGACGGAAATCGCCTTCGAGGCCTCGGTGGACCCGTATTTCGACGCCTTCGCCATGCTGGTCATCGAGGGCACCGACCACATCGACCTCGAGGAGGCCTACTTCACCACCCGCAGCCTGCCGTGGGGCCTGCAGGTGAAGGCCGGCCGGTTCCTCTCTGACATCGGCTACATCAACAGCCAGCACCCCCACGAGTGGGACTTCGTGGACCGCCCGCTGGTCAGCGAGCACCTCTTCGGCGACCACGGCATCCAGGAGACCGGCGTGCAGCTCAACTGGCTGGCGCCCACCCGCACCTACCTGAAGTTCGGTGTCGAGACTCTGCAAGGTGAGAGCAGCGGAATCGCCCCGTACGAGGGGCACGACCACGGCTTCGACGATGTCTCCGGCCCGCGCCTCGGGACCGCCTTCGCCAAGTGGGGACCGAACCTCGGTTACAATCACAACGCGCAGCTTGGGGCATCCGCAGGCTACGCCCGTGCCTTCCAGAAGGGCGATATCGACGACGAGGACGCCTGGGACGGCGACAGCTGGTTCGCCGGCCTCGACGCGATCTATCGCTACGACGCCGGTGGTTATAAGGGCCAGGGCGACTGGACCGTACAGGGCGAGTACTTCTACCGGAACATCGAAGCCGACTTTTATGACGACGGAGATTTCGAATACGCCGGCACCAGCAAGCAGGACGGCCTTTACATCCAGGCGGTCTACGGCATCGCCCCGCGCTGGCGGACCGGCCTGCGCGCCGAAGCCCTGGGCATCACCAACGACGCCTTCGGGCACGATGAGATCGAGGCCCTAGACACCAGCTACCGTTACGCGGCCAACGTGACCTTCTACCCGTCGCACTTCTCGTACATCCGGGCTCAGGTCAACTACTCCGACTTCGCCGGTGGCGCTGGGCATGGGCATGGGCACGGACACGACCACGGGGAAGACGCCTGGCAGGCGATGCTCCAGTACAACCTGAGCCTCGGCGCCCACGGCGCCCATCCGTTCTGAGCGCGCCGCGCCGCAATCGCAGAGGGAGTCGAATGATGTTCAAGCGCATCCTTGCCACCGCGGTCCTCGCCACCGCCCTCGCCGCCGGCCCCGCCGCGGCGGAGCGGCTGCAGGTGGCCGCGACCACCACCAACATGGCCATGATCACCCAGCAGGTCGGCGGCGATCATGTGGAGGTCACCACCATGGCCCCGCCGGACCGGGACGCCCACTACCTGGAGGCGCGTCCGTCGATGATGGCCGCCCTGCGCGGGGCCGACCTGGTGGTCTCGGTGGGCGCCGAGTTGGAGGAGGGCTGGCTGCCCGCCGCCATCCGCGGCGCCAACAACCCGGACGTGCAGATCGGCCAGGACGGCTATTTCGAGGCCGCCGCCCAGGTGGAGCTGATCGGCCAGACCGGTCACGCCGACCGCGCCCGGGGTGATGTCCACCCGGCGGGCAACCCCCACGTCTACCTGGACCCCGTCCGCATGGCCGAGGTAGGCCAGGCCCTGGCCTCGCGGCTGGGCGACCTGGCCCCGGAGCACGCCGAGCACTTCTACAGCAACGCCGATGACTTCCAGGCCGCCGTCGAAGAGCGGTTGCCCGGCTGGGAGGAGCGCGTCGCCGACGCCCCCGGGGTGCTGGTCTTCCACGCGGACATCGACTATCTGGTGCACCGCCTGGACGTGCCCCTGCACGGCTACCTGGAGCCGCTGCCCGGCGTACCGCCCACCGCCCGCCACCTGCGGCGGCTGGTCAATGAGCTGGCGGACGAGCGGGGCGTAACGCTTTTCGCCGACTTCCAGCCGGCGGACGGGGCCCGGTTCATCGAGCGGGAGCTGGGCTGGTCCTACTACAGTCTGCCCACCCAGGTCCCGGTGGACGGCGATGCCGACGACTACTTCGCGGTCATCGACGAGCTGGTTGAGGCCATCGCCTCGCCGGCCTCCTGAGCCGACCCGGCGGTACCGGCTGGCCAGCCGGTACCGCGCCCCTTACCATGACGCGACCCGGACGGGGCACGGTCCCGCCCGGGTCGTTCTTCCCCACGACAAGGATCCATCTCGTGGCGCAACCGCTTCTCGAGATCGAACAGCTGCGGGCTGGCTACGGCGAGCCGGTGGTCGGCCCGGTTTCTCTGCAGGTCCACCCCGGCGAGGTGATCGGCCTGGCCGGCCCCAACGGCTGCGGCAAGAGCACGGTGCTCAGTGTCCTCACCGGCCAGGCGCAGCGCTTCGGCGGCCAGGCCAAAACGGCTGCCGGCGCCGGCATCGCCTGCCAGTCCCAGGCCCCGTACCAGGGCGGCGAGCTGCCCCTGCGCGGCGACGAGCTCCTGACGCTGATGGGCGCCGACCCCGCCACCCTGCCCGAGCCGCTGCAGCCGCTACTGCGCCGGCGCATCGACCGCCTCAGCGGCGGGCAGCGCCAGAGCCTGCTGGTCTGGTCCGTCCTCGGCCACCCCGGGGCCCTGGTGCTCCTCGATGAACCCACCAACAACCTGGACGCCCGTGGCCGGCAGCTGCTCATCGAGGGACTGAATCGCCTGGACGCCGGGCGCGGGGCGCTGGTGATCAGCCACGACGCCGACTTCATCCGCCAGGTCTGCCACCGGGTGATCACCCTGGAGCCGGGCGGGCATCTGCAGCGAACGGAGACGGCCGCGTAATGGAACTGCTCTTCGACCCCCTGTTCCGTCTGCCGTTCTTCGCCGGGCTGACCGCCGCCGTGGCGGTGGCGGTGGTCGGGCTCTACCTGCGCCTGCGCGGCGAGTGGCTGGCCGCCCTGGGCTTCGCCCACCTGGCCGGCGCCGGCGGCGTGGCGGGCCTGCTGCTCGGCGCCCCGCCGCTGGCCGCGGCCCTGGCGGCGAGCGCCGTGGCGGTGGCGATCAAGGGCGCCCTGCACCGAACCGGCAACGACGTCTACGCCTGGCTGATCCTCTTCGGTTGGGCGGCGATGATGCTCGGCGCCTCGATGACCTACCACGCCAAGCTCCTCGGCGAGAACCTGATGGAGGGGCAGCTCTACTTCGTCGGTGCCGAGGAGTTGTGGGCGACGCTGATCGTCGCCGGTGCCGCCGCCGTGCTCCTGCCGATCATCTCGCGCCGGCTGCTGCGCCACGAGCTCTTCCCCGGCCACGACGCCGCCAACGGCAAGCCGCTGTGGCCGGTGACGCTCGGTTTCGATCTGATCGCCGCGGCGGTAGTGGCGATCACGGCGCTGGTGATGGGGGTGATGGCCGCCTTCGCCCTGGTCTTCATCCCGGCCTGGCTGGCCTTCGCCCTGGCGGGCGGATGGCGGCGCGCCGTGGCCTGGGCGGCGGGGCTGGCCGCTGCGATCTACACCGCGGCGTTCGTCACCGCCATGGCGCTGGATCTGCCCTTTGCCACGGTCCTGGTGGGCATCGCGGCGGCCGTGGCGCCGCTGCGCCTGCTTGCTGGGCGGCTGGGCGGGCGGCTTCAGGCGTAGTGGTCGATCAGCCCGCGGCCGCTACTGCCGGCTGCGGCGGCCTCCCCGGCATCCTCGCCTTCTGACTCGGCGGCCTGCAGGGACTCACCGCCGTCGGGATCGGTCTCGTCCTCACCGCCGTCGCCCTGGGAGATATTCACGTCCACCTCCCCCTGACCCTGGTCGGCCAGGAACTGCTTGAGCCGCTCCAGGTCCTGCTCCAGGGCCTCGCGGGTGGCCGCGTTGTGCGTGGTGATGTTCACCGTGGTGCGCTCGTCACCGACGTTGACCTGGATGTCCAGCGGGCCGAGGCCGGGCGGATTGAGCTGCAGCCGCGCCTGCTGGACATTCTCGTTGACCATCCACACCACCCGCTCGCCCACAGCGGGGGTGAAACCCTGTTGACCCACCGGCTGCTGCACGGTGAACTGCAGGCCGCCGCCGCGCTGACTGCCCTCCAGCCCCTGGGCGGCAGCCAGCAGTCCGCTGAACTCGCCACGAGCGGCGCCCTCGTCCCGACCGCGCTGGCCCGACTGCAATGCCTGCAGCAGCGCCTCGGCAGCCGAGCTACGCTCACCGCCGCCACTCTGCCCGCCCTGGCTGCCGGTCTGCCCGCCGGTCAAGTCCAGCCCACCCACCGGGGCATTGAGCAGGCCGCCGGCCCGCAGCTCGCGGACGATCTGATCGCCGAGCGCGCTGCCGCGCTTCGCATCGGCCTCATCGCCGGGCGCGCTGCCGATCAGAACCGAGGCGCTGGCGGCGATGGCGGTCAGCCCGCCCTGTTCGGCGCCCTCCCCGGTCGAGTCACCAACCAGTTCGGGGTCATCAAGATGGGCCAGGCGCTCCTGCAGCGCAGCCGCCAGCTCCTTGCCCGAGAGCCCCTCGTCCTCCAGCTCGGCCAGCGCCTGGAGGACCTCGGCGCGTTCGGCGGCCAGCTGACGCTGCCCCTCCAGCCACGCCTTAAGGCGCTCAAGCTTGCCGGCCTCCCCCTCCAGCAACGCCTTGAGCTTGGCAG
>NZ_JAJNRE010000018.1:0-47467 GCF_022228025.1 Halorhodospira sp. 9622 | reverse complement strand
CGCGCGCAAGACCAGACCATCATCGATGCCCCGCCCCAGGATCAACCGCCGCCGTTGGCGGCACTTGCCCCGGGCAGCTCCTGAATGAAGTTGCCCCGACTGCGGCTCGTCACATAGAGCCGGCCAGAGTGAACCGCGAAAAGCGCCTCCACGCTACTGTCATCCCGCACCTGCGCCCCGCCCGATGTTGCCAGGGCGTTCCGTATCGCTGGGCCGATATCAAGGATTTGGTCCCGATCGAATCCTGCCCGTAGCATCGCCTCCGCCAGCTCATCGGCGCCTACCGGAGTAGCCTGGCCAACCGTGATCGGCGTCACCGCCTCCCGGCTCATGGCCACGCCCCGCTCTGTGGTCGCGCAGCCGCTCAATCCCAGGACGACTAGAAGCGCAAGCAGCAGCAGGCGCGGCCGACGCCGACTGCTCGCCTCTGCCCTGGTCATTCGTCCCTCCTTGCCCCGGTCTCCAGCCGGCTGAGGGCCGCTGCCAGCGCATCCCGGAACTCGTCCTCATCGATAACCTCTACCGGCGGCAGCTCGCGGCGTCCGTCGCTGAACAACCGATCCGACTCCTCGACGAGGGTGGCGGTCACGAACACGGCCACCTGCCGCGCCTCGTGGTCGAGTTGATCACTGCGGAAGGCGCGTCCGAGCAGCGGCAGCCTACCAACCCCCGGAACGCCGGTTCGCGTAAACCGCGAGCGCGTATCCACCAAGCCTGCCACGGCCGCCGTCCCCCCGTTCTCGACCTGCACCGTACTGTGCGCAGTGCGGCGGCTGACCACCGGCAGGTTCGACGCCCCCCGCCCGACCACATCGCTGACCTCGATATCCATGTCCAGGGTCAGCTCGCCGTTCGATCCGACCTGTGGCGTGATCGCGAGCACGGTTCCGGTCTCGATCTGCTCCAGCTGCGCGCGCGCGAAGGTCGTCGCATCCGTGGTTATCTCGAACCACTCCTCGGTGACGACACTGATCTCCGCCTCCTTGCCGTCCTGAGCCAACACCTGGGGGGTGGAGACGATGGTGGCCTCCTCATTCTGGGTCAGCATATTGAGCGTCATGGCCAGGGCGTTGGTGAACTCACGCCCCGGCGTGAACCCGATGCGCAGCCCCCAGGGCCAGCTCGGGCTCGTCTCGTCGTCGATGAACGTGCCCGCAGTGGCGGTGGGGAAGTCCCAGTTGACGCCAAAGTCGAGCAGATCCCCGCGCTCGAGCACTACGACCCGCGCGTCGAGCATCACATGCTGGCGCGGTATATCGATCGTATTGATATCCTCAAGGATCCGATCCGCGAGGTGGCGCGGCGCGCTGATTGCCAGGGTGTTCGACTCCGGATCGGCGCGCACGTATTCCTCGAGTGAAGCCGGCAGGAGCGCAAGCGTCTTTTTGGCACGGGCATGCTGCAGCTTGACGATGCGTGTGCGGTGGATATACGGCGTTTCGGTCGATGCAGGGCCCGGGGGCACATCAAGCCGACGGATCATTCTCAGGATTTCGGTCCGGTTTTCTTCCGGAGCGGTGACGGCAATCGTATTGCGACCGGGGTCCGTTCTGACGAAACGTTGCAGATTCTCAGGCAAAAGATTGCGCACATTCTCGGAGCGAATAAACTCGAGCGCCACGAATGTCGTGGCCTTGTCGTTACCCTGGTCGATAAGGCGCAGGTCGGCCACGATACGCTCCATGAGGTCAGTGGGCGCAGTGACTGCGAGGCGCTCGGATGCCTCGTCCACGCGCACGTAACGCTGCAGGGGCTGGGCGAGCAGGGACCGCGCCGAGTTCGGCGTGAGGTTGTCGAGCCGGATCAGCAGGGTCTGCGCAACATCCGTGAAGAAGTCCGCCGATGCGTCGGGATTGAACACGAGATAGTAGTCCGGCTGTCGCGAGACCCGAAAACCGGTTCCGGCGAGCACACGATCCAGCGCCCGCTCCAGCTCGACGCCCTCGAGACTGACCGAGATGATGCCACTCACGCTCGGGTCGGCGATGATGTTCACGCCGGTCTGCGCGGCGATGTCTTCAAGCGCCTGGCGCAGATCCGTCTGGAAGAAGACGTTGTCCACCGTCGGGGTCTCGTCTGCGGACGCCGTCGGTGGCAGAGCGATGACCATTGATAACGCCACGAGGCATGTCGCTGCGACGCCCCTGAAAGCTGAATTCACTGCCCCTCCAAGCCGTAGAGTCTTTACTCTTCCCTGGCGGTAATCGTCACCTGCACCTCGCCGCGGTAAATCCCGGGGTTGTCAAAACTGCGTGAGGCGACATCCCCCCACATCACGCCCGGCACCACATGAACCACGCCGGATATTGGCCCCTGCGCGGTATCCACCCTCGAAGTGGCTTGGTGCCCGGGATTCGTGCCACAGGGGTTTCCCAACCCGGCAGAGGAAGGCCCGCGTCCTCCGGATTCCGGCAGCTCGATGCACAGGTAATAGGGCAGCTCGGCCCCGGTATCGGAGAGCGCCTTTCCCGTGGGGCCGGTCCCGGAAGCCCGCCCCACAGGGCCCTCCGGCGGTGCATCCAGCACGGCGCCGGGCGCGGCCGAGACCGTCACTCGGGCGTTGCCGGACACGGTGAAAGGGACCTGCGCGCTGTCCAGATGCGGCGCAGGCCCGCGCGTGAACGGGCCGCTCCCTTCCAGCCCCTGTGCGCGGCTAGGGATGTGCAGCTCGAACACGGTGCCTTCGGGAAGCTCGAGCTGGGCGATGGGAGTGACGCGGATGGATATGTTTATCTTGGCGGTGTCGTCCGCAGCTGAGGCACGTTGCGCCATTGGTACACCCAGTGCGAGGACCAATGCGCTGATCACCCCCGCCTTGATTAAGCTCCAACTCACTTGCTGCAGCCTCGGTTACAGGGCCGCCCCGTAGCTGAGCGTGCCACGTCACAAGGCATCGGCGGAAACCGTTATCGTCACGTGCCCTGTGTACACCCCAGGGGATGGAATACCACCATGTACGGTCCAGTTTTCATTGGCCTCCAAGTGAATGACCCCTTCCCGTTCATAGCCGGTTTGTGTCAAATCGACCGTCAGGCCTGGAGTCGTCGGACCTGGTTCGAAACCTGGAAGGGTCGAAATCTGGACCGGTGAGGAGGGCTGCCCAAATCGCGGGAAGCGAAGCTCGATCGCGTACCCAATTTCTTCCGATCCAAGTGTTGCTTTTCCCAGCCAATCCTCCGGGCCATCGACTTTGACGAAATCATCCGGTTCAGCGGTAACCGTTGCGCTAGCGTTTCCGATTACTCTAAAACCAACTCCCTCCGCAGGGATAGTCGACGCAGGGGGCGGAATTTTCAAGCGGAGCAGGGCAGAGTCCAGCAGTTCCAGCTCAACAAACGAATCGACGGAAAGCTCCATCTGAATTTCGGCGCCGTCGGCTTCCCAAGGGTTTGCAAGCTGGGCCATTGCCGGCGCGCAGGTCAACATACCCATCAGGCAACCGGGGACCATTTTAACGGAACTTGAGCGCATGGCTTGGCGCACGGTTTTTATCTTAATCATTTTACACCCAATGATCGATTGCACTGCTAGACCATTGCGTATGCGATTCATTGAGATTCCTCCGGAGCCGTCTCCTCGACCGCGCCTTCTAATTCCGGTAATGCTTCTTCATCCGGCAAATCTATATCTGCATCGTCATCCAGTACTCGGACGCGATGAACCATGCTTCCGTTCTCGTCGGGCTCTGCGATCACTTCGATCAAAGTCTGCTCCGAAGCAGATAGCTGAAAGCCATACCCAAGCGAGGCACGAAGGGCGTAATAGCCCGGCTCGACCTCCGAGAAATCGAGCTTGCCGCCGAAATTGCGCCGCCCAAGGGGCAAAATCGGCCCCGGTTCGGCCGTCAGCCTCGCGCGGGCCAGGCTGCCACGGCCGCTCAGGACCTGAACTTCGCCAGAAGGCTCGAGATGCACATCGCCGCGGTTGGCGAAGCGGACTTGAATAATGTGTTCCGACGGCTCATCTCCCTCGGCGATCAGCAGCCGCTCGATCGCCCCCTCCGGCGCGGTTTCTACGCCGCTATGAACAAGATGCGCCACCGACCTTGTTTCGCCGGCACTCTGACCGTCGGCATAACGCCCCTGCAGGATCAGGTCGGCGTAGTAATTCGAATGGTCCAGTCCTTCCCGCGGTATGCGGCTGATCACGCGCACATTTCGCTGGCCATTGGGGCGCAGGGTAAACTCGCTCGGCCGTATCTCTGTCCAGCCCTCAGCCGAAAAGGCATCCCCGCGTAGATCGCCCATGGCGACACCGCGCAGATCGTTCGGCGTGCTTGCCGCCATCTGCACCGTAACGGCATCCTCGCCCGGGTTCGCGATGGAGACAACGGCCGTGCGCGTCGCGCCTGGCGAAACATTCATCTGCACCATCACAGGGTCAAGCACGAGCGCGGTGTCATAGGCAAGCGTGTCGATACTCGGGTCGCCCTCGAATTCCACGACCTTTTCAAGGATATCGGCGCTGCGCCCGTCGACGCGCAGCTCTCCGCGCAGCCGGTAGGTGCCCGACGGCAGACGGCGCTCGAGGTCATCGCCCAGGGAAAACGTCACCCCGGGAATGATGCTGCGCTCGGGGACATCGATCCGCGTGACAGGCCGCCAGCGATCGTTGCTCTCGCGGTCGACAGTAATCCGGCCCTGCACCCGTGAGTAGGTGCGGCCCTGATTGGTGATGGAAAGCTTGGCAAGCGTGGTTGGGTCGCGCCGGTCCTCTTCATCGACATCGTAGGTCATCATCACATCGTCGATCCGCACCTGCTGCCGCACCGACCTGCCCTGTGTCTGCATGATGATGGGGATCAGGAAGCGCACGCGCACCACCAGCCCCTGCGCATCAGCCGGGCGCGGTGTCTCGGCAATCAGCGCGCCGAAATAGGCGCCGTGCGCATCCCGGGGGACGTTCACATTAACCGTGGTTTCGACCCGGCCGGCGGCAGGCACCGTGATGCTGTCTTCCTCGAGACTCACCCAGTCGAGGAGCGAGGCATCATGGGGTGGCCCCTCCCCGCTGCCGGGGTTCACGACGTACCAACTGCCCGTGGGCGCCTGGGTCAGCTCCACCAAGCGCAGCTCGATCATCTGATCGCCGGTGGGCGAAGTGTTGTTGAGCCTCAGCGGCAGTTCGATGGTCTGGCCGGGCCGCGGCGCGGCTTCCAACATCATGGGCTGCACGTTGAAGCCCTGTGCCATCACCGGCGCGGCCGGAAAAAAGAGCAGAACGGCAACAACCGAGCAGACGACTGCCCCGCCGATATGTCTGAAACCGTGGCGCATGAGGCACAACTCCCTAGGTGCGGGGAGGGGGGTTGCACTCCCCCTCCCGCGCACTTTTCTCGTTTTACTAGAATCGAGCCGCTTACTGGGCTGCGATCGTGTAGATCACTTGAAAATCTTGGCCGTCCGTGACCTCCGGCAGGCCATGGCGCGCCTCAGCGGCGTAATCCACTTCCGTAGAGGTAGCCGAGGTGCCCGCGGTCCCGCTCAGAATAATTTGCGGGTTTCCGGGTTGCGACCCAATGTAGTCGCTATCATCCCGGCGCCACGTTACGATTTTTTCCGCCATAGCTTGATCGTGCTGACCGACCCCATTGTACTCCCCTCGATTCTGGATGTCGGCGAGAACATGGAACATCGTCCAGTCTGGAATATTCCCTTCGATGTCGACGAGCACCTCATAGTCGACATTGGCGACGTGGTAAACCGTGTCTTCGACGATACCTCCCGCAGGGATAATGCCCGCAGCGTTAGTGATTTCCAGCGATACGGCCGGGTCGCCATCACGCGCCTGTCCGGTCCCGATGGCGGACCACACTTCGCCCCACTTGCCTACGACGATTTCAACATTAACTTCCGCGCCGTCACCTTCCCACGGATTATCGAAAGCCGAAGCCGCACCCGCGAATCCCATGGCCGCAAGCGCGACGAGGCTCACTGAAAGTTTCCTGTTCATCTTTTTTCCCTCTTGAGCAATTTTTTCAACAAGAGCCGCAGAAGTGGTCTTCGTCATATTCCACCCCTAACGTTGTCTTGTGATTCCCCACACTTGGATATCCAGGGAATCCCGGCCGCACGAATCCGTGCACGCCGCATACTAGCCTCGGGGCATCCCTACGCGAATCGGCCATAGCTCCATGATGTATCCGCCACCTCGATAGCCATTGGTAGGAGTCCGCTCCACCCCGCGCGGAAGGCGGCTTCTGGACACTATCCCGCCCCCTGCCCTGACCGCGCCCCACTCAGGTACCGCCACCCGATCAGGGCCGCGGCCGTCCGGTTGGCGACACCGAGCTTGCGGTAGATGCTGTAGAGGTGCGTCTTGACCGTGCACACGCTCATGCCCAGCTCCCGCCCGATGGCCTCGTTGGTCGCGCCCTCGCCCAGCGCACCCAGGACCTCGCGCTCCTTGGCGGTGAGCCCATCCAGCCGCGCGCGCTCCGCGGCGTCACCCGCTTCGGGCATCGCAGCGGTTGCCGCGGCCGGAGTGATGCCCTCCCTGCGCAGCTGCAGCAGATACTCGTTCAAGGCCTCCCGCGGGAACCACAGCTCGCCGTCGAGCATGGCCTGCACCCCGCGGACCAGCTGATCCGGCCCCGTACCCTCCGGGAAGACGCCCAGGATCCAGCTGTACGCCAGGTAGCGTCCGAGCTCGACGCCAGGAGGCACATTCAGCAGCGCCAGGCCGGCCCCGGCGGGGGCACCGGCCTCTTCCATCCGGAAGATCCGGTCCAGGGCGGGAGCGCTCGAGGCCATGTCCAGCAGCAGGAGCCGGGCGGCGCCATCATGGAGGAAATGCTCCAGGTGAGCGTCATCCGCCATCCGGCACTCAGGGGGCAACTGTTGGTCGAGATGCTCCGCCAGCAGCCGGTT
The DNA here is from genome assembly GCF_022228025.1 of Halorhodospira sp. 9622. NCBI lineage: Bacteria > Pseudomonadati > Pseudomonadota > Gammaproteobacteria > Chromatiales > Ectothiorhodospiraceae > Halorhodospira > Halorhodospira sp. 9622. The sequence goes on along the minus strand of NZ_JAJNRE010000018.1, from coordinate 40,598 downwards.
CTGCAGCCACGGCTTACAGAGCAGGCAGACCTCCGCGACGGTCACCTCATACACCATATCGTTGCCGGACGCGGGCATAGGGCATCCTTCCTCGGCGATGGCCTCTCCGGGTGCACTACCTGGCCAGCAGGCGTTCTTGCGGGTTACCCGTCGGAACCCGGATACCAGGCAAGGTAGCGCGCGGGGCTGCGCCGAAGTACCGACCAAGGGTCTAGATCACGGACGGCTCCGGCCAGGCGTGCGCTAGTAGAAAGGTGGGAGATCCGACTCTGGTCTACGACTTTCGGGTAGGGCGTCCAGCCAGCGGCACGCCCAGATGGCCGCCTCGACCCGGTTGGCGACCCGCAGCTTGCGGTAGAGCGCGTTCAGCTGGGCCTTGACGGTATGGACACTGACGCAGAGCCGGCAGGCGATGGTCTTGTTCGGCGCCCCTTCCACGAGCGCCTGAAGCAGCGCACGCTCGCGGGCTGTAAGCGCATCGAGCACCCCGCCCGATGCCACCCCCGCTGTGGCGGGTCGGCACCGCTCCGCCGCGATCCAGGCGCTGAGCGCGCGGCGCGGCAGCCAGATCTCGCCATCGAGCATGGCATCGACCCCTCGGAGGAGGATCTCCGGCGACGTGTCCGCGGTGAACCCGCCCACGAGGCCGGGGCACCCGAGCAGCGGCGCTACGTCCTCCGGACCCGGGACATCGAGCAGGGCCACCCGGCTGCAGGCCGCGAGCCCCGCCGCCTCCCAGGTAGACGTCGACGGCTGCTCTTCTCCAAGGCAGCGCCACGGAACCAGGAACAGATCCCGATCACCGCCGGCTATGGCCGCGTCCAGCGAGGCCGGCTCGATCAACTCGGCCCGGCAGACACCACTGTGCTCAATCAACTCGCGCAGCAGGCGCGACTGGATATCGGCGCGGCCCACGAGTGCTACCCGCTTCGACGGCAGTTGCGCGCTGCCGGCAGAGCGCCCCGGCGCCGGGCGTGCGGGGTGGGTCGGTGCATCTCCACGAAGTGGAGCCCCGCCGGCAGCGGCGTAGCACGCCGAGCTTGCCGCGACCGGGCCCAGCTGGTTCTCTCCGCAGCCAGCCTGTCCACTGGCCTGTTCGTCGGTCATGCCTCGCCTCCGATACCGGACATCCGGCGCCTCATCCTTGACATTCGTTAGCTCCCTGGTGACCGAGTAGAGCGAGACATTAACCGAACACAAACACCACCCGGAGTGTAGCAGTAGCCTCAGATCCCTGCCCCGCCGGAAACGCAGCGACGAAACCAGCTAAAAACCGTCCTCGGTAGCGAGGTAACGCCAGGGGAGGCTCTCCAGCGACGCGTCCATGCCGAGCGCCGCGAGCTCCAGCCCTTTCATCCCAAATAGCGCGCGGCCACCCCATCCAGTAGCACGCCTCCCTCAATCCGACCAGCCAGCCATACACTATATACATGTTGTACCATGCATATTTAGACTGTTGGTGTTTCGTCTTCCGTCAGCGAAACAAAGGAGGGAACCATGCAGCGACGCCGACTGATCACGACCGCCGCGATCGCTGTACTGGCCGGATCACCCCTCGCAGCCCAGAGCGATGACGACTCGTCCATCTCCCGGGCGGAGCTCATCGCCAACAGCTGCTTCGCCTGCCACGGTGAGGATGGCCAGGGAGCCGGGAGCATGCCCCCCATAGCCGGCTGGGACCCAGAGATCATGGAGGATTTCATGAAAGGATTCCGTGACGGCAAGCGCGATCCGACGGTCATGGATCGGCACGCCACCGGCTATACCGACGAGGAAATCCGCGAGGTCGCCGAGTACCTCAGCGAGCTGGAGTGAGGAGCATCATGAGCGCAAAGATCACTCGCCGCCACTTCCTGCAGCTGAGCGCGACAGGGCTCGGCGCTGCTGCAATCGCCCCACTTGCCGGCCCGTGGACGGCCCGTGCCGGTGAGCGGCTCGATGCCCGGATCGTCGTGGTCGGCGGCGGCTCGGGCGGGGCCACCGCGGCCAAGTACCTCAAGCACTATGCCCCCGGGGTCCGCGTGACCCTGGTCGAGCCGCAGGAGCGTTACTACACCTGCTACGCCGGGAACTGGTATCTCGGCGGCTTCCGGGAGCTCGAGAGCCTCGGACACGGCTACGGCAATCTGCGCGACCGTCACGGGGTCGAGATCATCCATGATCGCGCCACGGCGATCGATCCGACCGGCAAGGCGGTCGAAACCCGGGAAAACGGCAGCCTGACCTACGACCGGCTTATCGTCGCTCCCGGCATCGAGTTCGCCTGGGACCGCGTCGAGGGCATGGGGCCGGAAGATACCGAGACGATCCCCCACGCCTGGGAGGGTGGGCGCCCCTTCGAGATCCTGCGCCACCAACTCAAGGATCTGGAGGATGGCGGGACCGTGATCGTCTGCCCGCCCGACGAGCCGTATCGCTGCCCGCCGGGTCCGTATGAGCGCATGGCGCTCATCGCCTACTACCTCCAGCAGGAGAAGCCCCGCTCCAAGGTCCTCGGTCTCGACCCCAAAGACACGTTCTCCAAGCAGAGTCTCTTCCAGCAGGGTTGGGAGGCGCTGTACGGGGACATGATCGAGTGGATCCCGGGCTCCGAGGGCGGCGCCCCGGAGCGGATCTCCGTCACCGACCGCAAGATCTTTACAGACGGTGGCACCCAGGCCCACCCCGGAGACGTCATCAACTTCATCCCGCCGCAGCGGGCCGGAGCCATCGCCCAACAGGCGGATCTCACCGATGACAGCGGCTGGTGCCCCGTCAACCAGAAGACCTTCGAATCGGATCGCTACAGTGATGTCTACGTCATCGGCGATGCGGCAGTGGCAGGCGCCATGCCCAAGTCCGGGCACGCGGCGAACAACCAGGGCAAGCTGGTGGCCGCCACCATCGCCAGCGATCTGCGCGGCGAGAGCCTGCCCGACTTCCCGACGGTGAACACCTGCTACAGCCTGGTCGCGCCGGATTGGGGCATCACCGTGGCCGGCGTCTACGAGCACCAGGAGGGCGACATCGTCGGCGTAGACGGTGCTGGCGGCCTCAGCCCGCTCGATGCCGACCGGGATCAGCGGGAGCTCGAGGCCATGTACGCGCCCGGGTGGTACGAGTCCATCACCGACGATATCTTCGGCTAACCGGCTGTTGGCTGCCCCCTAGGCTGCGAACTCGATCAGCAGGTCCTTGGCCTCGATCTGGCTGCCGGGCTGAACGTGTACGGCTTTGATCTCGCCATCGCGCTCGGCTTGCAGCGCCATCTCCATCTTCATCGCCTCAATGGTCAGCAGCAGATCACCGGCCTGGACATGCTGCCCCGGTGTTGCGGCCACCGAGACCACCACACCGGGCGTGGGAGCGCCCACATGGGCGGAATTGCCCGACTCGGCCTTGGGGGCCTGCACCACGTTCGCCTTGGCCTTGCTGTCCGCCACACGAACGGTCCGGGGCTGTCCATTGAGTTCAAAGAACACGCGGCGCTCCCCGTCGTCACCCGGCTCGCTGACGGTCATCAGCCGGATCTCCAGGGTCTTGCCGTGGTCGATGTCAACGCTGATCTCCTCCTCCGGCTCCATGCCGTAGAAGAAGTTGCGCGTTGGCAGAGCGCTTACCGGACCAAAGCGTTCGCGACGCCGCATGTACTCGGTGAAGACCTTCGGGTACATCAAGTAGCCATGGAGGTGCTCGTCGTCGATTGCGGCGCCGTCGAGCGCGTCGCTGACCTGTTGCCGGGCTGCTTCCAGATCGAGGGGCTCGAGGTACTTGCCGGGGCGATCCTGCAGCGGCTGCTCCCCTTTGAGCACTTTCTGCTGGATACCCTGCGGCCAACCGCCGGGCGGCTGCCCGAGGTTGCCGCGCAGCATGTCGATGACCGAATCCGGGAAGCTCACCTCCACGGCCGGGTCCTCGACCTGCTCGCGGGTCAGGCCCTGGCTCACCATCATCAGAGCCATATCACCCACCACCTTGGAGGAGGGGGTGACCTTCACGATGTCGCCGAAGATCTCGTTCGCGTCGGCGTAGGCCTGCGCCACCTCGTGCCAGCGCTCCTCCAACCCCAGCGAGCGGGCCTGCGCCTTGAGGTTGGTGAACTGCCCACCCGGCATCTCGTGGAGGTAGACCTCGGACGACGGTGACTGCTGGCCGGTCTCGAAGGCGGCGTAGTGGGCCCGCACCTGCTCCCAGTAATTGGAGATCGCACGGACATCCGCCATGTCGATCCCGGTGTCCCGCTCCGTGTGCCGCAGCGCCTCGACGATGGAGCCCAGGACCGGTTGCGAGGTGTTGCCCGAGAAGGCATCCATGGCCACGTCGGCCACATCGACGCCGGCATCGGCCGCGGCGAGGATGGTGGCACCGGCAATGCCACTCGTGTCGTGGGTGTGGAAGTGGATCGGCAGCCCCACCTCCTCCTTGAGCGCCCGGAACAGCACCCGCGCCGCCGCCGGCTTGAGCAACCCGGCCATATCCTTCACCCCAAGGATGTGGGCACCGGCATCACGCAACGCCTTGCCCATCGCCACGTAGTACTTGAGGTCGTACTTGGCGCGGCCCGGGTCGAGGATATCGCCGGTGTAGCAGATGGTCCCCTCACACACCTTGCCACTCTCCAGCACCGCATCCATCGCCTCGCGCATGTTCTCGACCCAGTTGAGGCTGTCGAAGACGCGGAAGACGTCGACGCCGCTCTCAGCGGCCTGGTGGACAAAGGCGCGCACCACGTTGTCCGGATAGTTGGTGTAGCCCACGCCGTTCGAGCCGCGCAGCAGCATCTGCGTCATCACGTTCGGCATCGCCTCCCGGATCTGCCGCAGCCGCTGCCAGGGGCACTCCTGCAGGAAGCGATAGGCGACATCGAAGGTGGCCCCGCCCCAGCACTCGACGCTGAACAGCTGCGGCAGATTGGCCGCATACGCCGGCGCAACCCGGGCCATATCGAAGGTGCGCATGCGGGTTGCCAGCAGCGACTGGTGGGCATCGCGCATGGTGGTGTCGGTGAGCAGCAACTCCTTGCGACCCGCCAACCAATCGGCCACCGCCTGCGGCCCCCGCTCTTCCAGCAGGTTGCGGGTACCCGGCACCGGCTCACCGCGCGGCGCAGGCGGCACCGGCAGGGGCAGCCCAGCCGCCGGCCGGGGCCGATCGAGGACCTCCGGGTGACCGTTGACGGTGATCTCGGCCAGATAGGTCAGCAGCCGGGTGGCCCGGTCCCGGCGCTTGTCGAACGCGAAGAGCTCCGGCGTGTTATCGATAAAGCGCGTGGTGTAGGTGTTTTCGAGGAACACCGGGTGCTTGATCAGATTCTCCACGAACGGGATGTTGGTGGACACGCCACGGATGCGGAATTCGCGCAGGGCGCGATCCATCCGCGTAATCGTCTCCGCCGGTGTGGGCGCCCAGGCCGTTACCTTCACCAACAGCGAGTCGTAGTAGCGGGTGATGACCCCGCCGGCGTAGGCCGTGCCGCCATCGAGCCGGATCCCCATGCCGGTCGCCGAACGGTAGGCCGTGATGCGGCCGTAGTCCGGGATGAAGTTGTTCTGCGGATCCTCCGTGGTGACCCGGCACTGCATGGCGTGACCGTTGAGCCAGATCTCGCCCTGGTCGGCCTTGCCCGTGGCCGTATCCAGGTGCTCGCCTTCGGCGATTCGGATCTGCGCCTTGACGATGTCGATCCCCGTAACCTCCTCGGTCACGGTGTGCTCGACCTGGATGCGCGGGTTGACCTCAATGAAGTGGAAGGCACCGGTCTCCATGTCCATGAGGAACTCGACCGTACCCGCATTCCGGTAACCCACATGACGGGCGACCTTGAGCCCCAGCTCACAGACCTCGGCGCGCTGCTCCGGGGTCAGGTACGGCGCCGGTGCGCGTTCCACCACCTTCTGGTTGCGCCGTTGCACCGTGCAGTCGCGCTCGAAGAGGTGGTAGAGGTCGCCGTGGGTATCGCCCAGCACCTGCACCTCGACGTGGCGGGCCCGCTCGATCACCTTCTCGAGATACCCTTCGCCACTGCCGAAGGCCGCTTCCGCCTCGCGCCGCCCCTCCAGGACTTTCGCTTCCAGCTCTTCGGGGCCGTGGATCGGTCGCATGCCGCGTCCACCGCCACCCCAGGAGGCCTTGAGCATCAGCGGGTAGCCGATCTCGTCCGCCCAGCGCCGGGCGGCCGCCATGTCCTCTCCAAGCACCTCGGAGGCGGGGATCACCGGAACACCGGCAGCGATGGCCACCCGCCGTGCGCTCGCCTTGTCCCCAAGCTCGCGCATCGTCTCCGCCCGCGGCCCGATAAAGGTGATACCGGCGCGCTCGCAGGCGTCGACTAACTCAGGGTTCTCCGAGAGCAGCCCGTAACCAGGGTGAACGGCGTCCGCCCCGGCCATCTTCGCGACCCGGATGACCTCGTCGATGGAGAGGTAGGCCTCGACCGGCCCCATGCCCTGGCCAATCTGATAGGCCTCGTCCGCCTTGAAGCGGTGGAGCCCGAGCTTATCCTCCTGGGCGTAGACGGCGACGGTGCGCTTGCCGAGCTCATTCGCCGCACGCATCACCCGAATGGCGATCTCGCCGCGATTAGCGATCAGGATTTTGTGAAACAGAGCCATGGATTCCCCGTGCAAACAGTGAGTATTGCGTCAGTCTACACGGCACTGAGCTCTGCAGTCCGCCCCTTCATGGAGCCGTTAGACGAGCCAGGACGCCCCCAGGAAGCTGGGGGGCGCGGCGTCCTTGAGTTCCATTGAGGGCCCCGCTACGGCATTTCGGCGGCGAGTTCCTCGAGTTGGCGGACCTCATGGGGACCACCACCGGTTAGGGAGCGCACCTCCCCATCCGGATCCTCGTAGACCAGTCGCGGCACCTGCGCGATACGGGCTGCCTGTGCCTTTTCCGTGTTGGCATCCACAGCCGCCGCGGCATCATCGAGGCGGCGCTCCGCGTCGAGCCAGTCGATGGCCCCGGCCCGCGCTTGATCGCCCAAGTAAGCCACGGGCACCCAGCGCCACTCGATGTTGGGGGTGGGCTGATCCGCCACGGCTCGGCGTAACTCAGTGCACGAGGGAGAGTGAGTCGTGGAGCCCTCATTAACCGCGCGATGGACGCCGCGCCCCGACCCGGGTAGCGTCCCGGAGCAACACATCCGGAAAACGCGCAAGCGCGAGCATGTGGGACGAACGTTACGCAGACCCCGACGAGTACGCCTACGGCACGCAGCCAAACACGTTCTTCGCCAGTGAGGCCTGGCGCATCCCCGACGGCCCGGTGCTCTTCCTGGCCGAGGGCGAGGGGCGCAACGCGGTCTGGCTGGCCGAGCGCGGCCACGCCGTTACCGCGGTGGACGGCTCTGCCGTGGGGCTGGAAAAGGCACGCCGGCTCGCGGCTGAGCGCGGCGTGGAGATCGAAACCGTCCACGCGGATCTGGCCAGCCACCCCATCGAGCCCGGGGCGTGGGCGGGGATCGTGTCGATCTTCGGCCACCTGCCCCCCGACATCCGCCGCGAGGTGCATCGACGCGCCGCAAGCGGGCTGCGCCCCGGAGGCCTCTTCCTGCTCGAGGCCTATACCCCGCGGCAGCTGGCCTACGGCACCGGCGGACCACCAACGGCGGAGATGATGATGGACCTGGCGGGCCTGCGCGCCGAGTTGCCGGGCCTGGAGCTGCTGGTCGGTCAGGAGATCGAGCGCTGGGTCGAGGAGGGGCGCTACCACAGCGGCCTGGCCCACGTCGTTCAGGTAGTGGCGCAGGCCCCGTAGCGTCGAGCGGGATCGCGGGCAGCCGGCGCACGGCCGGGCCAACCCCACCCCAGGACATCCGTGCGGAGGAGTCGTGGCTACCGAGATTCAGCTGGTCTGGTTCAAGCGCGACCTGCGCATCCACGATCACGCCCCGCTCACCGAGGCCGCACGTCGTGGCGCGGTCCTGCCTCTTTACGTGGTGGAGCCGGAGCTCTGGCGCCAGCCCGATGCCTCCGCTCGGCAGTGGCACTTCGTGCGGGCGAGCCTGAAGGATCTTCGCAAGGCGCTGGCCACCCTCGGCCAGCCGCTGGTGGTCCGCCGCGGGGACCTCTGCGAGGTACTGGCGGAGCTGCAGCAGCACTACACCATCGCCGCCGTCCACGCGCACCAGGAGACCGGTAACGGCTGGACCTACGCCCGCGACCGCCGCGTTGCCGCCTACCTGAGAGCTGCCGGCATCCCCTGGCTGGAGTACCGACAGCACGGGGTGGTCCGCGGCCTGCGCTCCCGTGACGGCTGGGCGGATCAGTGGGAGGCGCTGATGGGCGCATCCCGGGCAAGGGCGCCGCAGGCCATTGCGCCCCTGCCCGGCCTGGACATCGGTCCCATCCCCGAGTGGCCAACGCCGGAGCTCGCCCCGGAGCCACCCGAGATGCGCGTGCAGCCCGGAGGGCGGCGCATGGGACGCACCGTGCTCTTCGACTTCCTCTCCAACCGCGCCGAGCACTACTCCGGCGGGATCTCCAGCCCTGGTCCGGCCTGGCTGGCCAGCTCGCGCCTGAGCCCGCACCTGGCCCACGGCACGCTGAGCCTGCGCGAGGTGGTCCACGCCACCCGTGCCCGACGCGCGGCGCTGCGCGAGCAACCCCGCTCCGCTGAGCGCGGTCAGTGGCTGCGCTCCCTGAAGGGCTTCGAGGAGCGGCTGCACTGGCATTGCCACTTCATGCAGAAACTCGAATCGGAGCCGCGCTTCGAGCACGAGAACATGCAGCGCGCCTGCGACGGGCTCCGCGAGGCAGAGTTCGACCCGGCGCGATTCGAGGCCTGGTGCCACGGCGCCACCGGGTTTCCGCTGGTGGATGCCTGCATGCGCCAGCTCAACGCCCGGGGCTGGCTGAACTTCCGCATGCGCGCGATGGTGGTTGCCTTCGCCAGCTACCACCTGTGGCTGGACTGGAAACGGACCTCGCCCTTTCTGGCGCGACAATTCACGGACTACGAGGTGGGCATCCACTGCTGCCAGATGCAGATGCAGTCCGGGACGACGGGGATCAACACCCTGCGCATCTACAACCCGGTCAAGCAGAGCCAGGAGCAGGACCCTGCGGGCGCCTTCATCCGGCAGTGGTTGCCGGAGCTGGCCCACGTGGCAGACCGCTGGCTCCACGAGCCGTGGCATATGCCCACCTCGGTGCAGCGGACCACGGGGTGTTGGATCGGCCGTGACTACCCGGCGCCGGTCGTGGATCACCAGCAGGCCGCCCGGCACGCCCGCGAGCGTTTTCGCGCCATCCGCCGAGACCCTGCCGCCCATCGTGAGGCGGATGCCATCCAGCAGGCCCACGGCAGCCGCCGCCGCGCCCCCAGCCGCCGAAGGCGCCCGAAACCGGACGACCACCAGGGCCGGCTCTTCTGATCAACGGGAGCACCTCACTCAAAGCGATAGGCGCTGTGGCAGGCCACGCAGTTGTCCTGGAGCTCGGTCAGCTGCCGCTGGGTGCGGGCCGGATCGGCCACCTCGCGGGCGTCGCGGGCGATCTCCTGAAAGGCCTCGTGCTGGTGGTGCATCATGCCCTGATACGCCTCCGGCGTGGCCGCCTCCATCCGCTCCGGGCGGCCGGAACGCCCCATCCCGGCCCCGCCCTGGCCGCCCCCGCCCTGGCCCGCCTCGCCGCGGCCTTCACCGTCCGCCCCGGCGCCCCGCGCCGGTACCTCGGCATCCGCCAGGTCATCCTCCCGGTAACGATGTGGCACCGCGGTCAGGGCGTGGCTGCGCACGGCCTCCATATCCGGCTCGAGCGTGGCGCGCAGGATCTCGTTGCTCACCTCCAGGTACAGGCGCATCCGCTCCAGGCAGTGCGTCCGATCCTCCTCGGTCAGCTCGATGGCCCTGCGGTCGTCGGCCGCCAATCCGCCGATGGCCATCATCAGACCCACGGCGGTGGCCGCTGCAAGCGTGCGCCGGGACAGTCGGTTGCGCATGGTATCGCAGCCCTCCTCAGAAGCTAGCCCGCAGGCCGAGCCGGGCGTAGCGACCCGGATCGGCGTAGAGCGAGGTATCGTTGCTGGTATCGAAGACGTTGTCGATGCCGGCGTAGAGGCGGACCTGCTCCCAGGCAGGCGGCCGGTAATGGCCCTGCAGATCCACTTGGGTGAAGGCCTCCTGCGCCTGCTGGTCATCCGGGTCGATCTCATCAACATGGGAGCCGGTGTACTGCACCCGCGCCCGCCAGCCGAAGCGCTCCCCGTGCTCGCCGGCCAGGGCCGCCCGGGCGCTCCACTCCGGGGCGTAGGGCAGCTCGTGTCGCTCGCCACGCTCGATGGCGTCGAGCCAGGTCACCCCCAGATCCACCCGCAGCCCGGCTGGCAGGGCCAGCTCGAGGCTGCCCTCGCTGCCGCCAATCCGTGCCTCGTCGTCAAGGTTGTAGAAACTGACATAGGGCTCGCCCCGCCGTTCACGGGTGATGCGATCCTCGATGATAGTGTGGAAGACCGCCAGGTCGTAGCGGCTCTCGCGCACCGGGCCCAAGGCCCCGAGACTGCCGCTGAGACCGATCTCAACACTCTCGCTGCGCTCTGGATCGAGGTTGTGGGGGGCTTTCTCCGACGTCTCAACGGCGGCACCGAGCTGGCGCCTCCCGGAGGGCTGCGCCGTGTCGGCGTAAAGATCACGCGCTGCAGGCGCACTGTACCCTTGGGCGTAATTAAGCCGCAGCCGCGCCGCCGGCGCGAGGGCATAGACGATACCGCCTTCGACCGCGGTATTGTCGGCGTCGTCCAGGCTGCTGTCGTCGTAACGGGCGCCGTAGACCAGATCCAGCCGGTCGGTAACCGCCCACTCGTGCTGCGCGAAGGCGGCGGCATCCCAGCGGGTTTCGCTGCCGCTGACCAGCTGGTGGTCCTCGTACTCGTGGTCGCAGTGCTCGGCACCGAGTTGCACGGTGTGCGCCGGCCCCGGGGTCCAGCTGGCGATCAGTTCCTGGCGCCAGTCCGTGAGTGTCACGTCCCGGTCGCGCTCCTTGGGCCGCTCCCCCGCGGAATAGCCCAGCGTGGTCCACGGCTCGCTGGTGACGATCCGCTCCTTCTCGTAGACGCTACGGTAGCTGCGGAAGAAGAGGTTGAGCGTCTCGGTGGCCTGCCAGTCCGCCGCCGCGGCGAGCCCCAGGCGCTGGTTGTCATCGAGCCAGCGGGCGGGGATGTTCGCCACCGCGCCGTCATTCCCATCATCAACCTGCGTCGGTCCGATGTTGATGTAGTCGCGCTCCCGCTCTTCGTGCAGGTAATCGGCCTGCAGGGTAACCTGCAGGTCATCGGTGAAGAAGTGCTCCAGCGTACCGGCCAGGGTGTAGACGTCGGCTTCGTCCCGGCGAGCTTCGTCGATGGTATAGCGTTCTTGGACGTCGTAATCCGCAAACTCGTCGGGCTTAATGCCCCGTCGCCCCTCCGGCAGCGCCGTGGCGGTCTCGCTGTATGCCGCCCGGGATGTAGCCTGGGCGTCGACCCGGAAGCGGGTGTCGAGACCGCCGCCGTGCAGACCGAGGGCGGCCTTGTAACGATCCGCCTCGGCATCCTCCATGCGGGCACCGGCCTGCACGTCGATGTCCCCATGGAGACCGGGTTCCGGCTTGCGGGTGATGACATTGATCACGCCCCCGAGGGCGTCGGCGCCGTAGAGCACGCTGCCCGGCCCCTTGACGATCTCGATGCGCTCGATGCTCCCCGTGGGGATGCGGTTGAGCTCGTAGCGCCGGCTGGGCTCGCCGAGGACCCGGCGGCCATCGATGAGGATCACGTTGTCCTCGCGCCGCGCCCCGCGGATGCTTGCCTGGGTGCCGTCGGGGCTGACGAACAGGCTCGACTCGCGGCGCAGGACCTCACCGAGATCCGCGCCGCCGCTGCGCTCGATCTGCTCACGGTCGATGACTTCCACACTGCTCGGACTCCGCTCCCGCGCCCGCTCGCTGCGGGTGCCCGTGGTGACGGTCACCTCGGGCAGAACCTTGGCGTGGGCCGGATCGACGCCGCCGCTTGCCGGCGCCTGCTCAGAGCCGGCCATCGCCCATCCAGAGCTGACAGCCAAGCCGAAGATCCCCAATAGGATCAGGGAACGGCCCGGTTTCCAGGTGGTCATATCGATGCCCTCTCTCGGATGCCTGCAGGATACGGGCGTAATCTAAATGAGAACGCTTCGCATTGCTATTGATGCAGCGCAATCACCGGGCCGGAAGAGGGCAGTGCGCCTTTCTGCCGCACATGGCAGGCCCCAGCGTCGGCCCAACTAGGCGGCCGGATCGAACGGCCCAGGCGAGCCGCTCAAAGGCATCGGGCTGATTCCGGCATGGAGCGACGGCGGAGCCACAGGGCTCCGCCGCCGATGGGCTGGTTGTATGGTGGTGGTGACGCCAGCTCAGGCCGTGGCGGCCGCCTGCTGCGCGTCCAGCTGCGGGGTGTCGCCGGTAAGTCGCAGGTCGTAGCGCTCGGCCAGGGCCCGGAACAGGTTGTCGCTGAGGAAGGCCGGCGGGTTGGGCCCGAGGGTGATCCCCCGCACGTCAAGGCTGAGCAGTGTCAGCAGCACCGCCACCGCCTTTTGCTCGAACCAGCTGATAACCAGGGTCAGCGGCAGGTCGTTGACGTTGCAATCGAGCGCCCGGGCCAGGCCCAGAGCCACCTGGATGGCGCCGTAGGCGTCGTTGCACTGGCCCATGTCGAGCAGCCGCGGGAAGCCCAGGTGGGTACCGAACGACTGGTCGCGGATGCGGAATTTGCCGCAGCCGAGGGTCAGCACGAAGCTGTCCGCCGGGGTGGCCGCCGCATAGTCGTTGAAGTAATTCCGGCTGCGGTGGGCGCCATCGCAGCCGCCGATCAGGTAGAACTGGCTGATCTGACCGTTCTGGTAGGCCTCGAGCAGCGTGCCGGCGTTCTCCAGCAGGACGGTGTGGTGGAAACCGACGGTGGATTCGCCCGTGATCGCCTCGTCACAGGGCGCGCAGCGACGCGCCGCCTCGATCACCGGGGTGAAGTCGCCGTCGGTGATGCGCTGGCCGCCGCTGACCGCCGTGCTGCGCGTGGTGAACAGTCGCTCCGCATACCGCTCGGCGGGCGGCATGACACAGTTGGTGGTAACCAGGATGGCCCCGGGGAACGCCTTGAACTCGCGCTTCTGCTCCTGCCAGGCCCCGCCGTAGTGACCGGCCAGGTTGGGGTGCTGGTGGAGCGTCGGGTACATGTGCGCCGGCAGCATCTCGCCGTGGGTGTAAACCTGGATGTCGGTCCCCTCCACCTGCTGGAGCAGATGGTAGAGGTCGAGCAGGTCGTGGCCGCTGACCAGGATCCCCGGACCCGCCCGGGTACCCTCGGGTACGGTGGCCGGCTGCGGCTGACCGAAGGTCTCGACATGGGCGGCGTCGAGCATCTCCATGACCCGCAGGTTCATCTGCCCGCAGCGCAGGCAGAGCTCGAGCAGCGATTCGAGATCGAAGTTGACGTTGGTCATGGTGGCGAACAGCGCCTCCTCCATGAAGGCTGCCACCTCCGGGTCGTGACGGCCGAGCCGGCGGGCGTGGTGGGCGTATGCGGCCATCCCCTTGAGGCCGTAGAGCAGCAGCTGCTGCGCCGAGTGGCAGTCCTCATCCTTGCCACAGACGCCGGGGGAGACATTGCACGCCTCCTGACGGCGGACTTGCTCGCACTGATCGCAGAACATGAGCACCCCCTCACTTAACGATGTATTTTTGGTACACCGAATAGTGCCCAGTCGGCTGCCCTCGGTCAAGGGACCGGGGCCCGGCGGTGGCCGGCAGCGATGGCGAGCGGCCGCGGGCGGTGGATCAGCCCCCGGCGAAGGTGGCCGGGGTCTCGTTGAGGGGCAGGCGCCGCAGCTGTTGCGCCGTGCCGGGGTCGGCAAGCAACTGTTCGAGGGTGAAACCGTCCAGGTACTGGATGAATTGGTCCCGGGCGCCGTTGAGGACCCGTTTGAGCGAGCAGTGCCCACACAGGGGGCAGGGACCGCGGTCGCAGTGGATGAGCTCCAGACTGTCCTCCATCAGGCGCACCACCTCGCCGACGCGGATCTCCGCCGGCTCACGGGCGAGCTGCAATCCGCCCGACCGGCCCTGGGTGGTGTGCAGGTAGCCGTGGCGGGACAGCCGATGGACCACCTTGCGCAGATGCTCCTGAGAGATCCCGTAGGCGCCGGCGATCTCGCGCATGGTCACGCGCCTCGCGCCCTGGGCGCCGGCGTAGAGGAGCACGCGCAGGGCATAGTCGGTGTAGTAGGTCAGCTCCATGGCGATGGGTCCTTGATCGAACCCACCCAGTATACCTATACCGCCATCGCCCCGCGTTCGCCGTGCCGGGCGCGCACCCTCAGAAGCGTGCCAGGACCGCCTGCGCCTGCTGCCAGTCGGCGCCGTCCGGGGCGGTGGCCACCGAGACGCCGGCGTCGTGGTCCCGCACCAGATAGAGCACGCCGTCGAGCATAGCAACGAGGACCTCGTGCTCGGTCTCGGCCCGCACGATCTCCTCGAACCACCGCTTGCGGGCCGGCCACGCCAGCTGGGGGTCCACCAGCACGACCTTGCGTGCAGCCACCAGTCCCTGGTGGTTACGCTGCAGCCGCTCCCGGGTCTCCATCAGCAGGGCGGCGACCGCCCCGCGGGGGTCGAGCGGCGTGGCCTGGCGCGCCTCGTCGAGCCGACACTGGACATGCTCAGCGAAATCGATCAGCCGGACCACCGCCGCCCGCTCGGCGGCGAGCGCCCCGGGCGAGGCGTTGAGCGCCAGGATCATCTGCATGCTCTGGAACTGCGCCTCGCTGGTCAGGCAGGTGCAAAGGGTATCGAGTTCTCGCGGGGTCCGGATCGCCGACATGGCAGGGTTGCTCCGTGTGGGTGACTGCTCCAGTGCAGGTTCCCTTGCTTGAGCAGGTTCCGTGCCAATGCGCTGCAGGCGTTGCCCGGCGGGCGCTCCGCGCCGCAATGCCCGGCCCTTGAGCTGGATTTGTAAGATTTCCAGACAGACGGCTGAGCCGCGGCCTGGCGCGCCCCCCCACCGCCCGGCCCGGATAAAGACGCGAGCGGCCATTCGTCGGTTTTTTTGACACCCGCTCGGGCAGCCCGCGGAATGCGGTCGCCGCGGCGGACGCGCCTGACAGCGTGCGCGCGCTGGGCTACATTGCAGGCTGGGTACCATGATGCGGGAGGTCGCAGGTGAACACGCCCCGGCTTTGCCACGATGTGGTGGTCGTCGGCGGTGGCATGGTGGGCGCCGCCGTGGCCGCCGACTTCGCCGGCCGCGGCTGGCGGGTGGGACTGATCGAGACCACCGGCCCCAAGCCCGTCGACGCCGGCACCCCCTACCGCCTCCGGGTCTCGGCACTGAACCTCGGCTCGGAGCACTACCTCGATGAGCTCGGGGCCTGGCACGCAATCCGCACCACCCGCGCCTGCCCCTACCGGCGGCTGCAGGTCTGGGACGATGACAGCCCGGCCCGGCTGACCTTCACCGCCGGGGTGCTCGGCCCCGACACCGATCACCTCGGGCACATCGTGGAGAACGACCTGGTCCAGGACGCGCTCTGGTCGGTGCTCGAGCACGCCGGCACGGTCCACCGGTACTGCCCGAACGAGACCAGCCGCCTGGAGCCGGCCCCCTTCGGCGCCACGGTGCGCCTCGATGACGGCCGCCGGGTCCACGGCAACCTGGTCATCGCCGCCGACGGTGCGCAGTCACGGCTGCGCCAGTCGGCGGGGATCCCGGTGACGGTCCGCGACTATCGCCAGCACGCAGTCGTCGCCGAGGTGACCACCCGGCCGGGACAGCAGGACATCACCTGGCAGCGTTTCCTGCCCGAGGGACCGCAAGCCTTCCTGCCACTGCTCGGCTCGCGGGCTTCGCTGGTGTGGTACACCACCCCGGACCGGGCTCGACAACTCGCCGAGCTGGCGCCGGAGCAGCTGGGCCAGAGCATCGAGGCGGCCTTCCCGGCCGAACTCGGCGGGATCGAGTCGGTGGTGCAGCGGGCCAACTTCCCGATCCGGGCGCAGCACGCCCACTGCTACCAGGCGCCGGGCCTGGTCCTGATCGGGGATGCCGCGCACACCATCCACCCGCTGGCCGGCCAGGGCGTCAACCTGGGGCTGCGGGACGCCCGGGCATTGGCCCGCCACGTGTCGGCAGCGGTCGAGGCGGGCTACGCACCGGACGACCCGCGGGTGCTCAGCGCCTACGCCCGCGAGCGACGCCAGGACAACCAACTGATGCAGTCGGCGATGACGGCCATCCACGGGCTCTTCGGCGCCCCGTGCCGGCGCCTGGCCTCTCTGCGCCGCTTTGGGCTGCGCCTGGCCGACCACGCCGGGCCGGCCAAGCGCCTCGCCCTGCGCTACGCCAGCCACGGCCGGTGGGCCGGCTGACGCGGCGCCGGGCGGCTACTCGGAGCCGCTGACCCGCCGCAGGCGGATGCCCAGCTCGCGCAGCTGCGCCTCGCCCACCTCGGCCGGCGCCTCGGTGAGCATGCAGGTGGCGGTCTGGGTCTTGGGGAAGGCCATGACCTCACGGATCGAGTCGGCGCCGGCCATGAGCATGACCAGCCGGTCCATGCCGAAAGCGATCCCGCCGTGGGGCGGGCAGCCGTACTGCAGGGCGTCGAGCAGGAAGCCGAACTTGGAACGGGCCTCTTCCTCGCCGATACCCAGAAGCCCAAAGACCGCTTGCTGCATCTGCGGGTCGTGGATACGGATCGAGCCGCCGCCGAGCTCGACGCCGTTGAGCACGCAGTCGTACGCCCGCGAGACCAGCGCCTCGGCGTCCTGTTGCTGCAGCTCGGCCGGGTCCTGGACACACGGTGCGGTGAACGGGTGGTGCAGGGAGTAGAGACGCCCGTCCTTCTCGTCGTACTCGAACATCGGGAAATCGACCACCCACAGCGGGCGCCAGGCGTCCTCGACCAGTTCCATGTCGTGGCCGATACGCACTCGCAGCGCGCCGAGGGCGTCGTTGACGACGCTGGCCCGGTCGGCCCCGAAGAAGACCACATCGCCCGCCTGGGCGCCGGTGCGCTCGAGGATACCCTGTACGGCGTCCTCGGTGAGGAACTTGACGATGGGCGACTGCAGCCCCTCCACGCCCTGGCCCGGGTCGTTGACCTTGATGTAGGCCAGCCCCTTGGCGCCGTAACGGCCGACGAACTCGGTGTAATCGTCGATCTGCTTGCGGGTCAGCGCCCCCCCGCCGGGTACGCGCAGGGCCGCCACGCGGCCGCGCGGATCCTGCGCCGGCGCCGAGAAGACCTTGAAGTCCACGTCGCGGACCAGGTCGGCCACCTCGATCAGTTCGAGCGGGATGCGCAGATCCGGCTTGTCGGAACCGAAGCGGTCCATGGCCTCGGCATAGCGCATGCGCGGGAAGGGATCGGGCAGCTCGACGCCGAGGACCTGGCGGAAGAGCTGGCGGAGCATCCGCTCGGTGACCCCCATGACGGCCTCTTCGTCGACGAAGGCGGCCTCCATGTCGAGCTGGGTGAACTCCGGCTGGCGGTCGGCGCGCAGGTCCTCGTCACGGAAGCAGCGCACGATCTGGTAGTAGCGGTCGAAGCCGGCCATCATCAGCAGCTGCTTGAACAGCTGCGGCGACTGCGGCAGCGCGAAGAAGCGGCCGGTGTGGGTGCGGCTGGGCACCAAGTAGTCGCGCGCGCCCTCGGGGGTGGCCCGCGTCAGCATCGGCGTCTCGATGTCGAGAAAGCCCTCGTCCTCCAGGTGGCGACGGATCACCGAACTCACCCGGGCGCGCAGCTGCAGTCGCTGCTGCATCTCGGGACGGCGCAGATCCACGTAGCGGTGGCGCAGGCGCACGTCCTCGCCCACCTGCTCGTGCTCGTCGAGCTGGAACGGCGGGGTCTTGGCGGTGTTGAGCACCTCCACCGCCTGGCCCAGGACCTCGACCCGGCCGGAGTGCAGGTCCGGGTTCTCGGTGCCCTCCGGGCGGTGCCGGACGCGGCCGGTGATGCGCAGGACGTACTCGTTGCGAGCGCGGTCGGCGGCAGCGAACGCCGCCTCGGTGTCGGGATCGACCACCACCTGCACCAGGCCGGCCCGATCGCGCAGATCGATGAAGATGATGCCGCCGTGGTCCCGCCGCCGGTGCACCCAGCCGCAGAGCGTGACTTCAGTGTCCAGGTGGGTTTCGCAGATCTCGCCGCAGTAGTGACTACGCATGGTTTTTTCCGGATTGGTGGTCGGGCCAAAGGGGGGCAATGGTAAGCACGCCCCCCGGGGGGTGCAAGCAAACGGGTCGCAACGCGGCGGGACGCTCAGCCCTCCTTGAGGTCGAGCCCGATGAGCACCTTTTCTCGTTCGGAGAGGTCGCCGACCACCCGGCGCACGGGGGGCGGCAGCTTCTTGATGACCACCGGAGTGGCCAGGATGCGCTCGTCCTCGGCCAGCTGGGGGCGCTCGAGGATATCGATGACTTCCAGGTCACAGGAGGCGTCGTCGCCGTAGGCCTCCCGGATGATGCGTTCAAGGTTGCGGATGGCTCGTTCCGCCGCCGGCGTCCGCCCGGCGATGTAGAGCCGCAGGACCATCTCGCTCACGACGCTCCCCCCGTCTCGGCACCATTGGCCACGTGCACGCCGTCTCCGGACAGGTAGTACTCCAGAACCCGGTCCGAGGTCGGCAGACCGCGCGCCTTAACGACATTCAGCAGCCTGCACAACCTGCCGTCACGCTCGTCGCGGCGCAATTTGATCCAGACGTCGATAATGGAGGAGACATCCATGTTGCTGACACCATCACTGTAGTCGGGCAGCAGTTCCGTAGCCAGGACGGTCACGCCCTCGCGCTTGAGCATGTAGAACAGGCGCAGCAGCATCTCCTTGCCCTGGCGGTCGTCGTGGGGATCGCCCAGCGCGCTGGCCGGGTCGAGGACCACCACGCCCGGGGTCTGCCCCTGCACCGAGCGCATCACCCGCAGCAGGTGTTCCTCCCAGCCCAGTTCCACCGCCAGCAGCGGCTCCAGCACCAGCCGGCCGCTATCGATGCACGACGCCAGATCCAGGCCCACACTGCGCTGATTGCGCAGCAGCTCCTCGGTGGCCTCCTCGAAGCTGAGGTAGAGCACGGAGTCGCCGGCCCGGCACGCGGCGGCGGCGAAGGCTGCGGCGAAGCTCGTCTTGCCGGTGCCCGACTGCCCCGAGACCATCACCGCCGAGCCGCGGTACGGGCCGCCGCCCCCGAGCATGGCGTCGAGGCCCTCGACGCCGGTGGTGTGCCGCTCCGAGGAGGGCCGGGCCTCGAGCCGCGTACCGGTGATCGGGGACAGGAACACCCCTTCGTGATCGAGGAGGAAGGGGAACTCGTTGGTGCCGTGTCCGCCACCGCGGCGCTTGAGGATGCGCAGCAGGCGGGTCATGCGCCGGTAGCGCACCTCCTGGCGCAGGAGGATGACGCAGTCGGCAATGTAATCCTCCAGCCCGAAGCGCTCGCTGAAGCCGGAGTGTTCGCCGGAGGTGATCAGGGTGGTGGCGTCGCGCTCGCGGATCCAGTCAAACACCCGGGTCAATTCCGCGCGCAGGCTGTTGCCCGGGGCGAAGCTCTCGTCCATGCCGTCGATGGCGTCCACCACCAGCCGCCGTGCGCCGAGGGCGTCCAGGGCGTAGCCGATGCGCGCGAGCAGCGCCGTCAGCTCGACCTCACCGCCGGAGACCAACTCGGAGCGATCGGGGCGCATGTCGAGGATGCGCCCCCGCCCCGCCGCCAGGTGCTCGTCCAGCGGGAAGCCGAGCGCGTGGGCGTGGCGCGTAAGGGCTTCCGGCGACTCGTCGAAGGTGGCCAGCACCGATGGCTCGCCCTGCTCCAGCCCGTGGCAGAAGAAGGTCAGCGCAATCGCCGTCTTGCCGGCCCCCGGGCCGCCGCGCAGCAACGTCGGCTGCCCCTCGGGTAGCCCGCCGTCGAGGATGAAGTCCAGACCCTGAATGCCAGTGGCCGCGGTCTGCGCCCCGCGCCGGGCGGCGCTGCTGCGCCGGGCGCGTTCGCTCGCGGAGGTGCTGCCTTGTGCCATGCCTTGCTCCGAGGTGGGCTGCCCGTCTGGCAGCGTGCCAAAAAGCGCCGACGGGGTCCAAGGCCGGCGCCGCGGCGTTTCAGCTGGAAGCAGAACCGGAGGAGCCAGCCGCCGCAGCCCCCGACTGCCCACCGCCACTGCCTGCGGAGGTGCCCGCCGATGACGCCGACTTGTCGCCGCTCTTGTCACTGCTCTTGTCGCTGCCGCCCTTGTCGGCGCCATTGCCGCCCCCCTCGGCGACGTTCTTGCGTTGGCCCGACTTGAAGTCGGTCTCGTACCAACCGCCGCCTTTCAGGCGGAACGCCGCCGCCGAGACCAGCCGCTTGAGCGACGCCTGGCCGCACTCGGGACAGTCGGTCAGCGGGCCGTCCGATACGGACTGGATGGCCTCGAGACGGTGGCCGCAGCCACAGCACTCATACTCGTAAATCGGCATCGATCCTCTCCCTCCTGGTCAACCACCCAAGCCGTGACGGCTTTTGAATGGGGACTGCCACGGCTGAAAACAAGGCCCGCCCGCTCAGCGGCAGAAGGGCCAGAACTGATACCACCGCCAGCACTGCAGCTCGTCCTCGCACTCGGCCAGCTGCTGCTCGTAGCGCCGGGCCCGGGACTCAACATTGCGGGCGACGCGCTGCAGGGTCGGCTTCTGGCGGTACGTGCCCCGCCGGTACCCGCCGTGCCCCTCGTGATAGGCCAGATACAGCCGCCTCGGGTCGTCCAGATCGACCCCGACCCGCTCCCGGGTGCGCTGGTTGTACCAGCCGATGAAATCCAGCGCGTCGCTCATCCGGGTCCGGTGGGCGTCCCAGTGAGCGGCATCCTCCCGATATTCGCCCCAGACCGGATCCTGCGCCTGTGCGTAGCCGTAGGCGGAACTCGGCCGGCGCCAGGGGATGATCCCGAGCAGCCGGCGCCGCGGCGGGCGGGCGTCGGCGATGAACGACGACTCCTGATGGACGAAGGCCATCTGGATGGGGATCGGCGTCCCCCAGCGCTCCTCGGAGCGCCGGGCGTGATCATACCACTCGGGGTTCTCCTCGAAGATGACGCAACTGTCGTCGATGTCCGATGGCTGCGGGCGATGGGCGCATCCGACCAGCACCACCAGCAGCACCGCAACCCCAAGGATCCGCAGGATTCGCCCTGGCGTCATGCCCGCCTCACGCGACCGGTCCTCAAAGAGGCGACAGGATACCCGATGTGGAGATCGGCGGGCGCAGGCTTTAGCCTGTCGGGCCATGAACGACGACCACACCGATCACCGCCCCGCGCTGCTGATCACCGGCTGTTCCAGCGGCATCGGCGAGACCGCTGCAGCGCACATGGCCCGGCGCGGCTGGCGGGTCTTCCCCAGCGCCCGCCGCAGCGAGGACGTGGCCCGCCTGCGCGAGGCCGGCTGGGAGGACGCCCTGGTGCTGGACCTGGCCGACAGCGCCTCCATCGAGGGCGCGGTGGAGCAGGTCGCCGAGCGCACCGGCGGGTGCATCGACGCCCTGTTCAATAACGGGGCCTATGGTCAGCCCGGCGCGGTGGAAGATCTCTCCCGGGCGACGCTGCGCGAGCAGCTAGAGACCAACCTGCTCGGCACCCACGAACTGACCACGCGGGTGCTGCCGTACATGCGCCGCCAGGGCCACGGGCGCATCGTGCAAAACAGCTCGGTACTCGGTTTCATCGCCCTGCCCTACCGCGGCGCCTACGTCTGCTCCAAGTTCGCCCTCGAGGGGCTCACCGACGCCCTGCGCCAAGAACTGCGCGGCAGCGGCATCCACGTGAGCCTGATCCAGCCCGGGCCCATCGCCAGCCGTTTTCGCGACAACGCCCACCGCACCTTCCAGGCCCGGATCGATCCACAGAACAGCGCCCACGCTGCCACCTATCGTGCGGTGGAGCAGCGCCTGGCCGGCGCCGGGGCCTCGACGCCCTTCACGCTCGAAGCCGAGGCGGTGGCCACCAAGCTGGTCCACGCCCTGGAGCACCCGCGCCCGAAGGCCCGCTACCACGTCACCGTTCCCACCCACCTCTTCGCCGCCCTCAAGCGCCTGCTGCCCACGCGCTGGCTGGACCGGCTCCTGCTGGCGGCCACGGCCTCGGAGCGCCGCATCCGCTAGCCCGGCTCAGACCACCTCGCCCTCGACCACCGGCTCGCCGCGCTCGAAGCGGAACGCGCCGTCTTGCACATCGACCCGGATGCGATCGCCCTGCCCGAAGTTGCCCTCGAGCATCTCCCGGGCCAGCGGGTTCTCGACCTCGTGCTGCAGGACCCGCTTGAGCGGGCGGGCGCCGTAGACCGGGTCGAAGCCCGCTTCGCCGATGCGGTCCAGGGCCGCTTCGCTGAGTTCGAGCGCCATGTCTCGCTCGGCCAGCCGCTCGCTGAGGTAGCGGACCTGGATGCTGGTGATGGCGCGGATCTGCTCCCGCGACAGCGGCCGGAAGACCACCACCTCGTCGATACGGTTGATGAACTCGGGACGGAAGTGGGTCCCGACGATGTCCATCACCGAGCTCTTCATCCGCTGGTAGTCCTCTTCCTCCTCCCCGGCCATGCTCTGGATGATCTCCGAGCCGAGGTTCGAGGTCATCACGATGACCGTGTTGCGGAAATCCACGGTGCGGCCGTGGCTGTCGGTCAACCGACCGTCATCGAGGACCTGCAGCAGGACGTTGAAGACGTCAGCGTGGGCCTTCTCGACCTCGTCGAGGAGGATCACCGAGTACGGCTTGCGACGCACGTGCTCGGTGAGATAACCGCCCTCTTCGTAGCCGACGTACCCCGGCGGCGCACCGATCAGCCGCGCCACGGAGTGCTTCTCCATGAACTCGGACATGTCGATGCGCAGCATGGCCTCTTCCGTGTCGAACAGGAACTCGGCGAGCGCCTTGCACAGCTCGGTCTTGCCCACGCCGGTGGGGCCCAGGAAGAGGAACGAGCCATTGGGGCGGTTCGGGTCCGACAGCCCGGCCCGGGAGCGGCGGATGGCGTTGGCCACCGCGGCGATGGCCTCATCCTGGCCGACCACCCGCTCGTGCAGGGCCTGCTCCATGCGCAGGAGCTTGTCCCGCTCGCCCTCGAGCATCTTCGAGACCGGGATGCCGGTCCACTTGGAGACCACCTCGGCGACCTCCTCGTCGCTGACCCGGTTGCGCAGCAGCTTCATGTCGTACATGTCCGCCTGCGAGGCCATGTCCAGCTGGCGCTCCAGTTCGGGGATGCGGCCGTACTGCAGCTCGGACATGCGCTGCAGGTCGCCGGCGCGACGGGCGGTCTCCACCTCCTGGCGGGCGCGCTCAAGCTCCTCCTTGATCGACTGCGTGCCCTCGACCGCGGCCTTCTCGGAGTTCCAGATCTCCTCGAGGTTCCCGTACTCCTGCTCCAGCTCGTTGATCTCGTCCTCGAGGGTCGCCAGGCGCTTTCTGGAGGCGTCGTCCTCCTCGTTGCGCAGCGCCTCGCGCTCGATCTTGAGCTGGATCAGCCGGCGCTCGAGGCGATCCATCGACTCCGGCTTGGAGTCGATCTCCATGCGGATCCGCGACGCCGCCTCATCGACCAGGTCGATGGCCTTGTCCGGCAGGTTGCGATCCGTGATGTAGCGGTGCGAGAGCGTCGCCGCGGAGACGATGGCCGGGTCCGTGATCTCGACACCGTGGTGGACCTCGTAGCGCTCCTTGAGCCCGCGCAGGATGGCCACCGTGTCCTCGACGCTCGGCTCATCCACCTGGACCGTCTGGAAGCGGCGCTCCAGGGCGGCGTCCTTCTCGATGTTCTCGCGGTATTCGTTGAGGGTGGTGGCACCGATGCAGTGCAGCTCGCCCCGGGCGAGCGCCGGCTTGAGCATATTGCCGGCGTCCATGGCGCCTTCGGCCTTGCCGGCGCCGACGATGGTGTGGAGCTCGTCGATGAACAGGATGATCTGCCCCTCCTGCTGACCGAGCTCCTTGAGCAGCGCCTTGAGCCGCTCCTCGAAGTCGCCGCGGTACTTGGCCCCGGCGAGCAGTGCACCGAGGTCGAGCGACAGGACCCGCTTGTTCTTGAGCCCCTCGGGCACCTCGGCGTTGACGATGCGCTGGGCCAAGCCCTCGACGATGGCGGTCTTGCCGGTGCCCGGCTCACCGATGAGCACCGGGTTGTTCTTGGTCCGGCGCTGGAGGACCTGCACCGTGCGCCGGATCTCGTCGTCGCGGCCGATGACCGGGTCGAGCTTGCCCTGCTCGGCGCGCTCGGTCAGGTCGATGGTGTACTTCTCCAGCGCCTGGCGCTGGTCCTCGGCGTTGGGATCATCCACCGCCTGGCCGCCGCGCACCTGCTCGATGGCCTGCTCAAGGGGCTCCCGCGCGGCACCGGCCTGCTCGAGGATCTTCGCCAGCCGGCTCTTGCCATCCTCGAGCACGGCGAGCACGAAGAGCTCGCTGGAGAGGTACTGGTCCTTGCGCTTCTGTGCGAGCTTGTCGGTGAGATTGAGCAGCCGCCCCAGCTCGTTGGACAGGTGCACCTCGCCGCCGGTGCCGGAGACCTGCGGCATCTGCTCGAGGGCCTCGCCGAGCTGCGAGCGCAGCTTGTTCAGGTTGACGCCGGCCTGCTGGAGCAGCGGACGCACGCCGCCGCCCTCCTGATCGAGCATGGCCAGCATCAGATGGACCGGTTCGATGAACTGGTGGTCGCGCCCCACCGCCAGGCTCTGCGCCTCGGCGATGGCCATCTGGAATTTGGTGGTCAGCTTGTCCATCCGCATGTCTCTACCCCCTTGGCCGCATCACGGGCCGACAATCCGCTCCACCGCGCCGCGGCGGTGGCTGGTTTCTTGTCAGGATAGATGGGGCAGCGGCGACGGGTTTTCAATCCGGCGCGGGCACGCCGGCGACACGGTTGCGGCCCTGGCGCTTGGCCTCGTAGAGGGCCAGATCGGCGGATTTCAGGACCTCCTCGACGGAGCCGCCGTCGAGCACGGCCACGCCGACGCTGGCGCTGAGGGCCACGGTCTCGCCCTCGTAGACCAGCTCCAGGGTCTCGATGCCATTGCGGATACGCTCGGCCAGGGTCCAGGCACCGGGACCATCGATCCCCACGGTGACAATGAAGAACTCCTCGCCGCCGGAGCGGATGAGCACGTCGGCGCGGCGGACGGTCTCGCGCAGCTGCGCAGCCACCCGCTGGAGCACCGTATCGCCGCCGAAGTGGCCGAGGCGGTCGTTGATCGCCTTGAAGTGATCCAGATCGACCACCAGCGCCGCCAGCGGCTGCCGCGTCCGCCGCGCTGTCTCGCCGAGCTGATCGGCGATCTCGTCGAGGTAGAGCCGATTGTGCAACCCGGTCAGCGGGTCGCGCCGGGCCCCTTCGCGGGCCTCGCGCAGCAGCTCCATCAGGTCCACGTTCTGGTTGACGCGGACGCTGAGCTCCTCCTCCAGGAAGGGGCGGGTCAGGAAGTCGTCGGCCCCGGCCTTGAGCAGCCGCGCGGAGAGCAGCCCCGAGCCGTGACTGGAGACACCGATGATCCCCAGCCGCGGGGCCGCGTGCCGGCGGCGCAGCTCGCGGATCAGGGTGATGCCGTCCATGCCCGGCATGTTCTGGTCGCAGAGCACCAGGCGGATGGTGGCGTCCTCATCCGAGGTGATCCGTTCCAGCGCCTCTTGGCCATTGCCGGACTGGTAGCAGCGGAACCCCCAGCGGCTGAGCAGGTGCACCAGGTACTCGCGGGCCGAGCGGGAGTCGTCGACCACCAGCACGCCGATGGACCGGTTGCGGTGGATGCGCTGCAGGGTACGCAGCACCGAGTCCACCGCGTCCGGGGCATCCTTGAGGATGTAGTCGCACACCCCGGCCCCCACCAGCTGATCGCGCAGGTCGTCCTCGATGGTGGCGGTCAGAACCACGGAGGGGATGTCGCGCTCCACCAGGTCCCCGACCACCTCGCCGCGCGGAGCATCCGGCAGGTCGAGATCGAGCACGGCGGCGACGATCCGTTCACCGTCATGCTCCAGCAGCTGCCGCGCGGCGGCGCGGCTGCCGGCGACCAGCGCCTTCAGCCCCAGGGCGTCCTCGATGCGCCCGGCCAACCAGCCGGCCACGGAGCGACTGTCCTCCACCACCAGGATGCGGCCGGCGGCGTACTGCTCCTCGGACATGATTACGGCTCCTCTCGGTAGATCAGGCTCGCCATCCGGCCGGTGGATCCGTCCCGGCGATGGGAGAAAAAACGCGCCCGATCCGTGTGCGTGCACCAGCCGCCACCGTGGACCGATGTCACCCCGGCCTGCCGCAGGCGACTCCGAGCCAGGCTGTAGAGGTCAGCGTACCAGCGATCACCGGCCGCGGGGGTGAGCCCCTCGGCCGCAGCCGGATCCCGTGCGCGCAGCGCCTCGGCCACCTCCGGCCCTACCTCGAAGGCGTCGGGCCCGATGGCCGGCCCCAGCCAGGCGTGGAGTTCGCCGGCCGGCACCGGCAGCGCCGCCACCACGGCCTCGAGGATGCCCGCGGCGAGGCCCCGCCAGCCGGCGTGGGCGGCGGCCACCGCCCGCCCGTCCCCGGCGGCGAGGAGCACCGGCAGGCAGTCGGCGGTGAGCACGGCGCAAACCACGCCGGCGCGATCGGTCCAGGCCGCGTCGGCACGTGCGCCGGGGGCGACCCGGTGCGCGGCGACCACCTCGGTGCCGTGGACCTGCTCCAGCCACACGGGCTCGGCGGGCAGACCGGCGCGGGTGCGCAGCAGATGCCGATTGGCGGCCACGGCGGACGGGTCATCCCCGGTATGCTCGGCCAGATTGAGGCTGTCGCGCGGCGCTGCGCTGCAGCCGCCGCAGCGCAGCGTGCTCAGGGCCCGCACACCCTCCGGCGCCGGCCACCGGGGCTTGAAGAACAGGCCACCGTCCACCTCATCCATGGCGCAGGGCCTCCAGCAGGTGGTGCCAGTCCTCCGGCGGCGGCGCCTCCCAGTGCATGGTCTCGCCGGTGCGCGGGTGCTCGAGGCGCAGATGGCGGGCGTGCAGGGCCTGGCGGCGGAAGCCGTCGAGGACGGCGCGCAGGGTGTCGCTCGCGCCCCGCGGGTAAACCGGCCGACGGCCGTAGACGGGATCACCCACCAGCGGCAGCCGGACGTGCGCCAGGTGCACGCGGATTTGGTGGGTGCGGCCGGTCTCCAGTTCCACGTCGAGCAGGGTGTGGGCGCTGAAGCGCTCCGCGACCCGGTAATGGGTCACCGCCGGGCGACCGGTGGCCACCACGGCCATGCGTTTGCGGTCCCGGGGGTGGCGGGCGATGGGGGCGTCCACCCGCCCGCCGGCGGTGGGGCGGCCGACCACCACGGCCTGGTAGCCGCGCCCCACCGTGCGCGCCTGCAGCTGCGCGACCAGGGCATGGTGGGCGGCGTAGGTCCGCGCCACCACGAGCAGCCCCGAGGTCTCCTTGTCCAGCCGGTGCACGATGCCGGCCCGTGGCAGGGCTTCGAGCCCCGGATCGTGGTGGAGCAGCGCGTTGACCAGGGTGCCGCCCGGATTGCCGGCCCCCGGATGAACCACCAGCCCCGCCGGCTTGTCCACGACCAGCAGATCCCCGTCCTCGTAGAGCAGTCGCAGCGGGATGGGCTCCGGGGCCAGCGGGGTCTCCGGCTCGGGCGCGGCATCGACGTGGATTCGCTCGCCGGCGTAAACCGGATCGCGGGGACGGCGCACGGCGCCGTCGACGGTGATCCAGCCGGCCTTCACCCACTGCTGCAGGCGGCTGCGTGAATAATCGGGAAACAGGGCCGCCAGGGCCCGATCCAGACGCTGCCCGGCCAGTTCCTCGGGGACGTCGGCTTGGTGACGGGGTCGTTCCATACGTATAGTACGAGCCTTTGCTATCGCTACAATGACGAGCCTGCATCAGGCCGCGGAGTCACGGAAATCATGCACCGCATCCAGCGCTGGGCCACGATCGCCCTGGTGGCACTCTTTCTGGCCGGCTGTGCCGGCACCGACCCCGACGGGGCCGCCGAGCGCAGCGTCGAGGAACTCTACGCCGACGCCCGCAGCAGCTTGAGTTCCGGGAACTACTCACAGGCCGTGGAGCGCTTCGAGAACCTGGTGGCGCGCTACCCCTTCGGCGATCACGCGGTTCAGTCCCAGCTGATGATCATCTACGCCCACTACCTGGCTGGCCAGCACGAGTCGGCGATCGCCGCCGCGGAACGCTTCCAGCGCATGCATCCGCGCAATGAGCACGTCGCCTATGCACTTTACATGAGCGGCGTGGCACGGCAGGCCCAGGGGCCCGGCGGCCTCGGCGATCTGTTCAATGTCGACCCGAACTTGCGCGACCCCGAGCCCAAGCGCCGCGCCTTCGCCGACTTCCGCGACCTGACCGAGCAATACCCGGACAGCGAGTATATCGACGACGCCACCGAGCGCATGGAGCAGATCCGCACGGCGCTGGCCGAGCATGAACTCCACGTCGGGCGGTTCTACCTGGAGCGGGGCGCCTACATCGCCGCCGCCAACCGGGCGCGGACGATCATCGCCCGCTACCCCGGCACGCCGGCCGTGGGCGAGGCCATGGGGATGCTCGCCGAGGCCTACCGCAGCCTTGGCCTCGACCCCCTGGACGAGGACGTGGAGCGGGAACGGCGCGAGCGCCACGAGGTTCCCGCCCCGGAGTTCGGCGGGCGGTAGGCCGCACAGCGGCCCCCGCCCGGGGAACTAGATGGCGTTCTCGTCCTCTTCGCCGGTGCGGATGCGGATGACCCGCTCGACGTTGGTGACGAAGATCTTGCCATCACCGATCTTGCCGGTCTGGGCCGCCTGGGTAATAGCCTCGACGCAGCGGTCGACATCGGCATCCGCCACGACGACCTCGAGACGCATCTTGGGCAGGAAGTCGACCACGTACTCGGCGCCCCGATACAGCTCGGTGTGCCCCTTCTGACGGCCGAACCCCTTGACCTCGGTGACGGTCATGCCCGTGATCCCGATGTCCGAGAGGGCCTCCCGGACGTCGTCGAGCTTGAAGGGTTTGATGATCGCCTCGACTTTCTTCATGGGAGCAGCTCCTTGGGGTGGGGCACGGTTCGGTTTGATTTTCCAGATTCAGGACTCAGTTATCAGGATAGCGTGGGCCAGTCCCCACAGCCCTGACAACCGGACCAGCCCGAGGTAATCGGGTAACGCCGGTCACGCCCGAAGGCGCGCCGGGTCACCTTCACCCCGGGGGCCGCCTGGCGGCGCTTGTACTCGTTGCGGTAGAGCAGCCGGATGACCCGGCAGAGTTCCGCCTCGTCCAGCCCATCGACACGGATCTCGTGCTCGGCGGCGTCGGCCTCCAGGTACTGGCGCAACACGGCATCGAGGACCGGATACGGCGGCAGGCTGTCACTGTCACGCTGATCGGCGCGCAGCTCGGCGGTGGGCTCGCGCTCGATGATGGCCTGCGGCACGGCGGGCCCGAGGCTGTTGCGGTAGGCGGCCAGGCGGTAGACATCGGTCTTGTAGACGTCCTTGAGCGGGGCAAAACCGCCGCACATGTCGCCGTACAGGGTCGCATACCCCACGGCCAGCTCACTCTTGTTACCGGCTGCCAGCAGCATGAGCCCGAGCTTGTTGGACAGCGCCATCAGGCAGTTGCCGCGGATCCGCGCCTGGATGTTCTCCTCGGTGGCGTCCGCCGGGCGCCCGGCGAAGGCCGGCGCCAGGGCCTGCTCGTATTCGGCGAAGAGCGACTCGATGGGGATGCTCCGGTAGTCCAGTCCGAGCGTCTGCGCTGCCGCGCGAGCGTCTTCCAGGCTGCGCTCGGCGGTGTAGCGGGTGGGCATCATCACCGCCAGCACCTGCTCCCCGCCCAGGGCGTCGGCGGCCACCGCAGCCACCAGGGCCGAGTCGATCCCGCCGGAGAGCCCGAGCACCACGCCGGAGAAGCCGTTGCCACGGACATAGTCGGCGGTGGCCCGGACCAGCGCCTGGTAGATCGCCGGCGGCCCGGTGGTGCGCTCGGCGCATTCGCCGCGCAGCGCCCCGCCCTGCCAGTCGAGGGGGTGGAGCCCGTCGGCGAACGCCGGCGCCCGGGCAGTGACCGCACCGGTATCGTCCAGTGCGAAGGAGCTGCCATCGTAGACGACCTCGTCGTGGCCACCGACCAGGTTGGCGTAGAGCAGCGGGATCCCGGTCTCCGCCACGCGGCAGGCCGCCACCTCCTCGCGCTCGGCCTGCTTGCCGTCGTGGAACGGCGAGGCGTTGATGCTGATCAGCAGCTCGGCGCCGGCGCCGGCGGCCTCGGCGGCCGGCGTGGCCGCCCAGATGTCCTCACAGATGGTGACCCCGATGCGCCGGCCGGCGACCTCGACCAGGCAGGGGGCGTTTCCGGCGCGGAAGTGGCGGTTGTCGTCGAAGACGCTGTAGCTCGGCAGGCAGCGTTTGTAGGCCACTTCGGCCTCGGCGCCGTCGGCGAGGACCACGGCGGCGTTGCGCACCACGCCGTGGCGGTGGAGCGGCGTCCCCACCACCGCGGTGATCCCGGTGCACGCCGCAGCGATCCGGCCGAGCGCCCGCTCGACGGCGGCATGGAAGTCGCTGCGCAGCAGCAGGTCGTCGGGCGGGTAGCCGGTCACCGCCAGCTCGGGGAAGACCACCAGATCGGCGCCGAACTCATCCCGCGCCCGGCCGATGGCGTCGATGATGCGCGCGGCATTGGCGTCGATGGCGCCGACGGGGAAGGCCAGCTGGGCGGTGACGATACGCACGGTGCGCCTCAGCCTGCCGTCAGCTGCCGAATGCGTTCGCCGATCTCCGTCGGCGAGCGCACCGTGGCCACGCCGGCGGCCTCGAGGGCCGCGAACTTGTCATCCGCCGTCCCCTTGCCGCCGGAGATGATCGCCCCGGCGTGACCCATGCGCTTACCCGGCGGCGCAGTCACCCCGGCGATGTAGGCGACCACCGGCTTGCTCATGTGGTCACGAATGAACGTCGCCGCCTCCTCCTCGGCGCTGCCGCCGATCTCGCCGACCATGACCACGCCGTCGGTGGCCGGGTCAGCCTCGAACTGCGCCAGGCAGTCGACGAAAGACCACCCCTGGATCGGGTCGCCGCCGATACCGACACAGGTCGACTGCCCCTGCCCGGTGTCCGAGGTCTGCTTGACCGCCTCGTAGGTCAGGGTCCCGGAGCGGGAGACGATGCCGATTCGCCCGGGCAGGTGGATGTGCCCGGGCATGATGCCGATCTTGCACTGGTCCGGGGTGATGATCCCGGGGCAGTTGGGCCCGATCAGGGCCACGTCCTCGCCCCGCAGGGCCTCCTTGACGTGCAGCATGTCGAGCACCGGGATGCCCTCGGTGATGCAGGCGATCACCCGGATGCCGGCGTCGGCGGCCTCAAGGATGGCATCGGCGGCGAAGGGCGCCGGGACGTAGATGACCGAGGCGTCGGCGCCGGTCTCGGCCACCGCCTCGCGGACCGTATCGAACAGCGGGCGGTCCAGGTGTGTGCCGCCGCCGCGCCCCGGGGTCACGCCGCCGACCACCTGGGTGCCGTAGGCGATGGCCTGCTCGGCGTGGAAGGTCCCCTGCTTGCCGGTGAACCCCTGGACGAGCACCCGGGTGCTCTGATCGACGAGAATGCTCATGTTCTGCTCCTCTCTTGACCTGGGGATCAGGCCGCGTCACCGGCGATGTCGACGATCTTGGCGGCGGCGTCTGCCAGGTCGTCGGCGGGGATGAGGTCGAGCCCGCTGTCGGCGAGGATCTGCTTGCCCTGCTCGACGTTGGTGCCCTCGAGCCGGACGACCACTGGGACGTCGACCCCGACGTCGTGGACGGCGGCCACGATGCCCTCGGCGATCATGTCGCAACGCACGAT
The DNA here is from genome assembly GCF_022228025.1 of Halorhodospira sp. 9622. Classification (NCBI taxonomy): domain Bacteria; kingdom Pseudomonadati; phylum Pseudomonadota; class Gammaproteobacteria; order Chromatiales; family Ectothiorhodospiraceae; genus Halorhodospira; species Halorhodospira sp. 9622. Next base: position 8,786 of record NZ_JAJNRE010000018.1, on the reverse strand, counting down.
CCCGCCGAAGATGTTCACCAGGATCCCCTCCACCGAGGGGCTGGAGAGGATGATCTTGAAGGCCTCGGCCACCCGATCGGCGTTGGTGCCACCGCCGACGTCGAGGAAGTTGGCCGGCGAGCCGCCGTGGAGCTTGATCACGTCCATGGTGGCCATGGCCAGGCCCGCGCCGTTAACCATGCAGCCGATGTTGCCGTCCAGGGTGATGTAGTTGAGGCTGTGCTCGGCGGCCCGGACCTCGGTCTCGTCCTCTTGGGTCAGATCGCGCATGTCCTGAATCTGCGACTGCCGGCCGATCTCCACGGCATTGTCGTCGACGGTCACCTTGGCATCCAGGGCTAGCAGCCGCCCCTCGCCGGTGACGATCAGCGGGTTGATCTCGACCAGCGACAGGTCCCGCTCCAGGAACAGACGGTAGACCCCCTGCATCATCCGCGTCAGCTCCCCCACCTGCGCCTTGTCCAGGCCGAGGGCGAAACCCAGCTGCCGGCACTGGTACGGCTGCAGCCCGGCGGCCGGGTGGACCCGCACGGTGTGGATGCGCTCGGGCTCGCTGGCCGCCACCTCCTCGATGTCCATGCCGCCGGCGGCCGAGGCCATGAAGACCACGCGCTGGCTGGACCGATCGATCAGGGCGCCGAGGTAGAGCTCACGGGCGATCTCCAGCCCCTCCTCGACCAGCAGGGCGTGGATCGGCTGACCGCGATCGTCGGTCTGGTGGGTCACCAGGCGCTCGCCGAGCAGTGAGTCCGCGTAGCGCTCGATCTCGTCGGTCTTCCGGAGCACCCGGACCCCTCCGGCCTTGCCCCGTCCGCCGGCGTGGACCTGGGCCTTGACCACCCAGGCCGAGCCACCGAGGCGCTCGGCGGCGGCGCGGGCCTCGGCGCTGGAGCGCGCCACATACCCGCGGGGGATGGCGATCCCCGCCTCGGTGAAGAGGTGCTTGGCCTGGAACTCGTGCAGATTCATTGAACAGCTCCTCCCATGGGGTCGCGGTCGCCGGGCGGTCGATTATAGTGGTTCAGCGACCCGCGCTTTTCAAAACCGTCCGGCCGTGCCAACTTGGTTGGCCGCGCGCCCGGGCCTCTGCGCCCGAGGGCTCAAGGTAATCACGGAAAAGCACGTGCATGCTAGGCCAGATCCTTCTTGTCATCCTGCTCATCCTCGCCTGGATCGGTGCGCGCAGCCTGCTTCAGAAACGCCTGCGCGATGATGGCGAGGGACAGCGCAACCAGGGCGGCGGCGACGGCGGGCGCACCGAGGAGATGGTGCGCTGCGCCCGATGCGGCGTCTTCCTGCCGCGCTCGACCGCCTATCCCCGCGACGGCGCCTACTACTGCTCGCCGGAGCACCGTCGGCTGGGACGGGATGACCACCCGTCGGCCAGTTCCGGCCGCGACCGGCGGGGGTAGCGCGACGGGCAGGCCGGGGCGGCCTGATCCCCCGGCCCGGCCGGCGAAGGCCGGGCCGGCTCGGGCGGCGCCGGTCACTCGGCACACAGGCCGGTGGCGATCTCCGCCAGGCCGCCTGGATCGCAATCCCACCCCCAGGCGCCCTCATCGTCCTCCTGGCCAGTGAAGGTCACCGACTCGCCGGCCAGCTCGGTGTTGACCCCCTCGTCGGCGAACTGCATGGACACATCCACCGTGTCCCCGCCGGCGGAGACGTCGATGGCATCGACGTAGTCGCCACCATCGGCCCCCACCAGCTCCTCGATGCGTCCGGCGTCCAGCCCGTCGGGGCCACGCAGATGGACCTCGGAGTCCACCGCCGTACGCACACCGGAGAAGAGGGTCAGGGCCTCGGCGAACTGGGTGCGGGCGACGTAGTTCTGGTACTGCGGGACCGCGATGGCGGCCAGCATGGCGATGATCGCCACCACGATCATCAGCTCGATGAGGGTGAAGGCGGCGCAGAGCCGGCGCCGCTGGATACGCGATTGCATGGCTCACCTCCCTGTGAGTCCGGAAAAGTGCGTTTGAACGGATCAGTCCGTGCCGCCGGCGGTCAGGCGGCGGATCACGCAGCCCGGGGCCGATGGCCAGGACGCCGCGCAGGTTGTAACGTGCCGGGTGAAACCTCGCCACGACGGGCCCGGAACCATGCGCCGATTCGTGCTCGATACCAGCGTCTTCACCAACCCCGACGTCTACCTGCGCTTCGATGAGGAGCCGATGCAGGCCATCTCGGTCTTCCTCGGGCTCGCCCGGCGCGCCGACGCCGAGTTCTACATGCCGGGGCCGGTCTATCAGGAGCTGTGCAACCTGCGCTCGATGGACATGATCGGCGCCGAGTTCGAGACCGAGGTGCACATCCGCTCGCCCCGGCGTTTCTCGATGACCATCCCCTCGGAAGTGCTCTACGAGTTCATCGAGGAGGTGCGCACGCGCATCCAGCGGGGCCTGCGCATCGCCGAGGAGCACGCCCGGCAGGCCGGCCAAGCGGAATCGCTGCCGCCGGAGCTGATCACCCAGCTGCGCGAGCGCTACCGCGAGGCTATGCGCCGCGGGATCCTCGACTCGCGGGAGGACATCGACGTGGTGCTGCTCGCCTACGAGCTGGACGCCACCCTGGTCTCCGCCGACGAGGGGATGCGCAAGTTCGCCGAGCGGATCGGCATCAAGCTGGTCAATCCGCGCTACCTGCGCGGGGTGATGCAGAACCTCGCCGGCGAGGAGCCCAGTCACACCGCCCCCGACGGCCCCGACCAACCGACCGGGTAAAGCCCGGCGGCCTGGCAGCGGCGAAAGGAGCTATAGCGCCACCCCTCGGGGCGGCCGGCCAGCCCGCGGCGCACCGGCTCCCAGTGGATCTCGTCGAGGGCCTCGCGCCACCGGTCCGGCTCCACCTCCCACCAGTGCACACCGGGCTGCCAAAGCCGCCCGCGGGGCAGCCCCGGCCAGTTGCGCAGGTGGCGGGTGCAGTGGGCCTTGGCCGCCTGCCAGCGGGGCCGCGGGTCCGGGTCATCCCGGGGCAGGCGCCACAGGCCGTGGACGGCGTCGGGCAGGACGACGGCGGCGTCCCAGGTCAGCGGACGGCGCCGGGCCACCTGGCGGAAGGCGGTGCGCAGCCGCTGTACGGCCTCGGGCCGGGCCAGCCACGGGTGGTTGCCGTGCGTGGTCAGGCAGAAGCGGACGCACCGCTCCTGCCGGCTCACCTCCTGGTGCATGCGCGCTCCTCCCTGAACGCGTTGTCTCCTGCTTATCGTGCCAGCCCGCCGCCGGCTGTCAATCGGCCGGGGCACAGCGGCGCGCGTCGCTGGCAGCCGGCGGCGGCTCGGTTATCATGGCGCCTTTTCCACGGCACCGAGGTTTCACGAGAGATGGTCAGTGAGTCGATCCCGCAGCGCATCGCCCAGGAGCTGGGCGTGGGCAACCGGCAAGTCGAGGCCGCCATCGAGCTGCTCGACGGGGGCGCCACCGTCCCCTTCATTGCCCGCTACCGCAAAGAGGTCACCGGCGGCCTCGACGACAGCCAGCTGCGTTCGCTCGAGGAGCGGCTGACCTACCTGCGGGAGCTCGACGAGCGCAAGGAGACGGTGCTCAAGGCCATCGACGAGCAGGGCAAGCTCACCGACGAGCTGGCCGAGGCGATCCGCGCCGCCGAGACGAAGACCCGCGTCGAGGACCTCTACCGCCCCTACCAGAAGAAGCGCCGCACCAAGGCGCAGATCGCCCGCGAAGCCGGGCTGGAGCCGCTAGCCGACAGCCTTCTGGCCGATCCGTCCCTCGTCCCCGAGGAGGCGGCGGCCCCCTACGTCACCGGCCCCGCCGAGGAGGAGCAGGAGACCCCGGCCGTGGCCGATGTCGACGCTGCCCTCGACGGCGCCCGGCAGATCCTCATGGAGCGCTTCGCCGAGGACGCCGATCTGCTCGAGGAGCTGCGCGACTACGGCTGGCGCAAGGGCTACCTGGTCAGCCGCGTGGCCGCGGGCAAGGAGAAGGACGGCGCCCGCTTCCGGGACTACTTCGAGCACGCCGAACCGCTGCGCAAGATCCCCTCCCACCGCGCCCTGGCCATGCTGCGCGGGCAGAGTGAGGAGATCCTGCGGCTGGAGATCGCCTGGTCCGACGCCGAGGCGCGGGGCGAGAGCGACGAGCCGAGCGTCGGCGAGGCCGCCATCGCCCGGCGTTTCGGCATCGCCGACCGGGGTCGGCCGGCCGACGCCTGGCTGGCGCGCACCGTGCGCCTGGCCTGGCGGGCGAAGCTCTCCACCCACCTGGACCTGGCGCTCAAGCGCCAGCTGCGCGAGCAGTCCGAGGAGGAGGCGATCCGCGTCTTCGGCGCCAACTTGGAGGACCTGCTGCTGGCCGCACCGGCGGGCCCGCGCCCGACCATCGGCCTCGACCCGGGACTGCGCACCGGGGTCAAGGTAGCGGTCATCGACGCCACCGGCGCCGTGGTCGAAACCGCCACCATCCACCCCTTCACCAGCCGCAACAAGGACCCCGAGGGCTCGCTGAAGACCCTGGCCGAACTCGCCCGCAAGCACCAGGTGGGGCTGGTGGCCATCGGCAACGGCACCGCCTCCCGCGAGACCGACGCCCTGGTCGGCGAGCTGATCAAGCGCCACCCGGAGCTGGGCCTGCACAAGGTGGTGGTCTCCGAGGCCGGCGCCTCGGTCTACTCCGCCTCCGAGAACGCCTCGCGGGAGCTGCCGGATCTGGACGTCTCGCTGCGCGGGGCGGTCTCCATCGCCCGGCGCCTGCAGGACCCGCTGGCCGAGCTGGTGAAGATCGAGCCCAAGTCCATCGGCGTCGGCCAGTACCAGCACGACGTCAACCAGAGCCACCTCGGGCGCAAGCTCGATGCGGTGGTCGAGGACTGCGTCAACGCCGTCGGCGTGGACGCCAATACCGCTTCGGCGCCGCTGCTCGCCCGCGTCTCCGGCCTGGGTCCGGGCCTGGCCGAGAAGATCGTCCAGCACCGCTTCGACAACGGCCGCTTCCGCACCCGCAAGGACCTGCAGGAGGTGCCCCGGCTCGGTCCGAAGGCTTTCGAGCAGGCCGCCGGCTTCCTGCGCATCCCCCAGGGGGACAACCCGCTGGACGCCTCCGCCGTCCACCCCGAGGCCTACCCGGTGGTGGAGCGGATCTGCGCGGAGACGGGCCGCAGCGTGGGCGAGCTGATCGGCGATGAGGGTTTTCTCGCCACCCTGGATGCGAAGGCGTACACCGATGAGCGCTTCGGCGAGCCGACGGTCCGCGACATCCTCGGCGAGCTGGCCAAGCCGGGCCGCGACCCGCGCCCGGAGTTCCGCACCGCGGCGTTCCGCGAGGGGGTGGAGAAGATCGACGACCTGGAGCCGGGGATGGTGCTCGAGGGCACGGTGACCAACGTCGCCAACTTCGGCGCCTTCGTCGACATCGGCGTCCACCAGGACGGGCTGGTGCACATCTCCGCCCTCGCCCACGAGTTCGTCCGCGACCCGCGCGACAAGGTCCGCACCGGCGACGTCGTTCAGGTGAAGGTCATGGAGGTGGACCTGGAGCGCCAGCGCATCGGCCTGTCCATGCGCCTCGACGACGACCCCAACGCCGAGCGGGCCGACGGCGGGCGTAAGGGCGCCGCAAGCAAAGGCACCGGCGGCGGCAAGGGCACCTCGGGCGGCAAGAGCAAGGGCGCCGGCCAGGGCGCCGGGCGTGGCGCGAAGAAGGGCCGCAAGACCGAGAAGCCCGAGCCAGCCGCCAACACCGCGCTGGCCGAGGCCTTCCGCAAGGCGCGTTCCTGAACCCTCCGAGGCTTGCCGGGCCGGCCGCCTGCGGCCGGGCCCGGCAGCGCCGGGAAAGCACCGCTTAGGCGGTACCCGCCCCCCGCTCGGCGAGGAAGGCCCGCAGGGCCTGTCCGGTGGGCGTCTCCATTGCCGCCACCGCCTCCGGCGTGCCCGCCCCGACGATACGACCGCCGGCGTCCCCACCCTCCGGGCCCAGGTCGATGACGTGGTCCGCCTCGGCGATCACATCCAGGTTGTGCTCGATGACCACCACCGTGTGGCCGGCATCAACCAGGGCGTGGAAGACATCCGTGAGCCGCTGCACATCGGCGATGTGCAGGCCCACGGTGGGCTCGTCGAGCAGGTAGAGCGTCGGCGCCGCCTGCTTGCCCCGCGCCGGGCCGCCATCCACCGGGCGGGCCTTGGCCAGCTCGGTGACCAGCTTCAGGCGCTGCGCCTCGCCGCCGGAGAGCGTCGGGCTCGGCTGCCCCAGGCTCAGGTAACCCAGGCCCACATCGCAGAGCAGACGCAGGACGTGGTGGATGCGCGGATGGGCGCTGAAGAACCCCGCTGCCTCCTCGATGCTCAGCGCCAGCACCTGGTCGATGCTGTGGCCGGCGTAGCGGACCTGGCGCGTCTCCTCGTCGAACCGGGTACCGCCGCACGCCTCGCAGGGGACCTTCACGTCGGGCAGGAAGCTCATCTCCACGGTCTTTACGCCCTGACCACTGCACGCCTCACAGCGCCCCCCCTTGGTGTTGAAAGAGAAGCGCGCCGCGTTCCAGCCGCGCAGCCGTGCCTCTTCCGTGCCGGCAAAGAGCCGGCGGATGGGATCCCAGATCCCCACGTAGGTCGCCGGGCAGGAGCGGGGGGTACGGCCGATGGGGGTCTGATCCACCTCCAGGACCCGCCGCAGGTGCTCGGTGCCGGCCAGCGCCTGACACCCGGTGGGCTCCGGTAGGGCCGCGCCGCGCTTACGGGCGAGCCGGGCACGGACGCTGGGCTCGATCACCTCGCGGACCAGGCTCGATTTGCCGGAGCCCGAGACGCCGGTGACCCCGATCAGGCGACCAAGCGGCAGCGCCACATCCACCCGCTGCAGGTTGTGGCGGTGGGCGCCGGTGACCGTAAGCTGCCCCGCCACCTCCTGGCTGCGGCGCTCCCGCGTGGGATGGCGCGGCGGTTCGGCGAGGACCCGGCCGGTCAGCGACTCGGTGTTGCCGGTCAGGGCTGCCAGGTCCCCCTCGGCGACCACACGCCCGCCGTGGCGGCCGGCACCGGGGCCGAGGTCGATCAGGTGCCCGGCGGCGCGAATGGTCTCCTCGTCGTGCTCGACCACCACCACGGTGTTGCCGGCCTCGGCCAGCTCGCGCAGAGCGCCGAGGAGCATGGCGTTGTCGCGGGCGTGGAGGCCGATGGTCGGCTCATCGAGCACGTAACAGACGCCCTGCAGGCCGGCACCCAGGCTCGCCGCCAGGCGGATGCGCTGCGCCTCGCCGCCGGAGAGGGTCGGCGCGGCGCGATCCAGCGACAGGTAGCCGAGCCCGACCCGCTCCAGGAAGGCCAGCCGCGCGCCGATCTCGGCGATGACGTCTGCGCCGATGGCGGTCTCGCGCTCGTCGAGGGTCAGCGCCTCGAGCCAGGGCCGGAGCTCGGCCACGGAGTCGGCGGTCACCTCGGTGATGCTCCGGCTGTGGAAGCGCACGGCCCGGGCCACGGGGTTCAGCCGCCCGCCCTGGCAGGCCGGACAGACCCGGGCTGCCTCCAGCTCCGCCTCTTCGGCCTCGTCCGGGTCGCGGACCAGCAGCCCGGTGCCGTGGCAGCCGCTGCACCAGCCGTGGCGGGCGTTGAACGAGAACAGCCGCGGATCCGGCTCGGCGAAGCCCTGCCCGCAGGCCGGGCAGGCCCGGCGCGTGGACCAGACCCGCTCGGCGTCGGCGCCGCTGCCGTCCAACGGGGCGATGCGCACGGTCCCGTTGCCGTGATCCAGGGCCTCCTTGAGGCGCTCGCGCAGATCCGCCTCGACATCGGCCCGGATCTCGATGCTGCCCAGGGGCAGATCGATGTCGTGCTCCCGGTAGCGGTCCAGCCGCGGCCACTGCGCCGTGGGCTGGAGTTCACCGTCCACACGCAACTGCTCGTATCCGCGGCCGGCCGCCCAGGCCGCCAATTCCTTGTAGATCCCCTTGCGCGCGACCACCAGGGGGGCGTAGAAGGCCATCCGCTGCCCACGGTGTTCGCGCAGCAACCGCGCGGCGATGCCCTCCGGCGTCTGCGCCTCGATGGCGACCTGGCACTCCGGGCAGTACTGCACGCCGAGACGCAGGTAGAGCAGGCGCAGGTAGTGGTAGATCTCGGTGAGTGTCGCCACCGTGGAGCGGTATCCGCCTCGGCTGGTGCGCTGCTCGATGGCCACCGCCGGCGGGATGCCGGTCACCGCGCCGACGTCCGGACGCGAGGCCGGCTGCACCAGCTGTCGGGCGTAAGCGTTGAGCGACTCCAGGTAACGGCGCTGGCCCTCGGCGAAGAGGATATCGAAGGCCAGGGTCGACTTCCCGGAGCCGGACACCCCGGTGACCACGGTCAATCGATCCCGGGGGATGGCCACGTCGATGTTGCGCAGGTTGTGCTCGCGGGCCTGGTGCACCTCGATCGCGGCCGGAGCGTCCACGGCATACGGCGCTGCCGCCTCGGCCACGGCCGGGGGCGCCAGGGGCCCCGCGTCCTCCTCCAGACCGGTGCCGTAGTCGGCCAGGGCACGCCCGGTCGCCGTGGCGGAGGCCGCCAGCTGCGCCGGCGTACCACTGGCCAGCAGCCGGCCGCCGCCCTCACCGCCCTCCGGGCCGAGGTCGAGGATCCAGTCGGCGTTGGCGATCAGATCCAGGTTGTGCTCGATGACCAACAGGCTGTAGCCAGCGTCCACCAACCGCTGGAAGGCGTCGAGGAGGACCTGGCAGTCGCTGAAGTGCAGCCCGGTGGTGGGCTCGTCGAAGATCAGCAAGGTGCCGGTGCCCGGCTCGGCCCCCTTACCCCGCCCCTTGCCGCGCTCGGCCAGGTGCCCGGCGAGCTTGAG